>CAZVXE010000030.1:0-18073 GCA_964630765.1 uncultured Thermococci archaeon | reverse complement strand
GCAACTGCTCTCCACTTGTCATTTTGCTTTGCCATGATAGGTCCGCAGTGATAGATTGCAGCACCCTTAAAGTCATAGGGGATTTTCTTACCTTCTTTTGCATACTCTAAAGCATGCATATGGGCTTCATCTCTGGCAGTAAAGAAAACACCGTTAAGATAAACAGTTTCCCCAATCTTTAACTCTCTAACAGTTTTTTCATCAAGTGGTAAATTTAATATCTTATCCATAGTATCACCTCTTGTAGGTCAGATGCTCTACCCTCCCGTCTTTGTAAATTCTTGCTGTTGCCTTTCGTCCCGCCCAACACTGGACATTTATTGCAACTGGAAGTGATGCTGTGTGGCAGTAGCCAAGCTCGGCATTAACACCTAGAACAGTGGTCTTCCCACCAAGTCCCATGACTCCGATGCCTAGTGAATTAAAAGCTTCAAACAACTCTTCTTCTAAAGCGGCTACAGTTGGATCCCGGTGCCTCTGGTCTATCGGCCTTAATAATGCCATCTTTGCAAGCTTTATCGATATATCTGCACTACCCCCAATACCAAGGCCTATTATTGTAGGTGGGCATGGTTTTGATCCTGCACTAACTACTGTGTCAAGAGCAAATTTCTTAATTCCTTTTATCCCATCAGAAGGATTTAGCATAGCTACCTTTGACATGTTTTCACTGCCTGCTCCCTTTGGCATTGCAGTTATCTCTATATAATCAGAATCAATTGGAGTAAAATTAATATAAGGCATATAATCCCCGACGTTGTCCCCTGGATTTTTTCGTGTGAGGGGATGAACTGCATTAGGTCTTAAAGGTACTGTTTTTGTAGCTTCTCTCACGCCGTCAATAATTATACTGGCCAATTTTTTTTCAAGTTTTGGATTTCCCACATCACCAATCTTAACGAAAAATATGTGAATGCCCGTGTCTTGGCACATCGGAGTTGAAGTATCCTCTGCCATTTTTATATTTTTTAGTATCGCCTCTAATTGGGCCTTTGCAGGCCCTTCCTCAACTTCATAAGCCTTTTCCAAGGCATTTTTGACATCCAAAGGAAGCTTTGTTGAAGAGTCCCTTAGAAGTTCAATTACGGTATTTTTTATTAGGGTTTCATCTATCATTTAATCCCCCGAAAAATAGAGTTCCGTATACACATTGTTTTTTCACTTTAAAAAGATTATTGTTTAGATAAATATCGATAATAATTTGGCCATTTGTATAAAAATCATTAATTTTTCTACATAAAAAATCAATAAATATAAAAATATTATACAAATTTTTATTTAACAGAAAATACACTGAACATTTTCACCGGCAAAATCATAATTTTTGTCAATTTTATCCGGATTAATTTTTATTTATTGATTATTATTTGGTATAGATGTCTTCTATAACCAAAACATTTAAATTATAATATTTCTAATTAGTGAATTAAATGGTGTTAACTCAAGATATTACAATTTCTGAAAGATATTCGGTAAGATCTGTCATAAGAAGCTTATTCAAAAAAAGAAAAAAACAATCAATAATTATTGTTTTATTATCTTTAGTTGTGAGTTTTTTTGAGATGTTATCAATTAGTTTATTGGTGCCCGCACTAGAACAGATATTAAATCAATCTTCAGAGAATAGTAATATTCAGTTTTTGTATTACATTGAAAAGGCGTATTCAATCTTAAATGTGGAATATACAACTCTTTCTCTTTTTGTTGGGATAGCATTTGTTTTTATTTGCAAGGCTTTAATCAATATCCTATTAGCCACGTTGATAAATAGAGAAAAATCATGGTATGAAGTAAGTAGAAGAAAGAAGATATGTGATATAATTCTATACTCTGATTGGATATTTATTAATGGGTCGATGAAAAGTTATATAACAAACATTCTTACAAATGAAATAGAAAAGGATAGAGACGTCTATTTAAGGTCTCTTAATTTACTGCCTCCGATATTTCTTTTATTTGTATATGTTTTTCTTTTAATTTTGTTATCTTTTGAAATTACAATTTTGATTTTTTTAGTTATAGGCAGTGTCACTTTGATTTTGGGCAGAATAGTAAAAAACGCTAGATACAGTGGATCAACTATTCTCAGTCAAAGAAATTTATTTATGAAAGAAACGTTGGCTTCTTTAGATGGCCTTAAGAACATAAAATCAATGTCTAAAGAAAATTTTGTTAGAAAACTACTATACGATAAAACAGAGTATTTATCAAAGATAAGATATCAAATGAACGATAAAATGAACTATGTTACCTATCTCCACGAACCTGCTAATTTTATACCTATTTTAATAATAATCTACATCACTATGACCTATTTTTACGTGCCAATTTCTGTTATTGGAATAATGATATATGTTTTCTTAAAACTTGGCGGAGATTTAAAATCAATTCAAACTGAATATTACAGAATTAAATTTGAAATTCCATCTATGAATGCAGTTGATGTATTGATTAATGAAGGATCCAATAACATTGAAAAAGATGGTAATATAATAATTAATAATTTTGAAGATAAAATCGAATTAAAAAATGTTAGTTTTAAATATTCTGATAAGAATATTTTAAAGAACATTAATTTAACAATAAATAAAGGGGATAAAATTGCTATTTATGGGCCAACAGGCGTTGGGAAAAGTACTTTAATTGATTTAATTTTAGGATTGATTTATCCTAAATCGGGTAGTTTAACGATAAATCAAATACCCATACAAAAAATAAAAAAAGAAAGTTGGCACAGAATTTTGAGTTGGATGGGCCAAGATCCATATTTGTTTTATGGAACTATTGAAGAGAATATCACGTGGGGCCAAAAAGGCATAGGCAAAGATGAATTAATGTCAGCATGTAAATTAGCCTGTTGTAATGACTTTGTAAATCAAAAAGGAATTTCATATGATTACATAATTGGAGATAGAGGATCGAAATTATCCGGTGGCCAAAAACAACGTATTGCCCTAGCTAGAGTATTTTTAGAGGATCCAGAAATTATAATACTTGATGAGCCAACCTCCCATTTGGATTTAGAAACTAAAAATCTACTATTGGAGAATATAGAAGATTTTTGTAAAAATAAAACTTTAATCATGATAACGCATGATATCGATATACCTTCCTTTATCAATATAGTATATGTTTTTGAAAATGGGGGCCTAACGAAAATCGATAGGTCAAAAAAATGAAAATGGCGCATATCAACTTCATGCGGGAAAATCAAAATTATTGTCAATTATATCCGAAAAAAATTTTATTTAATAATTATTATTTGGTATAATGTGTGTTCTATAACCAAAACATTTAAATTTAGAAAAATTATAATAATAGTACAAAATAAGAGAGATGACTTTTAATGGATACTAACTCTTCTTCCCCTAGGGTAGGCGTTTTTGTTTGCCACTGTGGTTCCAACATTGCTGGAACAGTTGATGTGGAAAAAGTAGCGCAAGAAATATCTAAAATGGAAGGGGTCGCATATGCCGGAACTTACATCTACATGTGCTCTGATCCAGGCCAAAAACTTATGAGGGAGACCATTGAAAAGGAAAAGCTTGATCGTGTCGTCGTTGCAGCCTGCTCTCCCACACTCCATGAGAAAACCTTCCGCGTAAATTCAAAAAATGCGGGATTGAATCCATACCAATGCGAGATTTCTAACATTAGGGAACACTGTAGCTGGGTCCACGAAGATAAAGATAAGGCTACTGAAAAGGCAATTAAGATCACAAAGAGCATTGTTGAAAAAGTCAAAAATGATAATTCTCTTGCTGATATTGAGGTTCCAATTACTAAAAAAGCCGTCGTAATAGGTGGGGGGGTTGCTGGAATACAGGCCGCGCTTGACATTGCTAATGGCGGGTACAAAACTTATCTTGTTGAAAGGGACTCCTCAATTGGGGGAAAGATGGCAAAACTATCCGAAACCTTTCCAACGCTTGATTGTTCTCAGTGTATTTTAACTCCAAAGATGGTTGAGGCTGCTAATAATCCAAACATTGAGCTCTTGACATACTCTGAAGTGGAGAATGTCAGTGGGTATGTTGGAAACTTTAAAGTGAAGATAAAGAAAAAGCCTACTTCTGTCAACTGGGACCTTTGTACAGGGTGCGGTGACTGTTATACAAAGTGCCCAGTAAAAGTTCCTTCTGAATTTCAGGAAGGTCTTGCAAAAAGAACAGCCATCTTCACACCATTTCCACAGGCAGTTCCAAACAAACCGGTAATTGACAGAGAAAACTGCCTTTACTATCAAAAGGGTATATGCAAAATCTGTGAAAAGGTCTGTAAGATTGGAGCAATTGATTTTGATATGAAAGAGGAAATAATGGAAGTTGAAGCAGGTGCAATTGTAGTTGCAACTGGGTACCAAGAATACCCTTTGGAAAATCTTTCAGACTATGGCGGGGGTAGATACCCCAATGTTGTAAGCGGCCTTAAATTTGAAAGGCTACTCTCTGCATCAGGTCCCACTGGGGGGCAGGTCGTAAGACCTTCAGATGGTAATCCTGTGAAGGATGTTGTCTTTGTCCAGTGTGCTGGTTCAAGAGATATAGAGGAGCACAAGCCTTACTGCTCAAAGATTTGTTGCATGTACACTGCAAAGCATGCGATGCTATTCAAGCACAAGGTTCACGACGGAAATGCATATGTATTTTATATTGACGTTAGGACAGCTGGAAAGGACTATGAGGAGTTTTATTACAGGACTACAGAAGAAGACCATGTCCTCTACACTCGAGGTAAAGTTTCAAAGATATTTGAGGATGGCAATAAAGTCGTCGTATGGGGAGTCGATACCCTTACAGGTAAAAAAGTCGAGATAAAGGCCGATCTTGCTGTCTTGGCTATGGCCATTGAGCCATCTTTTGGAATAATTGAGATCAAGCAAAAACTCAAAGTATCTGTGGACGAAAATGGATTTTTAAAGGAGGCCCACCCAAAATTAAGGCCAGTCGAAAGCATGACATCTGGCATATTCTTCGCTGGTGCCGCCCAAGGCCCAAAAGATATCCCCGAATCAGTTTCTCAGGCAGGGGCTGCCGCATCCAAAATCCTTTCGATGTTTTCTTCTGATTTACTGCAGAAGGAGCCCCTGATTTGTGAGATTAATGAGGATGTATGCAGTGGATGTGGCGTATGCATTGCACTCTGCCCTTACAGTGCATTGGAGGCTGAAATTACCACTAAAGATGGCAAGGAAACAAAGAGATCTAAATTAAATGAGGCTCTATGTCAGGGTTGTGGTACATGTTCTTCTGCATGTCCAAGTGGGGCTGCTACAATGAGAAACGATGAATCAAAAAATATGTTTAAGATGATTGAGGTCATACTGGAGTAGATTTTATGAAAGAGTTTGAACCTAAAATTATAGCTTTTCTATGCAAATGGTGCACTTATGCCGGAGCAGACCTTGCGGGGGTCTCAAGATTAAAGTTTTCTCCAAATGCTGTTCCTATACGAGTAATGTGTTCAGGCAGAGTAGATCCATCTTTTGTCCTTGATGCGTTTGCCAAGGGTGCAGACGGTGTTCTTGTTGGCGGATGTCATCCAGGTGACTGCCATTATGCTCAGGGCAATTATAAAACACTCAGAAGGGTAAAACTTCTTAAGATGCTACTAAAAGATATGGGATTAGAGGAGGAGAGGTTAAGACTAGAATGGATATCAGCAAGCGAAGGAAACAAGTTTAGAGAAGTCGTAAATGATATGGTCATCAAAATAAAAGAGATTGGACCCTCTCCACTGAAATCGGAGGAATCAAAATGAATAAAGCCAACATAGCATTTTACTGGGCTGCTTCCTGTGGTGGCTGCGAAATTGCTGTTTTAGATATCAATGAAAAGATACTGGATGTAATTGAAAAAGCAAACATCTTGATGTGGCCTGTGGCCATGGATACCAAATATGAAGATCTGAAAAAAATGAAGGACAAATCTATAGATGTCTGCTTTTTTAACGGAGCCATAAGGACTAGTGAAAATGAAGAGCTTGCAAAATTACTTAGAAAAAAGTCTAAGATTCTAGTTGCATTTGGCTCATGTGCACATGAGGGTTGTATACCTGCTTTGGCAAATCTATTTAACAAAAAACTGATTTTTGATCGAGCCTACCAAGAGACAGAAACAACAGTAAATAAGGATAACATTTTACCTCTATCTTCTTTCGAGGTCAAAGAAGGTGAGATTCATATCCCGGAGTTTTATGATACTGTAAAAACTCTTGATCAGGTTGTTGATGTTGATTATTATATGCCAGGATGTCCCCCAACGCCAAATATTGTTGAGGATGCTTTTAATAAATTCTTGACTGGAGATCTGCCGCCAAAAGGGGCAGTTTTAGCACCAGTAAAGGCTTTGTGTGATGAATGCCCTAGAAAAAAGAAGGACAAAATGATTGAAACAATTTACAGGGTATATGAAAAGGAAGCTGATCCAGAAAAATGCTTCCTTGACCAAGGCATAATATGTATGGGTCCTGCAACAAGGTCAGGTTGTGGCCATCAGTGCATTAAAGGAAACATGCCTTGCACAGGCTGCTTTGGAAAGACGCCTGAGGTGACAGACCAAGGTGCAAAGATGATCTCTGCCTTAGCTTCAGTTTTGGCAGTTGAGAATGAGATCGAACTTGATGAGAAAAAAGTTGAAGAACTAATTTCTAAGATTAAGGATCCAGTTGGCACATTTTACAGATATTCACTTGCTTCATCCTTCATTAAGAGAAAGGTGATAAAATGAAAAGAATTACAATAGATCCAATAACAAGACTTGAGGGCCACGGCAAAATTGAGATTTTCCTAAATGATAGTGGAAATGTTGAGAATGCTTATCTCCAGATACCTGAACTAAGAGGTTTTGAGAAGTTCAGCGAAGGCAGGCTTGCAGAGGATATGCCTCAGATTACATCAAGGATTTGTGGTGTATGCCCAGTTGCCCATCATTTCGCATCAACTAAAGCATTAGACAATGCTTTTAACACACAGCCCACAGAAACAGCAAAGAAACTTAGAGAGTTAATGTACTGCGGGTATGTGGTATATGATCATATACTTCACTTTTACTTCCTTGGTGGGCCTGACTTTGTTGTCGGACCGGATGCACCAAAAGGAGATAGGAATATCATAGGTGTTATAGGAAAAGTCGGTGTTGAAATAGGTAAGGAAGTCATAAAACACAGAGCATATGGGCAGAAGATAACAAGGATTCTCGGTGGTAAACCCACCCACCCCGTCTGTGGTCTTCCTGGGGGTATTTCAAAAGGATTGAATGAAGAGGAACGAAATGAGATTGAGTCGATGGCTGAATCTTGTGTCAAATTCTCAGAGTTTACCTTAAACTTTTTCAAAGATACTGTACTGAAAAATAAGGCGTATCTTGATCTCATCAAAAGTGATGCTTACACCCTTGAAACTTATAATATGGGGCTTGTTGACAAAAATAACAATCTAAATTTCTACGATGGTATGGTAAGAGTAAAAAGCCCAATAGATGAAGAGTTTGCCTGTTTTGATGGAAGTCAATATGCTGAGTATATCGAAGAGCATGTTGAGCCATGGACTTATATGAAATATCCTTACTTAAAGCAGATTGGATGGAAAGGACTAACAGGTGGCGTTGATAGCGGGATTTACCGGGTTGGACCATTAGGCAGAATAAACGTCATTGATGGATTTACAACTCCGCTTGCAAATGAGGCCTATAAAGAGTTGATTGAAACCCTGGGAAAACCTGTTAATTCGACACTAGCATTCCACTGGGCAAGGTTGATAGAGTTACTTTACGCTTCTGAAAGAGTCTTGGAACTTAGCAGAGATAAAAATATCCTAAAACAGGATCTTAGGAACAAGGTAGGTCTCCCAAACGAAGGAGTTGGCGTAGTTGAGGCTGCAAGAGGAACTCTATTCCACCATTATAAATTAACCGATGACGCAAGAATTGAAAAAGCGAATATGATAGTCGCCACCACAAATAACGCCGGTGCCATATGCATGTCAGTAAGGGATGCGGCAAAAGGCATGATCTCAAATGGAAAAGTCAACGATGGGATACTCAATAGGGTGGAGATGGCATTTAGGGCATATGACCCGTGTTTTGCATGTGCCACACACTGTCTCCCTGGAGCATCACCTATTGAAATATCCATTTACAATAAAGATAGCTCACTTCTTAAGAGAATTGGGAGGGGTATATAGTGGTCTTCACCGTTTCTGAGAAGGGATTGGAACTAAGAAAAAATGTAGAAGAAATATCTGGACAGAATATATTCCAATGCTATCAGTGCGGTAAATGCTCAGCTACATGTCCTGTTGTTGACAGTATGGACATGGCCCCTAATAAGATAATAAGATTTGTCCAAATGGGGGACCTTGAAGTTTTGGACCAAAACACTTTTTGGGTATGTGCTGCATGTTTCACATGTTCAGCGAGATGCCCAAGAAGCGTTGACATAGCTAAGATAATGGAAGCGTTGAGAAACGTGATGTTGAGAAACAAGCAGGATTTCATCAATATTTACTCAAAAGAATTTATAGAAAAGATGATTGAAGAAATACCTCAGATGGCCATAGTTGCCGCGATAAAGAAGGGGGTCTGGTGATGGAATATCCTTACTACCCAGGATGCACTCTAAAAACTACGGGGAAAAAGGACGAAGAAGCAGCTTTAGAAGTGGCAAAGCTTTTGGGATTTGAACTAAAGGAGCTTCCTACGTGGACGTGTTGTGGTGTTGTCTACAATCTCACCTCAGATGTTATGGCCGATCATCTCTCAGCTACAAGAACGCTGATAAGAGCTCAAGAAATGGGGAGGGAGCTTAAAACAAATAAACTTGTGACACTTTGTTCTATGTGCTACAATGTTTTAAAGCAGGTCAATCTGATGTATAAGAATAACCCTGACAAACTCAATAATGTCAATCTTTTCATGGATACCGAAGAAGACTATCTTGGAAATATCGAGATCATGCATTTTTTGGAGGTTTTGTATAACGATATAGGCCCTGAAAAGATTAAAGCTAAGGTAAAAACTCCTCTAACAAATCTAAAAGTTGACCCATATTATGGGTGTATGCTCTTAAGGCCAAAAACAATAGCATTTGATGACCAAGACGCCCCGCATGTGATGGGAGATATACTTTCTGCACTTGGAGCTAAAGTAATTGAAAATCCGATGACCGTTGAATGTTGTGGCGCTCATCAAATTATAACAAACAAGGAGGCTGTCCTTGATTGTGTCCAAAGAATAGTCAAAACATCCCAAAGCAGAGGGGCCGATGTAATTGTCACCCCATGTCCGCTTTGCCAGTACAATCTAACAACTGGGCAGAAAAGCTTGTTTGAAAAAGGAAAAATAAATCGCCAGACTCCTGTTATTTATTTGTCCGAATTATTAATTATCTCTCTTTCAGATAACAATCAGCGTTATTTGAAGGACTATAAGTTCATTAAAGATAAATTAGAAGAAAGTGGGGGAAAATAGTTGGCTGAAAAAAATCGGATCCCGTTGGTAAGTGTATTTATCATGGGTAAGGAGTATAAGGTTCCATCAGGTCTAACCCTGATGAAAGCGATGGAATATGCAGGCTATAGGTATACAAGAGGCGCAGGGTGCAGAGCTGGTTTTTGTGGCGCATGTGCGACGATTTACAGATTGAAAGATGACTATAAATTAAAATCTGCTCTTGCGTGTCAGACTACAGTTGACGATGGAATGTATCTCGTCCAGTTGCCATTTACACCTGCCAATAAGAAAAAGTATGATGTGGAAAAACTCAATATCGCCCACAATGCACTTCTAAAGGAATATCCCGAAATAGCGAGATGCATCAGTTGCAACAGTTGTACAAAAGTATGCCCTCAGGAGCTAAAGGTAATGGATTATGTTCAGGCTTCATTAAGGGGCAATATAGAAAAGGCGGCCATCCTCTCATTTGATTGTGTCCAGTGTGGTCTTTGTGCTTTTAGGTGCCCTGCCGAAATTACCCAGTATCACGTTGGGCAGCTTGCAAGAAGATTGAATGGAAAATATGTAGCCCCAAAAGCAATGCATACAGAAGAAGCTGTGGCAAAACTAAACAGCGGGGTTACAAAGAAAGAAATCTCAAAGTTAAAAGTCTTGAAGCTTGCAGAGATAAAAGATCTTTACAAGAAGAGGGTGACTGAGTAGTGATTTGATGAAGCTAATAAAAGGTTATCCAGAGGCAATGAGGGAATCCATTGAAATGGTTGAAAAGACCCGAGAAAAAAGACTCAAAGAGAAATATCAGCAGATGTCTATGGAAGAGAGGGATGACGTCTTAAATAAGTATCATCCTGACTATAAACCTGAAGTAAAAAGAACTCTTTCAGTAGGGAATTCAAAAGGCGAGATAGTTCCTTTTGAAGTTGCAGATTTAATTGAGTCATACTCTCGTATTTCTGAAAAAGATATTGATCTTTCTAATATTGACTATGACGTTGACCTTCTCATTATTGGAGGGGGTGGAGCGGGAACAATGGCAGGTATCTGGGCTACATATGAAGGCATAGATCCTCAAAATATCCTTATGACAACTAAGCTCAGACACGGTGACTCCAACTCAATTATGGCTCAAGGCGGCATACAGGCAGCAGACAAATCCAACGATGCTCCTGAAATTCATTATCTTGATGTTATCGGAGGAGGGCACTTTGCAAATGATCCCGAACTTGTAGAAGCTTTAGTTTCTGATGGCCCCGCAATAATAAAATGGTTTGAAGAAAAAGGAGTCATGTTTGACAAGGAAAAAGATGGAACAATGATTACTATTCACGGGGGGGGAACCTCAAGGAAAAGAATGCACTCTGCTAAAGACTATACGGGCATGGAACTACTTAGAGTTATTAGAGATGAATTTATTAATCTATCAATTCCTGCTGTTGAATTTTCACCTGCAATAGAACTTTTGATGGATGATAAAGGGCAGGTTGCTGGGGCAATTCTTTTCAATATAGAAACTCACCAGTATTACGTTGTTAGGGCCAAGGCTACTGTTATGGCCACAGGTGGATTTGGGAGGCTTCACATTCAAGGATTTCCCACAACAAATCATTATGGTGCAACTGCCGATGGACTTTCAATGGCTTACAGGTGTGGAGCAAGGCTCAGGGACATGGATTCTGTACAGTACCACCCCACAGGTGCAGCTTTCCCAGAGCAGATAGTTGGCCTTCTAATAACTGAAAAAGTCAGAGGTCTTGGTGCACAGCCTCTGAACAGAGAGGGTGAAATGTTCGTGCATCCTTTGGAGCCAAGGGATGTAGAAAGTGCAGCTTTCATAAGGGAATGCTATGGGGCAGGTGGAGGGGTAGAAACACCAACTGGGATGCAGGGGGTCTGGCTTGATTCGCCAATGATTAACATGATAAAAGGAGAGGGTGTGACTGAAAGGGAACTATCTGCTATGTATAGAATGTTTAAGAGATTTGACATAAACATGGTAGAGGATCCTATACTGGTATTTCCCACATTGCACTACCAAAATGGTGGGATTGTGATTGATGCAAATGGTGCCACAGAACTAAAAGGGTTATTCGCAGGCGGAGAAGTCACAGGCGGGGTACATGGAAAGAATAGACTTATGGGAAACTCTCTCCTTGACTACTCTGTTTTTGGAAGAAGGGCTGGAATTTCTGCAGCAAAATATGCAAAGAAAGCATCTATTGGAAAATTGACTCTATCTCACATCACAAAATATTCTGAAGAATTGAGAAAAGCAGGAGTGCCTGAGAGCAGAAAATCGCCTATGATTCTCCCAGAATACAGGGGAAAAAATGTAATGTCTAGAGCAATAGATATATTTTAAAAAAATTTTAATTTTTAATAAAAATAAAATTTTATTTCCAGACGTTTTTTCTATTATCTTTAATTCTTTTTGCTTTATGTGTTTCTCTTGGCAATGTGCCGTCTTCATATATTAGTACTTTTGGAGTTATACCTAAAACTGCCCTAAGATCTCGCTGGACTTCTCTTTCTAATAATTTTACATCTCCTTGGTACTCGCACATTCTTTCGATTTCAATAGTTAAGACATCAAGGTGGTTTACTCTGTCCACTACTAGCCTATATTCCCCAGATAACTTCTTGTTACCTCTTACAACTGGTTCGACACTTGAAGGCAATACATTTACCCCTTTTATTATAAGCATGTCATCTGTTCTTCCACATATCCCCATTAATCTCTTATGAGTTCTTCCGCATGCACATTTATCTACTTCATATGAAACTATGTCACCGGTTCTAAATCTTATCATTGGCCTTGCCATTTTTTTGATTGTTGTGAGTACCATTTCTCCCTCTTCATTTTCTCCAACAGGTTCACCTGTCTTTAAATCCAATACCTCAACAATCATGTGGTCTTCAGCAAAATGGAGTCCTGCCTTCTCTTCACATTCTCCAGCACAAGCCCCAAATATATCGGACAACCCATAATAGTCATACACATCTGCGTCCCAAAGTTGCTCAATTCTCTTTTTCGTTGCATCAATTGAACCACCTGGTTCTCCTGCAACAAAGATTTTGCCTATGGCCGTGTCGTGAGCTACATCAATTCCCTGCTTTTCTGCAGTTTCACCAAGATACCATGCGTAGGAGGGTGTTGTCCAAGTAATTGTTGGCTGGAACTGCATCATTATCCTAAGCAGTCTTTCTGATGGTATTGTACCTGCATGTATACACAATGCCCCGACCTTTTGGGCACCAAAGACACACGGCCCTCCAACAAAAAGAGACATGTTTAATGCATGACAGTACCTATCATTTTTCCTCATACCTGATGAATAAAATAATCTTGCTTCAAAATCCATAAAATCTTCAAAATCTTGGTAAGTGAAGGGGGAAGCTGTTGGCATTCCTGTGGATCCACTTGAAACTGAGATGTAAACTACCTCATCCTCTGGCACAGCAGTCATTTTTCCTAATGGTGGGGCGAGCTCTTGATCCTTCCTAATATTATCCTTTTGAATAGTTGGAAGTTTTTGAATATCAGAAAGACTATTAATGTCGTTGGGTGATACTCCAGCGTCTCTGAAACTATTTCTATAGTGTTCACTATTATTATAAGCATGATTTAATATGTGTTTAAGATGTTTAAACTGGAATGCTTCCAGTTCATCCCTTTTCATCGTTTCTATCTTTTCATCCCAATATTGCAAGGTATCTACCTCATTTTTAGGAGGAGAGAGCCCAAAAGGGCAAATTCTGATGGAATCTTTTGGACATAAAGGAGGGTAATCATAATCGGAATATCATCTCTCCCCCATATAATTTTTTTTATATATTTCTTTATATATTTTTCGGTATTAATATAACTACAAGGAATATTATTGCATTTGATTCTAAGGATAGAACTCTTCTTGGCATCTAGGGCATTTTATCATAACACATCCCGAAGTTGCCATGGGGCATGTTTGGCATGATACTACCCTTGAATACTGCTTTGAAAAGACAAAGCCACATTTAGGACATTTCACTAGGTCGTTTGAAGTATTTTTCCAAGTAGTCATAAGCTCACTTTGAATTTTTAGGTTAGCCTCATTTTTAACCTTTTCTATCGTTATTTCATTGTAAAACGCCATTCGCACCAAACATTCTCCAGATGTTCATCAGGGGGGCATAAATTACAACATACGTTAATGTTTGGAGAGATATTTTCAACAAAGATTTTTAGATAATTGAATCTTACATTTTTACATGAAAATTGGGGCAGACCTTTTTCTTTTCTAGTTTTTTGTGTATGGCAGTCTGTTATTCGAAAGATCAGTACCTCGTCCTTAATTTCTATTTCTTTGGAAGGGTGATCAAGGGCCCAACTTGTAAATCTCAATGCTTTTGCAAGTCCTTCTAGGTTTGGTTCAAGTGAAAACATCTGTTTTAGATACTTAGACTCAATTTCTGCTAGATAATCCCAACATTTAACATCAATATCCGTTGCAGCCTGCATCCCAAACTTTTCTTCGATACCTAAAAAGTAGAGGCCATCTACCCTCCATAAGTTTTTGATGTTAAAAAGCAAAAGGTCAATTAACTCCCATTCATCAAGTGATGAAAGCATCTTCAGATCTTCATTTCGTGAGATATTCATTTGTCCACTCTCCAGAAAGTTTTGATAAATTCTTTAATTTAAATTTAATTATTCCCCCTTAGTAAGACTTATATAAAGAAAAGTTGATATAAATATTAACCTAAATAAAATAATTGAGGTAAAAACAATGACTGTAGATAGAAAGTTAAGATTTACCCAAGTTATTATGAACGCATGGCTTTATGGTGTTGAATCAACAGCCAACGTATTTTTTGATAGGCCCAAACTATTTTACAGGAAATGGGGTACAATAGCAATACGTCCTTTCATTGAATCTTGGGGAGAACTTGGGATGGAGTTCCAAAAAGGGCTGAGTCCATACAATACGGTCAAGATGTTCATTGATGCACTTGTTACAGCTCAGTTTTTTAATCCAGATGACTTTGAATTTTCTGGCGATGATAAAAATTTCACTTTTAAGGCTATTCAATGTCCATATAAATTTCACTGCAAGAAACTAATTGGCGAACAAAAGGAGATTGCATGTCTTAGGGCAATAACATTACTTGGCGCCCTTGATTACAATATTGAAGGGGAATCCTTAAAATATAAATATAATTTCGAATTTAATGAAAACACACCTTGCCTTGTATCGTTCGAAAGATTTAAAGACTGAATATTTAAGGTGTTAATATGAAGCTCCCCAAAGGGCACATAATAAAGACAATAGTGAAATATAACATGAAGACGAATTCACTTAGCGATTTCGTCAAAGAAGTCCTTATTGATATTGACAAGTTCACGGGGTACGTAAGGATTCTAGCTGACAAAGGAGAATATGAAGAAGAAATTAAAGTCATTTTATCTGACGGTGAAATAGTAGGCGGAGAACTTAAATTACTTAGTTCTGGAACTGTTTTTTACGGTAATGAGTGTAGATTTGAAACTCCTTTTGAATTCCATCGTTGTGGAGTTTCTGTTGTAAGACTTACGTCAAACGATATTGGTATAGTGAAAATATCTCGGCCAGAATGTGTAATTGTTAAAGACATTAATCTAGAAGAATCGCAAGTAACAAATCAGAGGGATCAATTGTTGAAAAAATATAGGATCAAAGAAATGAGTGACTCTGAAATTACAAATCTTTTAGAAAAAATGAATGGCGATTAGACTATTCGTTCTTTAATTATTTCAAATATTTTATCGGCCGCCTCTCTTACTTCTAGAGATATCTCGCTTCCAAAATCAATGTTAATGGCCTGTATTCCAAGAATGTAGATATTCGCCCCAATTTCTTGCGAGAGGTATTTTCCTAAGACGGATAGGGGCATTGAATGAGATGAAAAAGAGATCCCTGTTAACTCATTTATTCTAATAATTTCAATGTCACCTGCCGATTTTCCCATGAATGCCGCATCTATTATAATTATGTTGTCCGGTTGAAATTTTCTTAAGTCCCGAGTAAAGTTTTCTGGAACTAAATCGCCATTTATGCTGAGAAAAGATTCACTATTAAAACTCGAAAGCTTTTCAGAAAGGTATGGCCCTACACCATCGTCTCCTCTAAGCTCACTGCCTACACCCAACACGGCCAGTTTTTTTTTAAGAATTTCTTTAAGAAATATTCCAAGAGCTTGCATCTAATCTAACTTCCGAAGGTTATTTTCATTGATTTTCTTATTTTAATCACAACTTTTAAATGTATACATATTAAAAATTAGTAGGGGATTATTTGGATAACATATGTATATTTGAAGATAGCATTTACGAGAACTTTTTGCCCCTTACATATTCAAGGCCTGTTTTTGAGCTGAGATGTGGATTTAAAAATCTGAGGGAAAAAATTGAATTTTTCTTTCCTGAGGCAATTCCATACTTATTGATGAGGGATTATCTAAAATCTTTATTTTCTGAGAATGGTCTTTTTCTGAAAGAATCAATCAAAGGGGATATACTCTTCATTAATGGAAGACTAATAATGAAAGGAAGGCCAGAGATCAAGGAAGAAGGAATATATTATTTTAGTAATGAAATTGCGTTTATTTATTTAAAAGAAAAATCATTGGGCGCTATAAATATTTCTGGATACAAAGATATTGAAAAGTTAATAAAAATAGGATTAAAAGAATTCAATATATCAAATATTATATTAATCAAATATCCCTGGGACATAGTTAATGAAAACAGTAATGAGATTACGAGAGAATTCTCTATTTACTGCTCTAAGCAAGATAAAAATTCTCTTGACATTGATATCACGGGCGATAAGAGACTAGTTTTCGTGGGTAAGGGCGTTGAAGCTGAAAAAAACGTTGTCTTTGATGTAAGAAATGGGCCAGTACACATAGGTGACAATACTGTAATTCGAGCCTTTTCTAGAATTGCTGGGCCAACCTATATTGGGACCAACTGCCTTATTAAAAGTGGTAGAATCCAGGAATGTTCGATTGGAAACGTATGTAAGATTGGGGGAGAGATAGAAGAATCTATTTTTCATGGTTATACCAACAAGCAGCACTATGGATTTGTGGGTCACTCTTATCTAGGAGAATGGGTTAATCTTGGGGCAGGAACGTCAAACAGTGACTTAAAAGATACATACGGAACAATAAAATACAAAATTACTGGTAAGATAATTGATTCTGGTCAGCAGTTTTTTGGATGTGTAATAGGGGACAATGCAAAATCTTCTATTGGAACAATGATTTATACTGGGAAAAAGATTGGATTTGCAGCCCATATTCATGGCACAATTTCTGAAGATGTTCCAAGTTTTTGCATGTGGGCAAAATCACTTGGATCAGAGCCTTCGGAGCTATTTTTTGATTCTGCGATAACAACTTATTCTAGGGCAGCAGGAAGGCGTGGAATTATTTTGACAAAAGAGTATGAGGAAATGATGAAAAAAATATTTGAATTCACAAAAGATGAAAGAAATAGTTGCGGTGTATCTCCCAATAAATTTTCCTTAAGGTGAACAGATGGAC
Organism: uncultured Thermococci archaeon; assembly: GCA_964630765.1. Taxonomy (GTDB): domain Archaea; phylum Methanobacteriota_B; class Thermococci; order Methanofastidiosales; family Methanofastidiosaceae; genus Methanofastidiosum. The sequence goes on along the minus strand of CAZVXE010000030.1, from coordinate 1,058 downwards.
GTAATATTTGGAGTTTCTGGTCTTAGAGGTATAGTAGGTGAGGGTTTATCTCCAAAGCTCATATGTAATTATGTGGCATCTTTTGCAAAAGAGATCCCTCCTGGCAAAGTTGTTATAGGTAATGATTCAAGGATATCGGGAGATATGGTAAAGAATGCAGTTATTTCTTCACTTCAATCTTTGGGATTTGATATAATCGATATTGGGATTGCACCTACACCTACAGTGCAATTTGTGACAAAAATAAAAAGTGCCTCAGGTGGCATATCCATAACTGCGAGTCATAACCCTGAGAAATGGAACGGATTAAAATTCATCGAAGGCAATGGCATATTCTTTAACGAAAAAAAAATTATCGCTATTAAAAAAAATCTAGAAGAAAAAAATTTTAAATTTCAGACTTACGACAAACTTGGAAAATTATGTGATGATCCAAAAGCAAAAGAACTTCATATGAATTCAGTTTTTCAAAAGATTGATTTTAATTGTTTTAGTAAAGATAATTTTACTGTGGCAATCGACGCTTGTAATGCTGCAGGCTCAGAATTTATCCCCATGTTTATTGAGAAACTTGGATTTAAGGTAATAAAAATAAACTGTGATGCCAAAGCGTCTTTTCCAAGAAATCCTGAACCTCTAAAAGAAAATCTTACTTCTTTTTCAGATTTCATAAGAGAAAAAGGAGTTATAGACATCGGCTTTGCACTAGATGGGGACGCCGATAGAGTCGCTATACTAGATGAAAAAGGCCAATATATTGGAGAAGAAAATACGCTTGTCCTCGCATCAAAATTTTTTATAGAGCATATGAACCCACAAAATAAAACTGTTGTCACAAATCTTTCAACTACAAGAGCACTTGATGATGTAGTTTCATCAAATGGCGGAAGAGTTCTAAGAGCAAAGGTTGGGGAGATAAATGTTGTAGAAGAAATGATAAGGGTCAATGCCTCAATCGGAGGGGAAGGAAATGGGGGCGTGATACTCCCCATGGTGCAATATGCAAGAGACTCTCTTTCTGCCATTTCATTGATTATGTTGGGCTTATCAAAATCTAA
>CAZVXE010000029.1:6175-18106 GCA_964630765.1 uncultured Thermococci archaeon | reverse complement strand
TTGAATATGGGCCTCCGTCAATAGCTTCATGAATTGATTGTATGACAAGTTCTATTACTTCGTTAATGTACACTATTCCTTTTGTCATGTTGAAGAATACGTTCCCGTTGTAAACATCTGCAATACCTTTTACTTCGTCACTATCCATTCCAAGTTCTCTTAGTTGTGGACCTAGATCTTTGCCTTTAATTCTGCCTTCGGGTATTATTCCCTCTTTTACTGCATTGTAAACATTATCCTCTAAAGGCTCTACCTGCATATAGAATCTGTTATGTTTGTTTGGAGATTTACCTTCTACAGCTTCAGATTTACCATCAATTGATTCTCTGTAGATAACAATTGGTTGGGATAATTTTATATCAATCCCTCTGTCATGAGTAATTCTGTAACCGACTACCTCTAAGTGAAGTTCTCCCATACCAGATAATAAATATTCTCCGCTATCTTCATTGATTTTGGCTACTAGTGTTGGGTCTTCCTTTGAAACTTGTCTCAAAACTTCAACTAGTTTTGCTAAATCTTTGGTATTTTTTGGCTCTACTGCAACTGTGACTACAGGTTCTGAGTAGTGCTTTATCGCCTCAAAGGGTGTGATTGGTTCATCACCAGTACAAATTGTTTCACCGGCTATTGCTTCTTTTAGGCCTGTAACTGCAACTATGTTACCGCATGGAACTACCTCTAAGTTCTCCCTGTCTGCCCCCATGAAAATTCCGACTTGCTGAACTCTCCTCTTGTTTTTTGTTGCTACTATCCATACCTCTTGACCAGTTTTTAAGGTTCCTGAAAATAATCTACCTACACTGATTTCCCCAGCATGCGGATCTTGCACAATCTTTGTAACAACCATTCCAAGATGTCCGTTTGGATTGCACTCCAGCATATCCTTGCCCACAGCACTTTCAAGGTCCCCCTTCCAGATCTGAGGGATCCTATACTTCTGTGCAACTAAGGGATTTGGAAGATGTGTAACCATCATATCAAGAAGGATTTCATGTAAAGGAGATTTTTTAGAAAGTTCCTTTTGAGTATCGTTCATACAGTGTTCAATAATATCCTTAAAAGATATTCCAGTCTTTTTCATGTAAGGGACGTTTATAGCCCAGTTATAGTAAGCTGAACCAAATGCTACGCTGCCTTCAGTAACGCTAACCTGCCAGCTATCCTTAAATTCTGGAGGGGCTGCATTTTTAATTAATTTGTTTACCTCATTGATAATTTTAACGAACCTGTTCTGTAACTCTTCAGGTGAAAGCTGAAGTTCCCTTATCAATCTGTCAACTTTATTAATGAAAAGTGTTGGTTTTACCCTTTCCTTTAGGGCTTGCCTTACCACAGTTTCAGTCTGAGGCATCTTACCTTCTACAGCACAGACAACTATAATACATCCATCTATTGCCCTCATTGCCCTGGTAACGTCTCCTCCAAAGTCAACGTGTCCAGGTGTATCAATCAAATTAACTAAGTAATCTTGACCTTTGTTTCTGTGTACCATTGATATGTTAGATGCGTTAATTGTAATTCCCCTTGCCTGCTCCTGTTCATCAAAATCCAAGACAAGCTGTTTTCCTGCGAGATCCTCTGACATAAGGCCTGCGCCAGATAGAAGGTTATCACTCAATGTAGTTTTACCGTGATCAATGTGTGCGGCTATCCCAGTATTCCTTATGTACTTTGGATCTTTCATTAATTCTTTAACTCTCTTTGCCATCTCTTCTTTTCTGCCCATAATGAATCACCTTAATTGAATTATCTGGCCGATTTAGCTATCCTCTCTATTTCTTCCTTCTTGTTAACAGAAAAGCTTGCCATTTCTCCTTTTGAAGCGAGAATGATCTCTTCAGCCAATGTTTCATGGAATTTTTTCTTTGTTTTAAAAGTTTTAAGACTTGCACCGAGTGCAATATTCCTAAGTGCCATATCAAGTCTTCTCTGGGATCCCGTATCTACTGAAAGGTGGTACTTAATTCCTCCGTAGGAAAGTGTTGTTACTTCCTCTCTTGGCCCTGCATATTCCAATGCCTTAACTAGTACTTCCAAAGGATTCTGTTTTGTTTTTTTATTAATATCTTCAAAAGCAAGTTTTAAAGTCCTATATGTGGCTTGTTTCTTACCCGTGTAGCCACCATGTCTTCTCAAGAATCTTCCGCCAACTTTTCTTCCCGCAGAACCTGATCTCATCATTTTGTTTGCAAGTCTTTCGACTATATTCATTTTATTTTTCCAAAATCTTCTCTTTTGGTGCCTTCCTGCGGTATGAAGAACTACAGTGGGGGTAAGATTGACATAACTCTTTATTCCCAAATCTTCAACGGCAATCTCTGTATCCCACTTGCCAAAGACTTTGAGGTTATCGGGAATGTAAAATCTATCTTTAACATCCATAATATCTACCTTACCGGTTTCTCTTTCCTTCCTTTAACCATCTCATTTAATGAAACTCTGTTTACCTTAATTACTTTAAATCGGACTCCGGGGATATCTCCCATTGATCCACCCTGTCTGCCGCCAATACCTTCAATTACGACCTCATCGTGTTCGTCAATGAAGTTTATAGCGCCGTCTCCTGGGCAAAATGCAGTTATCTGCCTACCGTTTTTAATAAGCTGAACTCTAATGCATTTCCTAAGGGCGGAGTTGGGCTGTTTTGCCTCAATAGGTACTTTCTCAAGTACAATCCCTCTAGCCTGAGGGCTACCCTCTAAAGGATCTGATTTAACTTTAAGGTCTAACGCTTGAACTTTGTAACCTTTATCTTTCCATCTAAATCTTTTTCTTATTCCCTCGATTTTTCTCGCAGCGTTTCTGCCATGTGGTTTACTCATATTTACAACCTCTACATGATCATTATATCGTCAAGATTATGATGTCTCTTTAATAGGTTTTTGATTCGATCTATATTTTTTCCTTCTTTTCCTATTACAAGACCTTTATCTTTCTTATTAATATCAAGAACAGCTATCTTCTTGCCATCTTTTCTCTCGGAAACATGAATACTTTTAACTTTAACAGGCCAAATAATATTCTTAATAAACTTAACAGGATCATCTGAATATTCAATTATATCTATTGGCTTATTCAGAGTTTCTTTTACTCTCTGCGCATTCGCACCATTTTTCCCAATGGCAAGGCCCATATCGCCTTCTTTAACAACATAAACAATCTTATTTTTATTGTCTTCAAAAATACAATCTTTAACAGTTGCACCGGTCATGCTTTCAAAAAGCCCAATATACTTTATCTCATCAGTTGAAATTTTAATTCCCATAAACCTTACCTCCAGAAAGTATATTGGACTCTCCTGGAGACATGACTGCCATTACTGAAACTAGAAATGGTTTACCACAAACGGTACCAAGCTCCAGCGATGTACCACCAAACTCTAAGATTGGTATGCTTGATATCTTTGAGTAATATAAAATATCCTCTTTTATACTATTAGGACAGTTCTGAGTATAGATAATCATCTTAGCATTACCCGTCTTAAGAGAATTAATGGATTTGTTGGTTCCAAGTATTACCTTTCCGGTGTCTACTGTTCTTTTTATTTCTCTATTTACGTCCATTGAATAACCTCCTACTTTTTCATTATAAGTTTAACATTCCCTGTACCCATCGGTATGGGTTGCCCTATTATAACGTTCTCCGTTACCCCCGATAAGGCGTCAATTTCCCCAAACTTTGCAGCCTTCATAAGATGGTTAGTAGTAACTTCAAAAGAAGCCCTAGCAAGTATACTGGCCTTCTCTCCACTAATTCCATGCCTTCCTATCTGCTTTATCTCTCCTTCCATGGTCATTAAATCAGAAAGTAACATTATATGCCTGATATCTACTTCTAGACCCTGCTCTTCAAGAACTTTTCTGATTTCATCTACAATGGCCCTTCTAGCTGCTTCAATCCCAAGTACCCTCTGTATCTCGTTTATATCGTTTGATATTGACCTAGATAGATCGACCCCAGGAATTTTAAAAGCTTCTCCAAGATTTGAACCCTCTGTGTATATTACATATTCTTCTGCTTCTTTTTTTATTAGGGCCCTTTTAACATTCTTTATTCCTTTAAGCTGGTGGCCTTTCACTCTGTTAAAAAATTTTCTAAGTTCCATAAGAGAAACGTCACCGGCCTTTAAAGTTAAAAAGTTATCTTCGTCCTCGATGCTCTCGACTTTTTTCAATTTATAAAGTTTTTCTTTGATATCTTCGATGGTAAGTCCTTGTTTTTCCATTTTGTAAGTATCAAGCTCAACTACAATTGACATATTGATAACATCAATCTTCATGCTCTTGGAAATACTTTCAATTGTTGTACCTTCAATTTCCTTAACTATGTCTTCAGCTTTTTCCCTGCTTTCTCTAATTTCTTCATCGAGATAAATCCTCATAACTGGCGTATTTGGATCTTTTCTTGCATCGACAATTTCAATTATTCTGGGAAGACCTAGTGTAACGTTAATATCAGCTACTCCCGCATAGTGGAAGGTGTTTAGTGTCATCTGTGTTCCTGGTTCCCCTAAACTCTGCGCCGCTATAGTCCCAACTGCTTCACCGGGATCAACAAGAGATTTTTCATAAGTTTTAATGCAATCTTCGATTATAGAAGTTACTTCATTTTCTGACAAGTTATATTTATCATTGGCCAGGTAAAGTTTTTCTTTAAGTTGACCTGAAATATATTTAGTTAGTTTGTCATTATATTCTTCAAGTTGAGTATCTATATATGATAAATCTGCCATGACCCCACCTTCACTCCTTCCTCGAAGTAATTGTTTTATGCACTATCCAATCTATATCAACGGCTTCCCCATATGAACTTCTGGAGGGATCGACTCCGTCCTCCCCGTATTCAAATTGGATGATATTATTACTGTTATCTCTAACGCTTCTATCTTTTTCAACCTTTAAGTCCTGCAAAGCATTAATTAATCTTCTCTGCATATAACCTGACTGTGCTGTTCTAACTGCTGTATCTACAAGTCCTTCTCTTCCTCCCATGGAATGGAAGAAAAACTCTGTTGGTGAAAGTCCTTTTCTGTAACTTGAACTGACAAATCCCCTTGCCTTGGCTGAACGATCTCCACGCTTAAAGTGAGGTAAACTTCTCTCCTGATAACCTCTGTGAAGTCTTTTTCCTCGTACAGTCATCTGCCCTAAGCATGCGGCCATCTGAGTTAAGTCGAGCATATTTCCTTTTGCGCCTGTCTTAGCCATTATTACGGCATGTCTTTTCATTCCAAGGTACTTTTCTGCTGCTGCACCTGCATTGTCTCTTGCCTTTGCAAGTTCAGCCATAATCCTGTTTTCTAGTGTATCCTCAATTGTCTGACCTGGTTGTTTCTCGAGCTCTCCCCTCTGGTAAGCATCAATATTGTCCATGACTTTACTGTGGGCATTTTCTAATATTTCATCAATTCTATCAAGACCTTCTTCCGGTATGTCGACGTCATCTATACCTGTTGTAAGGCCTACTTTCATTATAACTGAAATTATAAGTTTTGTGACAGAATCCAAGAACTCTCTTCCTTCGTCAGAGCCATAATCCTTTACAATCTTATCTAGTAGTTTACAATTTGACCTGGCCTTAAATGCTGCTCCGTCAATGACTCCCTTTAGAAGTTTTCCTTCTTTTATAACAACATAATTATCAAATTTGCAGTTAGCAAATTCACATTTTTCACATTTTCTGCATGTTTTTGATCTGAACTCCACACTCAAATCCTTTGGAAGTAAGACTTCAAAGAGCTCTTTTCCTGTCCAGGGTTTTGACCTTTCGTTGAATGCTTCGACATCTACTTTATTGTTTAGTATGTCTGATTCGTAAAAGTACTGTTCTACATCTTCAGCAGAAAATTCTGCTCCATCTTTTGTCATAAGATAGGCACCAGAAATATAATCTTGCATACCCCCGATAACAGGCTCTCCAAATCTTGGTGAGATGATGTTCTCCTGGACCTTCATAATTATTCCAGCTTCGCTTCTTGCCTCTTCTGTCTGAGGAAGATGTAAATTCATTTCATCTCCATCGAAGTCAGCGTTATATGGCGGACATACACAGAGATTAAGTCTAAAAGTTTTATATGGCATGACTCTTACTTCGTGGGCCATTATTGACAGTCTGTGAAGTGAAGGTTGTCTGTTGAACAACACAATATCCCCATCTCTCAACTGCCTCTCAACTGTAAATCCAACATCAAGCTCTTCAGCAACGTCGTCTTTTGTAGTATCAGTAATTTTCTTTCTTCTTCCGTCATTTCTTATTACGTAGTTTGCACCTGGATGTGTGTTTGGCCCATTTCTTACAATTATCTTCATTTCTTCCAAGTTATGTGCGGTTACCTTTTCAGGAACTGTTAATTCAGATGCTACAAAGTCAGGCACTCCGACTTCGTTTATACTGATGTATGGGTCGGGAGAAACTACTGTTCTTGCAGAAAAGTCAACCCTCTTTCCTGAAAGATTTGATCTAAATCTGCCTTCCTTCCCAGAGAGTCTCTGTGAAATAGTTTTTAGAATTCTGCCTGATCTGTGTCTTGCAGGAGGAACTCCTGAAGTGCTATTATTAAAGTAAGTTGTTACGTGATATTGCAAAAGTTCCCATAAGTCCTCGACTATAAGCTGTGGAGCTCCTGCGTCTATATTTTCCCTTAACCTCTGATTTATTCTTATGATATCTACTAATTTGTGAGTTAAATCGTCTTCACTTCTGACACTTGACTCAAGAGTTATAGAAGGTCTTACTGTAACTGGTGGAACTGGCAATACTGTTAATACCATCCACTCTGGTTTTGAAACATCTTTATTTACACCAATTAATTCATAATCTTCAAGAGGTATTTTTTCTAAACGTTCTCTGACATCTATGGGGGTTAGTTTGTTTCTTTCCTCGCCCCACTCTTCATAAAATGTATATGGTTTCTCAAACTTGATAGTCCTCTTATCACTGCCGCACCATGGACACACGCTTTTAGCAGCTTTGTCCATTGCCTCTTTTACAATTATTTCCTTATTCTTTAACCTGTCACTTGCTTTCAAGAGTTGTTCGTGGAAGTGCTGTCTTTGAGACTCATCAAGTTTTAGCTTCCCGCAGTCTCTGCATACTGACTTCAAAATTTTGTGTACATCTTTAGCATGACCGACATGGATTACAGGCCTTGCAAGTTCTATGTGCCCAAAGTGTCCAGGGCAGTCCCCAAACTTCTGACCACAAGTCTTACATTTTAAACCTGGATCGATTACACCAAGTCTCTGGTCCATTAGACCTTTTTCTATAGGGTATCCATCATCATCATAAGTATCGGCGGTAATTACTCTTAATACCGACATTTTTCTGACGTCTTCAGGAGACAATATTCCAAATTGAATTGTGTCTATTACTTTTGGTACTTTAAACATGATGATCACGCCCTATCCCTAAGTTTTAATTTGGGATCTAAACACATCGATTTTAACTCCTCTAGCAAAAGTTTGAAAGCATAAGACATTTCGACAGGATAAATATCTGTTTCTTCTTCGCAAATTGGGCAATACTCTCTGTTTCTGAGTTTATCATAAACAGCAAGCGAGCCACATTTTCCACATACAAGTATATCAGCTTTGTCAGAAGCGTCAAGTAATCTTTCTTTCAATAATAAGCTTGTTCCGTGCCCAACTAAACAGTCTCTCTCCATCTCACCAAATCTAAGACCTCCTTCTCTGGCCTTACCTTCGGTTGGCTGTCTTGTGAGCATCTGTCTTGGACCACGAGATCTTGCATGGATTTTATCGGCGACCATGTGATGCAGTTTCTGATAGTAACAAACTCCAACAAATATGTCGGCTTCGATTACCTCTCCAGTGATTCCATTGTATAGTCTCTCTCTACCAGTATTCTTGAATCCAAAACTCTGAAGGGTTTGTCTTATGTCTGATTCTTTTTCTCCGGCAAATAATGTAGCGTCTACGGTTTTTGCCTTTAGTGAGCCTGCTTTGCCCCCAATCATTTCCAGTATTTGGCCTACTGTCTTTCTTGAAGGTATAGCATGCGGATTAATTATAAGATCAGGTGTTATTCCATGCTCTGTAAATGGCATATCTTTTTGCGGGCATAGGAATCCTAAAACTCCCTTCTGACCGTGTCTTGATGCAAATTTGTCTCCGAGCTCAGGTATCCTCTCATCTCTGGCTTTTATCTTAACAAGTTTGTTTCCATCTTCTGTTTCACTCAATAACACTAAATCGATGATTCCTTTTTCTGAAGGCCTTACTCCAATTGAAGTCTCTCTTCTACCTTCAATAGCTGTTCCAAACTCATCAAGTTCTTCTAAGAATCTTGGTGGACTTGTTCTTCCAATCAAAACGTCTCCACCCTTTACTCTAGACTCAGGCCTTATGAATCCATCAATATCAAGATTTTCATAAGCGTCTGGTCCTCTGTATCCGCTTACTGATTCATCCGGCATCTCAAACTTATCCTGTTGGCCACCGGGATATCTTCTCTCGTCTGAATCGTATGTCCTAAAGAATGTAGTTCTTCCAAGACCTCTGTCTACTGAACTCTTGTTAATAATAAGTGCATCTTCTATATTATATCCTAGATAAGAAAGTACCGCAACTACAAAGTTTTGACCTGCAGGCCTGTTGTTAAATCCTACTGCGTCCATAACTTTTGTTTTAACGATAGGCATCTGAGGATAGTACATCAAATGACCCCTTGTTTCAACTTTAAGTTTGAAATTAGATTGTGAAAATCCAAGACTCTGTTTTCCCATTCCTGCTCCGTAAGAGTTTCTTGGTGCGGCGTTGTGTTCTGCAAATGGAACTATTGATGCACAGACTCCAAGAATTGATGGAGAATAAATTTCAAGATGAGTGTATTCGGGGGTCAAATCGTCTTCTGTGAGCGCTATAAGGGTGTTTTCTTCCTCTTCAGCGTCCAAATACTCAATAATCCCTTCGGCTATTAAATCTGACCAGCTTTTGGACCTTCTTTCAATTGCTTTTACATGCTCTTCAGTTAAAAGAGGCTTACCATTCTCTACAATGATAAGTGGCCTTCGGACTCTTCCTGGGTCACAGTTAATGTGAATCTCATTTGTCATTTGGTAGTAAACAATGTTTGCTTCATTGTCTATCTTTCCTTTTCTTCTGTCATTTCTTACAGTATCAGTGAATGTTTTTCCGTCTTTTACAAATCCAATTAGATTACCATTTAAGTAAATGTAAGTCATTACTTTAAGGCCGGCTACATCTGTAATCTGCTCCAAGCCCAAAGAAAATAGATAATTCTGGATATCGAGTTCATTTGACCCAATGGATATGTAAGACATCAAAGCCATGTTTTTTACAAGACCGCAGTTTGGCCCTTCTGGTGTTTCACTTGGGCATATTCTTCCCCAGTGAGTTGGATGAAGATCCCTAGCTTCAAAGTGGGGTTGTGTTCTTGAAAGTGGAGAAAGAACTCTTCTAAGGTGCGAGAATCTTGACATGAAGTTAGTATCATCCATAAGCTGACTGATACCCATTCTGCCACCAGGCCAAGTTCCAGTTGCCATTGCATATCTAATTCTTTCTGTCAAAACGTCTGCCCTAACAGACTTCTTTACAAAGTCACCTTCGTTTCCTTCTTCAAATCTGCCTCTTGCATATGTCCTTTCAAGCTGATATTTTATATCCCTTGTAAGTTGAACGAATGATAATCTGAATAAATTTTCTAAAAGATCTCCTGCTAATTTTAATCTCTTGTTGGCATAATGATCCTTGTCATCTGACTCTCTTTTACCAAGTGAAAGTTCAATGACCCTGTTTGCCATTATACCTAGGTAATAGGCTTTTCTTAATCTGTCTGCCTCTTCTGTACCAATGTGTGGCAAAAGATATTTATCGAGAGCCATTTCAGCCCGTTTTAATCTGTACTCTTTCTGCTGACCCATGGCTAGTCTCTTACCAAGATAATCTAGTGCAAGTTCCTTGTCTGTTATGTCCATTGATTCTTCCAAGTTATCCAAAAGTTCCTTCTGGATATCCTTTTCAGAAGATACTGAATTGACTATATCAATATCCTTCTCAAGACCTAATGATTTCATCAAAGTTACAAATGGCATCTTTCCAGGAAGAGATGGGAATGAAACTCTAAGAAGTCCATCTTTTTTTCTCTCTACTGTGACTAATGCCCTAAATCCACTTCTTGTTGAAAATACTTTTGCGATAGCAACTGACAATCTTTCGTCAATTTCAACTAATATCCTGTTTGGTGCCAAATCTTCTATAGCAACTACAACTCTTTCTGCACCATTAATTATGAAATACCCACCGGGGTCCCTTGCGTCTTCTCCTTTCAAAATCAGGTCATCTCTCCCCAATCCATTGAGACTACACGCTTGTGACTTTAACATGATAGGAAGTTTACCAATCTCTACCTCTACTGGCTCTCTTTCCTTTTCATCTATAACAGGTATAAACTCTAGATAAAGAGGAACAACGTAGGAAAGACTTCTAAGCCTTGCCTCTTGCGGGAAAAAATCTCTCTTTGAACCATCTGCTTCCTTGTATATTGGCTCTCCTGCCCTTATCTTACCAAATTTAACATGAAATCCTTCAATATCAGTATCAATCTTAGCTTGTTCATTAATAACTTCCTGAAGTCTTCTCCCAACAAAATCATTAAAAGAATCAAGATGCTGCCTTACGAAACCTTTTTCATTAAAAAATGATTCAATAACTACCCATCTATCCAACTAATATCACCTCTATTCCTCCCCGGGCTCCTCTTCGATTATTTCATCAACTAATTCTTCTTCCAATCCTTGCTTTATATCTTCGCCAATGACATATCTGTAGAAAACGCTCTTTCCTGCAGGAGAGTCGGCCCTCACAATTTTTATTACATCTCCCGATTTAGCCCCAATAATCTTTACAACAGGATCAGTATCTAAGATTAGGGGAAGTTTGTCATGTGTTACATTAAATCTCTGCAGAATCTCGTTAGATTCTTCTTCTGTAAGAATAGTATGTTCAGGAACAAATTCATTATCCAATATATTAATCTTTTTTTTCGTCATTATTACCTCTCCTTGGATGTGACGGGCTCGAGGGGATTTGAACCCCCGACTCCCGGCTTAAAAGGCCGGTGCTCTAGCCAGACTGAGCTACGAGCCCGTATAAAAGGAGTTTTTTTTACAAAAAGCCTCTTCAGGGTGCAGATTTCAGTTTTTGGAATTGAAAATGGAGTGCTATTTAAGCTTTTCGGTGACTTCCTGAAGACGCTTACAAGAATTTTATCACCTTATTTTCATATTAATGGCTAATTTGCCTTTATCCTATAATTATAATCATTATGGCGCCCGAGTCGGGATTTGAACCCGAGTCACAAGAGTGACAGTCTTGGATGATGGGCCGGGCTACACCACTCGGGCATAATAATGCAAATCCATCAATATGAAATGCATATTTAAGCCTTTCCATCTTCGTTCACAGAAACTCTTTTAAGATATTTCTAGTTAAATTTGTAAAGGTGATTTCGTGAATCCAAAGGTAATGACTCATAGTAAAAATATTACAAAAGAAAAAAACAGCAGAGGGTTCTCGTTAGGAGAATTGAGGGAAGCAAATATTAATGTTAATCGTGCAAATTCCCTTGGCATAATTTTAGATTTTAGAAGAGGCACTGTCCGTGAAAATAATGTAGCTCTCCTAAAAGATTTACTCAATAAAAACGTTGAAGCCAAAAAACAGAGAAAAGTCGATGCAGAAAAACAGACTGGGGAAGTTAAAGAAAAAGTAAAGCCTGAAAAGGTAAAAAAGAAAACTGCTCCAAAAAAAGTTGCACCCAAAAAAGAAGAAGTTATTAAAGAAATTAAGCAGGAAGCAAAAGAAGTAAAGCCTGAGAAAGCAAAGAAGGCGCCTGCAAAAAAGAGCGCACCAAAGAAAGAAAAGGCCAAGAAAGAGTAAATCAGAA
>CAZVXE010000029.1:0-6075 GCA_964630765.1 uncultured Thermococci archaeon | reverse complement strand
CCTGCAAAAAAGAGCGCACCAAAGAAAGAAAAGGCCAAGAAAGAGTAAATCAGAAAATTAAATAACAAAAGTTTAATAGAGGCTCTTAAGTTAGTCCTCTATATTATTTTTTAATCGTATTCTCTCCAAGTATAATTGCACTTTGTGCATCTATAAAATTTTGTTGCCGGTTCATCTCCACTTCTTGTCTGGAGCATCCACCAGTAAGCTTCTCTGTTGTGGCATTTTTTACATTCTTCCTTAACTTTTGGCATTGCCATGTTATTATTTTCTATGATAACAACTTCATCATCAGAATTATTTTTTTCAGTATGCTCAAACCTACTTTTTTCATCTATGTCTTTCTCATAGCCACATCTACAAGCGTATAGAGACTTGCCCTCTTTTTTATTAACGCGTAAAAGAGTACCGCAATTTGGACAAAATTCCATTAAATGCTCACCAAAAAGAAGGGCTAAACGTGGTTTATAAACGTTTCTAATTAACATATCTTTTGTTCTTTTACAAGATTAATTAATAGAAAAGAAATCAAGGATAAAACTAATGAGAAATATAGAGGATAATTCATCCCCAAAACTTTCCACAAAATACCTGCAATAAAAGAAGCTGGGAAAGCCATTAGTCCGGTAATAAGTTGAAAAGACCCCAAAGAAGTGGCCCTGTAGTCCAAAGGACATATTTCAGAGGCTAATGTTTTTTGTGATACCTCGATAGCTGATTTGTAGAGGCCATAAATACAGAATATCAACACAATCCCTATAAAATTCCTTGTAAAGATCAGACTACCGCAGACAATTGCAAAAGATAAATAAGAGATCATCAATACTTTTTTCCTCCCAATTTTATCTGCCATTCTCCCAAATGGATATGAAAAAATTGTGCTTGATACTGTGAAAATCAAATAGAATATAGGGACTGTATATATTGAAAATCCAATGTCTTTGGCATATAATAAAAAGAAAGAGTAGCTGAAAGCCCCTAATGAGAATAACCCATTTACAAATACGAAAAATCTAAAATTTTTATCAAAGAGATTTATTGAAAAAGCTCTTTTTTGAATTTCAAATTTCTTCTCTTTTATAAAAAGATATATTATTAGAACAGAGAAAAATGAAGGAATCGAAGCCAAAAGAATAAGATTCCTAAATCCAAGATATTTTAATAAGAATATGGATAAAGTAATTCCGACAAGTGCACCAAAGTTGTCCATTGCTCTGAGGAATCCAAAGTTTGCTCCCCTATTTTCATTTGAGGAAAGTTCAGCAATCATTGCATCCCGAGGTGCGCCCCTAATTTTACCGGCTCGATCCAAAGCTTTGAACGGGATGAGATATACCCAAGTTGGAGAAACGGCGTAACCAAATCTAGCCACCCCCGAAGATATGTATCCCGTCCAGACAAATATTTTTCTTTTTCTAAATTTGTCCGATAGAAAACCAGAAAATGCGCTAGAGATTGAAACTAAAGCATCTCCTATGCCGTCTATTAGCCCTAATACTACAACATCAGCACCTAAGAAAACAGTGACAAACAAAGGCCATATCGGGTAAATCATGTCAGAGCCCAAATCGTTTAAGAAAGAAGCTAATGAGAAAACATGTAGCTCTTTTTTATTTTCTTTTTCATTTTTCATTGGTTCTCCTCTACGACCTCTTTGTAAATTTCAACAATCTTCATTTTAAGTTCTTATAACCCTTTTCTTGATAAGAATATCTCATCACTATCAAAAAATATCTTAAGAATTGATAGAACTAGTAGTACACGGTACCAAGGCTCACAGAAATTAAATTAAAAAATAAGAAAAGAAAAAATAAATTTTTAATTTATGGTATAATAAGGTCTCTTTCTCCGGCAGGGACGAACTCCCTCATGGCACCCTTTCCGAACTCCTTTGTAATGTTTGCGAAGTCGAAAGGTAGTGACCTGTCGGCGAATGCGACCTTTATGTGTGGTGACAGTGCCCATGCGTCTCCTCTTGCGGAGTGAGCTGCTGCAACGATACCAGTGTATGCGCTCTGGTGTCCTACGTTCATTGCGTAGCTTGGGTAGTTACCTCCCCTAAGCTCGAATGGTAAACCTTCATCAGATCTGTATGAGAAGGTGTTTGAAGCACCTATCTGATCCTGAAGGTCGTATCCGTAGAATCCGAATCTTCCCATCTGCTCCTTGTGTATATTACATGCAAGGTACCATGCTGAAAGACCAGCTTGAGCGTTACCTGTTGCCATAGATACACTTGTTCCGGCTGCTGCAGAGATACATGTAGCTCTCTGTGATCCACCGAAGTGTGTTTCCATAACTGCTGGGTAAAGTTCATACTGCTCTAAACAGTACATAGCAACATCTGTTCCTATGTCGTTTATGAGTTTTACACTTGGTTTCTGCTTTGCGAGATCGCCATACTTGTCCTTTACGTGTTCCATTCCCCAGTATACAAAGTCTTCAAGGATGTTATCGGTGTATGCAGCTGTTGCATACTGTGTGAATCCGACACCACCAGACATGTATGATCCGAGGTATATCTGATCGTAAATTAAAGCAGCTAGAGCAATTGCCTCAAGTGAGTGTCTTGCTGGGTCATCAGGGTACTTGGCCAAGGACTGTGCACAGTCACTTACGATTCCGTACATAAGTCCACCAGGCTCGTTTGGACCTCTTGCTCTTCTTGCTGGCATCATGTCAGACATCTGTATGACTGAACCGTGCTTTGCAGCGTATGCGAAATCTCCAGTTGCGGCTTCTCCAGCGCATAGATTGTATGCACCAATGAATGCCATACCGATCTGCATTGCGCTCCATCTAGAAACTGTTCCTCCGTCACAGACTCTTCCAACAACTGTTGGAATTCTAACTACCTGCCACATTGATTTTCCAATAGCCTTCTTAAGTTGGGCTGCTTGGTCTGCAGGGAATTCTTTGTTTATGTCGATAACGAATCTTGAATCAATTTCATCAATTAATTCATCGTTTCCAGAGTATACTTTTACGTATGAGTCTTTTACTAATCTTGGGTCAGTTTCAACCATGTGTTCCTGAATGACGGCTGCACCAGGCATTGCGTGGTTTACTACTTCAAGATAGTGGTTAATTGTTTCTGGTGTGACTTCTTTACCGAGTCTCTTTTCAAGAATGTTGTGTGGTGAGTCAAGTCCTACGAGGATTGTCCTTCTCATATCGTCCCATGCTTGTTGCATAGCAGCGTTGTTTACGAAGTGAAGGTCATCCATGTTAGCTATAGTGTCTGTGTGTGAAAGCTGGTAAGGCATTAATACTCTCTGACCTTGTGGCATACCTACTGATGGGTTGTACCCAGGTATTCCTCTTTCTTTTGCAATCTGCAGACCTGCATCATGAAATTCTACTTTTCTCTTGTTCTGCTTGTATCCACCGTATACGTAGTACTTTGTATTTTTCTTGTCAGGAGCTTCTTCGAATTTCTTTTTCATTGCCTGCATAAAGTTATGTTTTTCATCTTTATATACCATTCATATCCCCTCCTTAAAACTTGGCCTCCTTAAATGGCTCGAATCCACCGAAGGATCTCTCCCAGTGAACATTCTGTACCATTTGAAGAACTTCTGCATCGTCCTTTATTGTAACACCATCTGCTCTGTAGATTGTTGTTCTTTTCTTAAGTTCATCTTCAGATAGTGGCTTACCAACAGATATTGGGGCTGGTACTGGTTCTCCAACCATATCCTTTACGTACTTTACTTCTCCTGTGCTCTTGTCAAAAACATATCTCTGCATTGCATCAAACATGATACCGTTTTCATCAAGTCTTAGAGCATGTCCGTGGACTGTTCTTCCTCTAATTCCAGTTCTGGCAGCATCAAATGTTTCGGACTCAATAAGTTCTTTAGCAATTGCTTCAACATCTCTTTCTCTTGCTTCTACTACGTGTCTTCCAGAAAGTGTTCCGCTATCCATACCTCTGTACCTGTATGAGTACATCCAAGATCTCTGATAAGGAGATATTGGGGCAAAGTAAACGGAGTCAGTAAACTGAACATATCTAATTCTGTCCCCAGCTTTGGCACCAGGTGTTGGTTCTACAAGTTCCCTTATAGGGCATTCTGGTTCTCCCATTTCCTCTAATGGTGGGTGAACGCTCTTGTAGTCCTCTCCAGGCTGTCTGTGGCCAAGAACTCTTACAACATCCTCATCGGATACTGATCTTATCTTTTGGAGTTTGTATGCAGGATCCATATATTTTTTTCTGTTTTTTGATGGATCTGATTTTCCAGGGTGAAATTGTGCTTTATATGCCATAATTATTCCTCCTAATTTAGACCCTTTATGTAGTCAGATACTCCTTTTTTATATTTTGTAAATCGGCCTACTTCCATGTTATATCCAAAAGGCAGAAATTCATCACAAACATCTTTTATAATTTTTTGGACATCTTCATTGTTGTCCTCTACTTCAATCCATATCCATCCAACCATATAATTCTCATTTTCATTTGAATTTACAGAAGGTCCATGAACTGAAACATTTGTGACAAAGTCAAACCTAGTGAGCTCGTCAGTGATCTTATCTGCAGTTTCTTTTGATATCAATTTGAAAGGAAATATCTGTATCTCGGGCCTAATTTTCAATATTACTCCTCCTAAATACCTCCTTTAATTTTAACAGCAGCTTGGTTTACATACTTCATTGGTTCTGCAAACTCAGGTACTGTGGAGAAAACTTCTTTAATTAATCCGGATGTCGCTTCTGGTGAGAACATCTGTGTTCCTGCATCTAATGCCATTGCGGCAGCGATACATGGAATAACGAATCCTTTTGAGTGTCTTGTAACGATGTGGTTTCCGTTGAATATACCAGGTCCTCCACCACCATAAATAGAGTGGGAGAAGAATGACATACCTACAGTTGTACCCTGAGCTCTTCCGAAGTCTACACCAGGTAGACCTGTTTCGTGCTCAACTAAGTCGTTGAAGTATAAGACTGTTGAAGGTATTCCTTGACCTGCTCTCATTGCACCACAGTTTACCATTACTGCTGCGAGCATTCCTGATGCGGCATATGCATTCCACAATGGAATATCTTTTGCTTTGTAGACTTTGTATCCAGATGGTAATGTCTTGTCTACTGCTATAACCTTATCTTCAATTGCTTTTCCAACTAAGGACTCAACAACTGATCCTATTGTTCCTTTCTTTCCATTTGCTTTGACTAACTCATATGTAATATTGTTTGCGTTCATTCCCTGGTATGCAAGACCTAAGAGGTGTAGTCTCTCGAATGGACCTACAGCATCTCCCATTTCAAACATTGCAGTCTGCTCAAGGATTGAGGCAAGTGCAGCTGAGTTCATTGCATTTTTCTTTGTTGTAGCAACGATGTGATTAACCATAATGTTTCTTAGAGAGTATCCAAGACCTTCGTTCTTCTGAGGAACTTCAAGCATAGCTTGAATCTTTGCGCCCTTAAGATCAAGGGTCTGTGGGTAGGATCCCCATATTGCGGCCTTTACAACGTTTGCATCAAATATGCTAACATCGAACACATCAATAATTGCTTGTGTTACGGCTGATGCTGTTGCAGTCATACCAACTGTGTATTCACAGAACATTCTCTTTGTTGGTATCTGAACAAGCATTCTCTCATTGTTTCCTAAAAGCGTTACTAAAGTATCGTCTTTTGCATCAACTTTAAGAATTTCTTCTACTCTCTTCTTAATCTCTGGGGCTTTCCCAACAACATCGAGTTTCATTTCTCTTCCCATTATAAATTGGCCTTTACCACCAAGTGCTCCTGTGGCAAGTGCTGACTGGGTGCCTTTGAGATCGACAGCAATTGTCCTGACAATTTTGGAAACTATGCTCTGAATGGCCTCGTTTTTTAGAGGACTGAGAGCTTCCAACGGGACTCCACTCTCAATGAGTTTACCCCTGTCAGAATACAAATCTATTTTATCGCTATATTTTGGCATATAGTATTCCTCCTTTTTTTGATATCCAAAAACAGGATATCATGTCCAAGATTCTTAAAGTCCATTAAACGGACTTCAGAGATACCTCATACAAATAATATTTAAGTGTTTCTATTTAGAATATTTATTTGATA
>CAZVXE010000028.1:0-18616 GCA_964630765.1 uncultured Thermococci archaeon | reverse complement strand
GCTACCACAACTTCTAGTAAAGAAATAGCGGATGTAATTGCAGCAAATAATAGGAGCACGAAGAATAATGCTGACCATATGGCACCTCCAGGCATTAAGGCAAAGACTTTGGGCAATGTTATAAAAGTAAGTCCAGGACCTGCACCAGGAGCAACTCCAAATGCAAACACTGCGGGGAATATAACAAATCCAGCTAAGATTGCAACTCCGGTATCGAGCAATGTGACTGTAGCCGCTGATTGAGGTAAAGATGTCTTTTTTGAACCTAAGTAGCTTCCATAGGTAATCATTGCACCCATTCCGAGAGAAAGTGAGAAGAACGCTTGTCCAAGTGCCGCTATTAAACTGGAACTATTTATTTTTGAGAAATCTGGATTTAGGTAAAAACTAATCCCTGCCCCTGCACCAGGTAATGTCACTGCTCTGACTATAAGCACCAATAATAGCACGAAAAGTGCGGGCATTAATATTTTACACCAGCTCTCAATTCCTTCGCCAATCCCTTTGTATACAATATAGATTGTGACTGCCATAAAAATAGCGTGGAATAAAACTGTCTGTGGTCCATTTCCTATAAATCCAAGGAAATAGCCGGTAGCATCTGTTGAAGGGTTAATTAGTCCTGTAAATGAACTTATTATATATTTTATTGTCCACCCACCAATGACCGAGTAGAACGATAATATAATAAATCCTGCAGCAACTCCCAGCCATCCCACAATGGGCCAAACTCCTCCTTTGAGCTTTTGGAATGCCCCAACGGGGTTAAGCTGTGTTGATCTACCGATTACAAATTCAGCTATCATTACAGAAACACCAATAGTTAAGACTATGGCTAAATATACTAATACGAATGCAGCCCCACCGTTTGCACCGGTAAGATACGGGAAACGCCAGATATTTCCTAGTCCTACGGCTGAACCAGCGGCAGCTAACCAGAAGCCTGTTTTACTACTCCATGATTCTCTTGCCATTTTTCAAACCTCCTTTTTTTAGTCTTATAAACCAAGTTAAACTTAGTTTATCAAGACATTGTCTAATTTTTTATTAACTAGTATATAAGTTTTACCAATTTTCTTTTACTTTATCTAATATTTACCAAAAATAATTATTTTTCGTATTATCGATAAATTAAAATATTCTAATTGTATTTATTATTTAATATAAATATATTTTCATTATTAATTTATTGAATAATAGAAAAAGATAAATATTATTGAGTGTATCATTGTATGGTGAAAATATGAAAAATATTGTTGAAACAGCAATTGCTGCAGGAAATTTTAAAACGTTAGTTGAAGCAGTAAAAGCTGCTGGTTTGGTAGATGTATTGAGCGGCCCAGGGCCTTTTACAGTGTTTGCACCACAAGATAGTGCATTTGCAGCACTACCCAAAGGTACAGTCGAAGGTTTACTAAAAGATAAGGCAAAGTTAACAGAAATCTTGAAATATCATGTTGTGTCTGGAAAACACGACCTTTCAGAATTAAGAAAACTGTCTGGAATGCACGGCGGGCTGAACAAAGTAAAGACCTTACAAGGAAAAGAGCTTAAAATATCTTCGGCTAGATCAACTGCAGGTTCAGATGAGATTGAAACGGTCATGCTTGAAAATGCAGTTGCTATAAAACCAGATATTCTATGTTCAAATGGAATATGTCACATGATTGATAAAGTTTTGATTCCAAAATAAGAAAAAATTATTTTATATTTTTTAAATAATACTAAAAAAATTAAAAATTATTTAAGCAATTTGAGAGCCTGCGCTCATGTTTCTATATGATTCAGATTTCGCAAGTTCTTTTCCAGCTAAGACATCGTCTATTCTAAGTATCATTACTACTGATTCGGATGCACTTTTTATTGCCTGCTCTTTTAACTTTAAGGGCTCAACTACCCCTGCTTTGAACATGTCTTCTACTTTCCCATTTTTGACATTTATGCCCATTGTTTTACCATTGTCTTTGTTATGGGCCGCCCTTAAATTTACCAGTGTGTCTATCATGTCAAGACCAGAATTCTCTGCAATTGCTTTGGGTATCCCTTCTAAAGCTTCAGCAAAAGCCTTTACTGCAAGCTGCTCTCTTCCTTTTACAGAATTTGAGAATGTAGACAATCTTTTAGCAATCTCCATCTCCGTAGCTCCAGCTCCAGTACAAATAACTCCTTCTTTAACAACAGTAATTAATACGCCTAATGCATCATCTAAGGCTCTTTCGACAGTTTCAACGAATTGTTTTGTTCCACCTCTGATTAGTATGCTTGCAGCTTTTGGATCAACACAACCTTCGATAAAGGTCATATACTCATCGCTGACTTTTCTTTCTTCTACTAATTCTGCTTTTCCCAAATCGCTTGGTTCGAGGTCAAGAGCCATATTTACTATTCTAGCACCAGTGGCCTTTGATATCTTCTTTATCTCTTTTTCACTTACACTCTTTAGTCCATAAACGCCTGCTTTAGAGAGAAACGCTAATGCAGTGTCATCCATGCCCTTTTGACATATTACAACATTTGCACCAGTGTTGATAATTCTATCAACCATTCTTTTTAGCATGAATTCTTCTTGATCTATAAAACCCTGTACATTTTCAGGAGAAGTTATCCTTATTTTTGCATCGATTCCTGTTTTTTTAATTTCTAGCGGGCTTGTCAACAAAGCTATTTTTGCATTTTTAATTTTTTGTGGCATTGAATCATAAGCCCTATTCTCGTCCACAAGTAACCCTTTGACAATGGCGGAATCTTCTAAGCCGCCTCCTTCCTTTATCGTTATCTTAATGTCATTTTTAGAAACTGAATTTATTCCGTCTTTAGTATTCGTTACTATTTTTACTGCGTCTACAGCTATTTTGGCTAGCTTTTCAATGGATTTCTCGGCAGCTTTGCCCGTCATTGATGTTTTTGCAATCTCTAGAAGGACTTTCTCGTTATCAATTGATATTTTTTCCCCTATCTCTTTTAGAATGCCAAGTGTTTTTTCTGCGGCTATGTTATACCCACCTGTTATTGATGTCACGTGAACATCTTGGTCAAGCAAAGATTCTGCTTTCTTTAGTAATTCTCCTGCTAATACAACCGCCGTTGTAGTTCCGTCTCCTACTTCTTGGTCTTGAGTCCTTGCAACTTCAACAATCATTTTAGCAGCTGGGTGGGATATGTCTATTCTATTTAGAATAGTCGCACCATCATTAGTTATCATTACGTCCCCGGAGTACTCCACTAGCATTTTGTCCATACCTCTAGGGCCTAAAGTAGTTTTTATTATTTCAGCAACGATTCTGCCGGCCATAATATTCATTCTAAGAGCTTCTTTTCCCTTAAATCTTTGAGATCCTTCTGGCTGGATCCCCATAGGTTGTTTCATATTTGCCATATTCTCACCTTTTATTTTTAAGTGAATAATTAATTGTTCTAAATAACGCACTATCCAAATAAAAATACTATTATTTGTTCTAAGTAACTAAAAACTATTTAAAAAATTAACGGCGTATTTCTTTTTATCAGTCATATATTTTGTTAATATGAAATGATCTAGTTAATTTTGATTCTAAATACATCTAGCGATACTATTTCTCATTTAATCTTTATTTAAATATTTATTTAACTATACTTTGTTCTATTTTATTTCATTTCTTATATAAAAGAATTATTTAGTAAAATATTATTTTTTATTCTTAATTACTTCTAAAAATATTATAATCTCAAATATGGCTTAATTTGGGAATAAATTTGGAATATCTTTTTAAAAGAATCACATGTGATTTGATTATCGATTTTATGAGAAAAACATCAATTTTTTTATTAACTTTATTCATATTTAGTATTATTAATCTTAATTTTGTCTATTCTTGGGATGACTGCCCATTTGGGGAAACAGATTCTAATTGCGTTTATCCTGGTGATTGTGGAAAATATGTCGATACTAATAATAATATGGTATGTGATAGATCAGAGCCGGCACCAGGTACGATTCAAAATCAATCTTTAGTAATACCACAAGATGTAACTCTGCCTGAGATCAAAGGTAGCGTAATCAAAACTATGTCTATCGAAGAAGTTGCTAATGCTTATTCTATTGATACCAAAGAACTGATGGATAGCTTAAGAATTAATGTTTCACCTAAAACAAGGATAGAGAGCCTAAGGCCATATGGTATTACCAATAGCATGGTAAAGGAACAGGCCGAGGCATTATTTATAGAATCCAATAAAAAAATATATGGCGATAGTACTATAATAAATTCAGATCGTTCTAATGGCGAATCAGAGCCAATAAATGGTTTAGAAAAAATATTGAAAGAGGATCTTTTAGTAACATTTGGTTTAATGTTATTGGGCATGCTCTACTTTTTCAAATTAAGAAGAAAAGAAATAAGATATTTGGCATTGGCCATATCTTTAGTATATCTTGGATTTATTCGTGGCGGATGCCTTTGTGTCGTGGGGTCATTGCAGCAACTTGCTTTGTATTCAATAGGGGCTATAAAAGGTAATTATCTTTACTGGTCATTATTATTCATATTACCAATAGGGTTCTCCGTTGTATTTGGAAGAATATTTTGTGGATATGCTTGCCCCATCGGTGCTTGGCAACAGCTTTTGGCGGGAATCGGTAGTAAATTAACAAAATTCAGAATGCCACAAAAATTAGATAAAGTTCTAAAATATTTCAAATATTTATTTGCATTAATAATCGTAGGGGTGGTCGTCTCCACTAGGTATCCTTTTTTCCAAAAAATTGATCCGTTTTCTTACTTGTTCTCATTTAATTTTACATTATATGGGATAATCTCGGTAGCTATAGTCTCTGGAGCATCACTAATAATCTCAAGGCCATTTTGTAGATATATTTGTCCCTATGGGGCCGTATTAGCTATATTTTCCAAATTCTCGATATACAAAATAAAAGCGAAGAACGGTTGCAAGAACTGCACACTTTGCGATAGAGTGTGCGAAACAGATGCAATTACAAAAGGAATTGTTGATCAATCTGAATGCATACGATGCAAAAAATGCATTGACGCCTGTAAATTTGACATGCTTAAATAAATTATTTTTATTATTAGATTAAATTGTATTATTTTTAATTTTATTTTCATGTTAAATAAATCTTAATTTTTTTAAATTTAATTCAAGGAAAACTTTAAATATCAAAAGTTCAAGTAGGAATTGAATTTAAATCGCTAAATTCTCAAAGGTGAATTTAATGGACATCAATGTTAAATTGAAATATACAAGCACCATTATGAACGCTTGGCTTTACGGAGTTGAAAATACCGCAAATATATTCTTTGATAAACCAAAGCTTTTTTACAGAAGATGGGGAACTATAGCTATTAGGCCATTTATTGAATCTTGGAAAGATCTCGGAATGGAATTCCAAAAAGGGCTTAGCCCCTACAATACTGCAAAAATGTTTATTGAAGCACTTGTCAAAGCAGAATTTTTTAATAGTGCTGATTTTGAAATGGCAGGCGACGATAATAATTTTACTTTTAAAGCAATTAATTGCCCCTACAAATCTCACTGTTCAAGACTAATAGACGAGGGAAAAGAAATAGCATGCCTTAGGGCCATAACATTACTTGGAGCAATGGAATTCAACAAAGAAGGTGAATCTCTAAAATATATGTATAAATTTGAATTTAACAAAGAAACTCCTTGTTTAGTTTCATTTGAAAAATTTAAAGATTAATGTAAGGTGATTTAATGGCCAGTCGAATAGAAAAATTAACTGAAATGTTAAAAGATCTAAGTGGAACATCCCCTGATATAGAAGCATCTGCCATTGTTTCAACAGATGGGTTGGTAATAGCCAGCGCTCTACCAAAAGATGTTGAAGAAGATCGTGTTGCTGCAATGTCTGCAGCTATGCTTTCCTTAGGTGAAAGAACTTCAAAGGAGCTTATGAAAGGAAGCCTTGAAGAAGTCTTCGTCAAAGGACAGAATGGGTATATTCTTCTCATGGGTGCAGGTGAAGAAGCAGTTCTCACTGCTTTAGCAAGAAAAGATGCGAAATTGGGATTAGTTTTCTTAGATATGAAAAGAGCCGCTGAAGAGATAGGAAAAGTAATATGATGGAACTTATATGATCTAAGGAAAATGTTCAATTAACTTTTTATAGATTGTATTTATCTCTTTTAGTTTTTCTTCTGCCTTTTTTATAGTTGCATCACTTTTATTTAGATTTTTATCTGGGTGTAGAAGATCAACCCAATACCTATACTGTTCTTTTATCAATTCTTTGGTTATAGTCCCATTATCATCCAATTCAAATTTGATAACTAGTTCTTTAATTGATATTTCATCAACTACGCTTTTTTTCTTTTCCTGTTTTTCTTTCTTGTCTTCTCTTGTATATTCTTGATGTTTTTCATAAGATTTCTTGTGCCCTTCTTCTGTTCTCTGATTTCTTATTCTTTCAAAATATATCTTGATAGTATTTTCATCAAAATTAATAGAGTTATAGCCACTTCTTATGAGATTCAAAGCGATATCAAGTATTTCCTTCATTTTCTGAGAATTATAATTTTTAGAAGCTGTTTCATATTGAGTTTTTAATATTAAAAATAATTTATCTGTGACATAACTAATTCTTATTTTGTTAACTTGATATTTTGATCCTATCTTCAACGCCTTTTCTAAATTTATAATCGCTTCTTCATATTTGTCATATTCTTCATATGCACATGATTTTTGGTAGTATGATTTAATTATTCCGTCAATCGAATCGTTGATGTATTTACTAGAATGGCCCTTGTCATCTTTTGTTAGTTCAAGAGATCTCTCAAATGCTGAAATAGCATCATCGTATCTACTCTTTTCAAGAAAATTCTTACCTTTTGCATTGTATCCTTTAATTAGATTATTTTTTGATTGAATGTAGTCGTCTGAATCATTTCCATATAGTTGTAGTGACATGTCCAAAATTTTTTTTAGATTTGATATAGCCAAATCATAAAGTCCTTTATCAATTTGATTAAAAGCAAATAAAGTCTGTATTTTTGCTATATTTTTTTTTGCCGATTTTGCAGTTTCTGTTTCAATGCCCATGTCATTAGTTATTTCAATAGCTTTGTCTATGGAGTTTATTGCATCTTCAAATCTGTCTCGTTTAGCAAGATATTCTCCCTTTTGATTGTAACACATTATTAGATTGTCTAAGGCTTCTTTAGTTTCATCCGATTTTTTGTCGCTATTTTCTACGCAAAAATCTAAGATTTTTTTAAACGAAACTATCGCGTCATCGAATTTATTCTGATTTAAGCTTGAAGATCCCTTTTCAAAGTAGGATTTCTTTAAACTTTCTTTGATATTTTTAATTTCTTCAGGTTTAATCGTGGAAATATTTAATGATTTTTCTAATGCTATTTTGAAATATGAAATTGCCTCATCATAAGAAGAATTCTGTAAATAATCAAGGGCCTTTTTTTCAAATAGCCAAACTACTTCCTCTTTTGAACTAACATCTATCTCTTTTTTTAATTCATGAATCTTATCATTAATTTCATTTGTTTTTTTATAATTTCCTTTATCCAAATATTTCTCATAAAGCGATGTATATTCAGAAATAAGTACATTTCTTATGAATTTTACTTTCTCTGGATCTTTATTCTCTTGCTTCTCCTTTACAAGTTGTTCTTCCCAAAAGGATATTGGAACTTTTTTTTTCTTTGCCACTCCTTAGCCTCCAAATGTATAACTGTAATAGTCTATCTTTATATAATGAAGATTAATAAATCATGTTTTAAATCTTATTGAAATAATCATCTATTCTCTTTTTTAGCTTATCTAAATTCTATTTAGGAAAATTATAAACATATAAGGAATATTTATATAGTAATTTAATGAATCTAGTATAATTTTCTTATCGGGGGAACTAAGATCATGGATACAATTCCTAATCAGAATCCAAATGAAGAGATAATCCGCTTATCTATGGAGTTGCAAAAAGAAAAACAGAATAATTTAAAATCGAATAAAAGAATAGAAGAATTACACGAAATTTTGAAAGTGACCAATAAAACACTACGCCATGATATTCTTAACCATTTAGCCACTGCAAGCATGGCTTTAGAAATTTATGAAAAGAAAAAAGATGAAAAATATATTAATAGTGCATTCAAAGGTATTCATCGAGGAGTTGATTTAATTAAACAGATGAAGGAACTTGAACCCCTAATTGAATTTGGGCCTGAACCTCGTCCTATAAATATTAGAGAGATAATAGACTCTGTAATGCCTTCTTATAAAATAAATTATTCAATAAGCGGAGACTGTCAAGTATTAGCTAGCCAAGCAATCACTTTAGTTATTGGAAATCTAGTTAGAAATGCTATTAAGCACGGGAATACAGATCGGATTGATTTCAAGTTGGTAAATAATGAAAAAAGTTGCGAGATTATTATTTCAGATTACGGAATAGGAATTCCTTTGGATTTAAGAGAAAAGCTATTTGATGCAGGATTTAGTCATGCTGAGACTAGGGGCGCAGGAATTGGATTATTCATAGCAAAAAAATTTATAGAACTATATGGGGGAAATATTAGAGTTCAGGATAGTTTACCCCAAGGAACAACTTTTGTTATTACTTTGGAAAGGGCATTTTAATATATTTATTAAATAAATAATAGCCATAGGCCAATAAGCATTATGGCAACGCCTAGCAACCTTTCTTTTATATTCTCTTTTAGTATTTTCCCTGCCAAAATAACTGTGATAATCATAGCAGTCATTGAAGCTGGCTCAGCAATACTAACTTCAATACCTGTGAAAGCGATTAATAAGAATAAGTATGAATATGCATTTAATCCTCCGCTCAAAGTTGCAATTTTAGTTTTTTCTTTAAATAATTTAATTGTAGTTGATAAATTTCTTTTAGCTATAATATATACAAGCAAGAAAAGAGATATGCCTAAATTGAGGTAAAACGCATAGAGTATCGGGGGTGTAATTTTTATCGCATTACCATCAATTGTTCTACCAACCGCAATTAAAAGTGATGCAATTATCATGTACTGGCATGATTTATCTAAAAGAATTGCTTTAAATGATTCTATAATATTTCTTTTTCTGTTTAGAAATGAAACGCCATAAAATAAGAATAATAATCCAAGCACTTTGAAAAGAGATAATTTCTCGCCTAGAAAAGTCACTGCCAATATCAATAGGAAGAACACATTGAAATTGTATAGTGGGCTTACTAAAGAGGCTTCGCCCTCTGACAATGATTTAACATATAGCCAAAATGCAATCGAATAAACAAAACTACTCAAACTAACATAAAATAAGATTGAAGTATTAAGTACAATATCTACAAAAAAAAGTGCAGGAAGTAAAAATATTGTTCCCAAACCAAAAAATAGAAAAGTACCACTAATACTATCTGATTTTTCTCCAAGTTTTTTTACTAGAATTCTTTCCCACCCTAATAGAATAATTCTGCCACCTAGGGCAAGATAGGGTATTAGCATAAGATGAGGTATGATAACGAGTATATAAATCTTTAATAAATTATGCGCAAAATTTATATATATCTAAATGTTTACTGTATTTATGTTTGAAGACTATCTGATGGAACTAGAGCTTCGGGGGCAATCTAAAAATACAATAAGAAATTATGGATACACTTTGTCCAATTTTTTCGATTTCACGAATAAAAATCCCGAATCAGTCACAGAATTAGACATTAAACGTTATATGATCCATCTAAAAAATGACAATAATGCGACCAATAGAACTATACATAGGCATCTCAATGCACTACGTTCTTATTTTAGATATCAAAATATTGATATTGCAGACAAAGTAATGCTGCCAAAACTGTCCAAACCTCTACCCAAATTTTTAACTAAAGAGGAAATTAAAATTCTCCTCGATGAGCCCAGGAAATTACGTGATAAATGCTTAATCCGATTGTTGTATTCTACTGGTTTAAGAGTGTCAGAATTAGTTAAACTCAATAAAAATGATATAAAAACTGAATCAATCCACGTAGTATCTGGTAAAGGATCTAAAGATAGGATTGTATTCGTAGATTCTAAAACTAGAGAGATGCTAGACAGATATATATTAGAGAGAAACGATACAAATGAAGCTCTTTTTTTGAGCAATCATAGTGAAAGAATCTCGGCAAGGACAATTCAATGGTTGATAAAGAAATATTCTAAAGAGGCGGGAATTGAAAAAAAAGTCACACCACATGTATTGAGGCATTCATTTGCTACTCACATGCTTGAGGGTGATGCGGATATAGTAGTGATAAAGGAACTTCTTGGCCATTCCAATTTATCTACTACCCAGATTTATACCCACGTAACAGACGAAAGAAGAAAGAAAGTTTATGATAAAGCACATCCTCTATCTAATGAATAAATTTAAAAACATTTACCAGAGTCTTTAAATTGGTGTTTTTATGAGAATAATTCTTTTAGGTCCGCCAGGTTGCGGAAAAGGAACTCAGGCCGACATTATTTCTAAGGATTTTGATATACCTCATATATCTACTGGGGATATACTTAGAGATAATGTCAAAAGAGGAACAGATGTAGGTAGAAATGCAAAAGAATATATGGATTCCGGACGTCTTGTTCCGGACGAAATCATCATCAGCATGATGAAAGAAAGATTTTTAGAAGATGACTGCACAAAAGGATTTTTGCTTGATGGATTTCCAAGAACCATAGCTCAGGCCGAGGCTTTAGATGATTTGTTAGATCAAATGGATATGTCTTTGGACTATATTGTAAATATCGATGTGAATGATGAAGATATAATTAATAGAATCTCAAAAAGATTATCGTGCCCAAACTGTGGGGAGGTCTATAATTTACTTTACAAGAAGCCTAAGAAAGAGATGTCATGTGATACATGTGGTGGAAAGCTTCATCAAAGAGATGATGATAAAGAAGAAGTGATTAGAAATAGGCTTGATGTTTACAGAAAGCAAACTGCGCCTTTGATATCTTATTACAAAGAAAAAATAAAAAATGTCGATGGCGGTAATAATATCGGTCAAGTCACAAAAGACATTCTTAAGATTCTAAAATCTTAATTTTATTTAATTTCTATTAATCAGAAGGTATATACCCGTCCAAAGTCCTAGTGTTTAACTTTAGTTCTATGTTGTTTCCAGTCGATTTAAGATGTTTTTTTGGCATGTTTTTATAGAAGAGTCTATGATTTTCTCTTTCTTTTATATATTGAGAATCATAGTAAACTTGCCATATTTTTTCTATGTCAACTTCATTGTCTGACCCTATTAATAACTTTACTTTCTCTATTATTTCATCTAGACTTTTTGAATCTTCATATCTTCTGTAGGAATTATCCGAATAATAAGACGCCCAAACCCTATGATCATTGCCTAGAATAATCATATTCTTTTGAAATCTTCTAGCAAAAATATCTGTAACTAATCTTCCTATTTTGTGTTCGGGCTTCATATAACCAAAAAGTATCTTATCATTAATTGAATTGAATCTAACAAATCCCCTCATTCGATGTATCTCTGATCTAACTTCGCCAACTTTTCTTCTAATCTTTACTATTTCAGAATCTGCTGAAGTATTCAATTCATGCCAAGATATTTTCGTTGATATTTCTAAAAGAATTGGTGTAACATTCTTATTCATTAAAAGATATTCTGATACGCTTATTGAGTCTGACATTCAATCCACCGGTCTAATCTAGGATATTCTCCGCCATTTATTTTCAAAAAAGGCGTAGCATTTTTTACTCGTACTCCTAAGTTTAGAAGTTGTTCTCTTTTGTAAATTTTGTTCTTTTTTCTGTAATTCACAATTCTATAAGCACTTTTTGGCCCTATCCCTGGAACTCTCAAGAGTTCATCATATGTTGCATCATTTGGATCAATGGAGGAATCGAGAGTATTCAACGCAATGAAAAGTTTTGGATCTTTATTATTTAGAAATCCCTCTTCATCAAAGGCTATTTTAATTTCATTTTCAGAAAATTTGTACACCCTATATAACCAATCCATCTGATACAATCTGTGTTCCCGCCATGTTGGTTGTGCAGATAATCCTTCTAAAGATGTTGCGGTGATGGGATTAAAAACTGAATAATATACTCTTTTTAACATCATTTCTTTATATTCTTTAAGGGTCCTTTTGAATATATCAAAATCACTTTCTCCACAAGCGCCTACAACTAGTTGAGTTGTCTGGCCGGCGGGCAATTCTTTTTTTAATTCCAATTTTTTGATGTAATGCTGCCTCTTTAAGATATCATTCACATAATTTTTGGTACTACTTAATTCAGAAAGATAATTCTTAGAGGGAGTTTCAATATTTACGCTTAATCTATCGGCCATCTCGGATGCTTGCTTGATATATTCATAGGACACCCCAGGCAAGACCTTAAAGTGGACGTAACCGGCAAAACTATATTTGTCATTTAAAATTTTTAGAGTCTCTATCATTTTTTCCGTAATAAGATCCTCATCTGAACTAACACCAGAACTTAAAAAAAGCCCTTCTATGTAATTTCCCTTGTATAGTGAGATTGTTATCCTTGCTAACTCTTCTGGAGTATACGAGTAAATGCTTTTAGGGCCTTTGTAATCTGTTGAATTTTGGCAGTATTTGCAGTCATGGGTGCAGTAGTTTGTGAATAGTGTTTTGAACATAGAAACACAACGACCATTTGCAGTAAAAGAATGACAAATTCCTGACCTTGTTACATCACCCAAAACTTCATTTTGGTCAACAACTCTCCTAGTTGACGAAGAGGTACAAATATCGTGTTTAGTTCCTTGGCCCAAGGCATCTATTTTTGACAAATCAATATTCTCAAATATTTTTCCCTCATCCCCGATACAATCATACTCGCTTTGAGTTGCAAGATGAACTATTTTTTCAAGGGAAGTCATAAAAAACTGCTATTATCTTTTAATATATAAACTTAGAGAGAATTATTTTATTTTTGAGATAAAGAAATAGATATTATTTAAAATAAAACTTTTATTTTGAAAGATTCTTCTTTTTAATTACAGTTCCGTTTACATTTCCTCTAAGCGCTTCTATCAAATTACCTTTTTTAGTTAAATTAATAACATCTATTTCTATGCCCATGTCAAATATTGGAAGTATCTCTGAAAATTTACCTTCCATGCCGCCGGAAGCATCTCCAGTATCTTTAGCAAATTTAAAAACTTCTTTGATATTGTCTTCTGTTATGGTATCAATTAATTTAACATTTTCTTTCTTCGGGTCCCCCGTATATATTCCATCTACGTCTGTTCCGAATATGACTCTTGAAGGCTTAAGTAGTTTTGATAGGTAAGATACTATCTGATCTCCTGATAATATTGAGAATACTCTA
Source organism: uncultured Thermococci archaeon (assembly GCA_964630765.1). GTDB lineage: Archaea > Methanobacteriota_B > Thermococci > Methanofastidiosales > Methanofastidiosaceae > Methanofastidiosum. Next base: position 5,269 of record CAZVXE010000028.1, on the reverse strand, counting down.
GTTCTATCAAAGACAAGATCTCCAGTAAATACAGGCAGTAGCCCAAGTTCTATCGCCCTTAGCAAAGGTTCTTTATGGAATTCAACAATCCTACCGTTAGATGTAATAAAGTTAGAAAAAGTACCTATCTTTACAGGTGTTAATCCATTTTGCATCAGAGATTTTAGTACAATGCTGTCAAGTTCACTTATACTAGCTCGTGTTTCAGAAAAACCTTTAAGTTGATAATCATCAAAATAACCTTTTCCCAAAGAATATTTCTTTGCAATAGGGTGCCCATAAGAGCCAGCTCCGTGAATCAATATCGATACTCTTCCAGCCTCTTTAATTTCTTGAGCAAGAGTAGAAATTACTTCCATATTCGGGGTAAAGTCTTCACTTTTTTTAGTGATTGCTGAGCCGCCTGCTTTTATTATAATCATAAAAATAGAATTATATATGTTAATAAAAAGTTTCCTATTGGGCTAATAATTTGCATACAAAGGATTAGAAGATTTATTTAAAGCCTCAACTTTTTCAATAAAGATTCCCATTAGAAATCCAAGGATAAAAAAGAATCCCAGAAGCATAAAGCTAAGCATTACTATAGACGTCATGAAAAGATTGAAAACAAACATCTCAAATCCTATAATGCATCCCAAACTGAAAACAATTAGCGAGCCTAAGTTTGACATTTGCATATCTCTTTTTTGTGGCACCTTGTCTATAACATCATCGATGAGTGTCTTGACTTCATTTATTAATTGTAAATCATCATGTTGCTTGGAAGCCATAGGACGTATAATCTAAATATCCTTTATAAATTTTGTGGTTTAATAGCTATTTTATAGCCATATATTAGTAAATATAACTAAAATATAGATTCTTCAAATAACCTAAAATTGTTCAATTTATTTTTCAACACTATAAAATAATTTATAACTATTAAAAGTCAATAATAAACCGAAAAGTTTATATATATGAATACTGATACTTATTTAAGTATTACAACTTTTCAATTTTTTTGTTTTAGCTATTTATATCAAAATGAAGACAAAAAATGAATGGGCCAGTAATTATGTTATCATTCTTAGATAAAGAGTACCATGATATGACTATTTCTAAAGATGATTTATCTAGAGAATCTCTAATTATTTTAGATTTAGTTCCAGGAATAATTCATGAAATTAATAATTCTTTGGCTTCAGCTATGGCTAGTACTGAAGTATTACAAGAAGAAATGATTAAATTAAGAAAAGAAACAAGTGAAAACAACATTAATATTAATTTAGTTAATCACATAGAAAGACTTTCTACTCTAAACAAAAATGGCACTCTAAAAAATCAAAATATCATAACGGCTTTGTTGAAGGAAGAAATTAATACCCTAAAAGATCAATGCCACAAAAAGAACACAGAAGATCCAAAATTCGATCTTCTCCAAAATCTATTAGACTTAAACATGAGAAGTGCAAAAAGAATAGACTTAATAGTCAAAGCTTTCAGAAAATTAGTTTACTTTGAAGATGATATAAATCTAATAGATGTAAATGAAGTAGTTAATACTAGTATACTCCTATTAGGAGAACAGTTAAAAAATAAATATACAATTCGAGAAGATTTTAGTAAGCTACCTTTGGTTAGTTTCAACTTTCATCAATTAAACTATATTATTATCTGTATATTATTAAAAACTATTGAGGTTATGAATTCAGGTGAACTTCACTTTAAAACATTTGAAACTGATAGTGATGTCCATATTATAATTGAATTAAACGCAGGAGAAATATCTCAAAAAAATCTTGACGCCATGATAAATCAAAACAATCCAGAATCAAAAATTGATATAGGTTCAATCAACAAATTGCTTCAATATAAAAGTGGAACTTTAGATATAAAAAAGCTAAATGAAAAATTCAGTTTAGATCTCAAAAATAATATGAGTGCAGGATTAGTATTTGATATAAAATTAGATAAGACTACTACTATTAATTCCAACTTAGATAAAAATATGGTATCAAAAGTAAATATAGACGAATATAAATTGAATGAAAAAGAATTTCAAGAATTTAACTTGGACTCAGCTCTTGAAACAAATAAAGAAAAAGGGAACTCAAAAAATATTTTGATTGTAGATGATAATCCTGAAACATTAGTTAGTTTATTTTTAGCATTAAAAAATCTAGATTTAATTAATAAAGTTATTATCGCTAAAAATGCTGAGGCTGCATTAGAACAATTTCAAGAACTTGATTTTAATTTAGTCATATCTGATTATAAACTACCAGGAATGAACGGAATTAATTTTTTAAGTTGTATAAAAGATAAATATCCAGATACTACTAGAGTTCTTATAACAGCATTCCTGAATAATTCATTAAAAGAAGAAGCTGAAACTAAGGCATCAGTAAAACTTTTAATAGAAAAACCTTGGGCCAGAGATAGCTTGAATAAATTAATACAAGAAATCGTTGAAACAAATTAAAATAAATATAAATAAAATGAATACTATTTTTCTATTTCAACAATTGCGGCAGTAGGCGCATTCTTCTTTATACTTTCAATTCCGTTCATGCAAGATGTTTTTGATTTATATCCTTCGCTAACAGCTATAACTTGCCCGTTCCCCGCTTTTAATCTAAATCTGTACTCCCCTGCTTTATCTTTATACACTTCAAATTTTGTCATAATTACACCATTTCTGTTTTCTTTTTCATATTTAAAAAGTTAACTAATAAAAATTAAATTCAAAAATATGCCGGTATCATTTCCGTTTTTTTGTTTCCATTTTCATTATACGATATTTCCCATTTTGGAATCCAGGCCAATGAAATCATTTTGATTTCTATGTCCGATTTTTTAGGCTGAATTATGACTTCTTTGACTTCACTTATTTCTTTTTCTCTTCTTTGTTTTATGATTTCTATCTGGGCTTTTAGTTCATTTTCCAACGATTCCATTTCTTTACTAAGGGATACTATATCCTTCTGGGCTTTATCTATATCAGCAGAAACTGTTTTGCTCTTTTGGTATTTGGTCATTGCTTTGGAAGCAGAACGAGTAGATCGCCTTCCCATAAACATACCAACAACAGATTCTCCCGCAGACAATAAAGCCTCTTGTTTCAATGAGCTAGCAGAAGCTTGTTTTTTCATAAGAATATCTTGAGCTTTGCTCTGTTTTACTTTGAGTTTTTCAAATTCTTTGGCATATTTTTGTTCAATTTTGTCAACTTCGTCATCTCTTGTCTCTCTTGCCATCTGATTTATTTTTAGAATAAAATCTCCTTTAGATTCATTAGGTTTTGAATACAATTTTAGGAGAGGGCTATGGTAAAGTTTGAAATTACTGTTGTAAAATAGAAAATCTGTAAAACTTTTCTTTAGCTCATTAAAGTCTTTGGGATCATTTAAATTGCTTGGAATCTCTGAGAATTTTGCGTTTCCTTCCGGATCACTTAAAAAATTCGATATTTTTATTTCTTCAGATTTTTCCCAGTTCATAAATTCAGATGAGTACAGCATTAAATTTCTTTCTTGGTCTTCTTTTAATTCAATATTTTTATCTTGGAAATGAATTACTGCTTTTCCAATTACTCCTGGATTATAGATAAGAGATGGTTCTCCAAAAGATAGCTCTTTTTGATTTCTGTTCTTTATCTCTTGAATGGCAAGAGCTGAGCTTTTGATTAAAGGAACAAATATTTGTTGAATTTCGCTTGAAATAGTAGGGGGCGCACCAGTGCCCTTGTTTGAGGAGATTTGAGAAGGTGGTGTTTTAATAGTTGAAGAAACTTTAATTTCTTGAACTTTATCCTTCATTATTAATTTTACCTCACTCTTAGTCATTGGTCCCCTCAAGTAACTCATCGCCCATCTTGTCTGGAAAATAACTGGATTTTTTGCGTGAACACTATGGAAAATAAATACTCTTTTCCCAAGATTTGAAATTAACTTATCCATCTGTTCTCTATTTACAGATTCGTTAGAGCTAGAACTAATAGTATCTAAACCTTCAAGTAATCTTAGTTTATCTCTTTCTGTTTGAAGTCTACCTATAAACCATGTGCCTGCATTACTCAATCCTTTGTAATCTAAATCCACGGGATTTTGAGTGGCCAACATAATTCCAACTCCAAATGCCCTAGCCTGTTTTAATAAAGTAAGAAGTGGTTTTTTACTCGGAGGATTAGAAACCGGGGGGAAATACCCGAATATTTCATCCATGTATACCAACGTTCTAAGGCTATTAGTTCCACTTTGTTTTCTCATCCATGATATGATTTGATTAAATAAAAGAGTAACAAAGAACATTCTTTCCGAATCACTTAGGTGCGCAATATAAAAAATTGAGTGCCTTGTTTTGCCATCTTTATTTGTTATAAATCCCGAAATATCAAGTGGATGGCCTTCAAGCCAATTTTTAAAACTTGGAGATGCAATAAGGCTATTGAGTCGCATTGATAGAGACATCCTATCCTTTTTTGCGAAAAAAGTATCAATTTCAAACACCCCTAATGTTCTAAAAGGTGGATCTTGAATTGAAAGAATTAGTTTTGCGATATCTAGATTTTGGTTTTTGCTCCAGAAATGTTCAAATATATTTGATAGTAGAATATGTTCACGAGAGTTAATGGGATCGGCTTCAACTCCAATTAAGCCTAGTATTCCACTGACAATTCCCTGTATCTGCTCTCTAAGGAGTTCTGAGTCTTCTTCCCAGTCAATTGAAGGTGCATCAAAAGAATGCAAGATTGAAACAGGGGCACCAGCTTCACTCCCTGGTGTGTATATCACGAACTCAGCGTTCTCTCTTAACATTCTAATCCTATTCTCATCTTGCCCCCAGTCTGCCAATCCCTTTTTCCACATCTCTGCTTGCTGGGCTGCATAATCCTCAACACTCATTCCTTTTCTTTTTGCCTCGTCTGGGTCTACCCATTGAGAAAAATTTTCTTTTTTTAATTCTGGAAAAGTCAGTAATAAGTTTGTTATATCTCCCTTTGGGTCAATTATTATTGCAGGGATATTATCTATAGCTGCTTCTTCTAAGATATCTATGCAAAGACCAGTTTTCCCACTTCCCGTCATACCAATGCATACCGCGTGAGTTGTAAGGTCCCTTGAATCGTACATAACTAGTTTATCTGTCAGTGTGTTATTCTTCATATCATATTCTTTACCCAAATAGAATGAGCCCAATTTTTCAAAGTCCATTTTTTGTCACCTACCTAAATAGCGATTATGTTATATATTTTATTTTTGTAGTTAATAAATCTATACCAAAAAGT
>CAZVXE010000027.1:0-18956 GCA_964630765.1 uncultured Thermococci archaeon | reverse complement strand
CTCCAATTTGTTGAAGCTTTTAAGATTGTTTTTTCTGATTTAAATAAACTTGAAGACATACTTATAGGATTATCCAAAAAATATCGCAATACGGTTTGTGTGGGAAGAACGCATGGGCAACACGCCATCCCAACTACGTATGGTATGAAATTTGCTCTTTTTTTAGATGAGATAAGAAGGGCTAGAGACAGACTCGAATTTTCATATAGTAATGTTTCTGGTAAGATATCTGGGGCCGTTGGAACTATGGCTTCTTACAAAGATGGCCCTGAACTTCAAAGAAAAGTTGGAGATATTCTTGGCATTAAAATGGCCAAAATATCAAATCAGGTTGTATCTAGAGACACATATGCAGATGTTATGTTCTCTTTAGCTTCTTTGGCTTCAACTTTAGATAAACTAGCTTTGGAAATAAGAAATCTTCAAAGAACAGAAATAATGGAAATTGCAGAAGGATTTGGTAAGAAACAAGTTGGCTCTTCAACTATGCCGAACAAAAAAAATCCGGTAACATGTGAAAAAATATGTGGTCTTGCAAGAGTCGTATATTCTAATGTATTTCCTGCAATACTCAATAATCCCTTATGGCATGAAAGAGATCTAACAAATTCTTCCTGTGAGAGGGTAATTCATCCTGAATCATTTATCTTATTGGATGAGATGCTTAAGGGCACTATCAAAGTTTTATCTAATCTAGTATTTTATGAGTCAAATGTAAAAAAGAACTTAGAGCTTACAGGGTATTCAAATTTGGCAGAGGTGCTAATGCTAAAATTAGTTGAGAAGGGTATGGGAAGGCAGGATGCGCATGAAACAATGAGGGTAGTTTCAATGAAAGAGGGAAGATTCATTGACAACGTTAAGAAGGATAATAAAATAAGAGGATTATTATCTGAATCTGAAATAACTGATGCGTTAAATCCTGAAAAATATATTGGGTATGCTAAAGAGATAGTGGATGATGTCATTGGAAAATAATCTTTCTTTTGAGATACTTTATGAAGATGGACATAGGCTAGGTAAGGTTAATTTAGATGATCATATAGAGAATACGCCTTACATTCTTCTTAATAATAAAGACTATTTTCAATTTGGCAGTTTAACTATTGAAAAGCCTCTCTCTTATCTTGTCGCTGATACTTATAGAAGGGGGGAGTATGACCTTTCTACAGTCCCACTTGTCCAAATACCTTTTGACTTGCCAATAAAAGAAGCAAAAATATTATCTAGCTTGAATATATCAATAATCAAAGAAGAAAAAGGAGATTGCCTTCCGATTTATCTTACAAAATATAGGGAAATAAATCAGGAACTTTTTGAGTCAATACCAAAAAAATCTATTTATTTTTTCAAAAGAATAGCTGACGAGAGAATTCTTCTTGATTTCTATTTTAAATTAAAAGAGAAGTATCCTTCTTCTATTTTTTTCATCGATTCAACAAATTATGAAATTCCAATATTTCTCTTTTTAGGGTTTGACTTATTCTTAGCCGAAGAAAACAATGAGCGTTTTTTCAAAGAATATCTTTCAAATCCTTTGCCAGAATTAGTAGAGATGTACTCAAATGGGTCCGTTAATTCTAGAAGATTATTGAGAATTCTCTACAAAGAGTTTTATAATTCTTTTGAAGTTCATTTGAGAAGGGAATTTAAGAGGTCTTACTATATTGATGATATTTCTTTAGATAGGCCGCAGGTAGTGAGATGGAGAAAAGAAGTAGAGCAATATTATATCCCACCAACAAATATAATATTATTGCTTCCCTGCAGTGCAAAAAAACCTTACCGGGTCTCTAAATCTCATATAAAAATTATCTCATTCCTAAGAGATATTCTAAAGGATAAATATTCTAATTTGTCCCAGTTAATTCTCACATCACCATTGGGTGTAGTTCCTAGGGAACTTGAAGACTATGCAGACTATGATATTCCTGTGACCGGGCACTGGAATCAAGAAGAATTGGATTCTCTTTCTGGATTACTTTCTTCATTACTAAATAAATGTAATAATCCAGTTGTAATCGCACATTTTGGAGAGAATAGTCCTTATTTAAAGGCATTTGAGGCGCTACCTTTTGAAATCCTATATACTCATGGGTCGCTTGATGAATTAAAAAGTATTCTTGATGCCAATAGAGCTCTTTGGGATAAAGAGCCCCTTAATGAATATAAAACTAAAGCACAAAAAATGTTTTCATTTCAATTCAAAAAAGAATTTGATTTACCTTTTAATTATATAGAAAGAAGAAAAACTACCGATTTAACTTTTAATAAGAAGATTATAGGTATTTTCCAGAATAAAATTAAAGTGAATGTTAATGGTGGCGAACTAATAAAAGATTCCTTGTGGGTAAACATTGATTTTGATTTAAGGGGAGATGTCTTCTCTAAAGGAATCATAAGTAATTCTGAGAATATCCGACCTGGTGATGATGTTATAGTCCAAAAAAACAATAAATGTATTGGTGTGGGCGAGGCAGTAGTTTCTAGTGACACGATGAAAAAGTTGAATAGAGGAAAAGTTGTTAAAATTAGGGCGAGAGGATAGATTGAGCCACGTTATTAACTTAAGATCAAATAGGAGAATAGAAGCAATTGAAATAACAAAAGAAATAAAAGAAATTATTTCAAAATCAAATTTCTCTTCAGGTGTGGCTTTAATTTACTCCCCACATACCACTTCAGGGATAATGATTAACGAAAGTTATGATCCTTCAGTGGTGGATGACATTAACTCTTTTCTCTCAAAATTAGCACCAAAGGATAGAGATTATAAACATCTTGAAGGAAATTCAGATGCCCACATAAAAAGTTCTATAATTGGGCCATCCAAAACTATCATTATTGAAAATGAAAAGCTTGTTCTTGGAACATGGCAAGGGATTTTTTTCATGGAATTTGATGGCCCAAGATCAAGAAACGTATATGTAAAATTGATTAAGGCTTGATTTCATGCTTCAAACTGCTTTTAATGCTGCAAGAGAATCAGGGGAGATCCTCAAAAAATATTACAGAAATGATTGTGGAATCTATAAAAAGGGAGATTTTGACATAGTAACAGATGCAGATTACGAATCTGAAAAGAAAGCCATCGAAATAATCGGCCAAAAATATCCGGATCATTCATTTTTATGCGAAGAATGCGGGTTCTCCGGAAACGAGGATGCGGAGTATAAATGGCTAGTTGATGCACTTGATGGGACAATAAACTTTTCTAGATGCGTTCCATTATTCTCTTTTTCAATTGCTTTATTAAAGAACGAGATTCCTATCCTTTCGGTAATATATAATCCAATAACTGAAGACTTTTATTATGCAGAAAAAGGAAAAGGTGCTTACCTTAATGAAAAAAGACTCTTTATTTCTAAAAACATTAATCTCAAAGATTCAATAATTGTCAGCGATTTAACAAAAGACAGGAATTTTCACGAAGAATTTTTTAAGATGATGCAATCAGTATCGAAAGAGGTTTTAGGGATTCGTTTAACTCAATCTACATCTATTAATCTTGCATTTGTTGCAGAAGGAAGATATGACATTTTTATTAAAAATATAATCAAGTATTATGATGCAATTGCTGGTACCTTAATATGTGAAGAAGCAGGGGGCACTGTTGTTGATTTCTCAGGAAACAGATTTTCTAAATCTTCCAAAGGAATTATAGCCTCAAACAACGTGTTAACTAATAAAATATTAGGGATAATTTAGTTACTTTAAAAATATTTCATGTTTTTATCTAACAGCTCAATTGCTTCTAGTACTTTAGTTATGTGTGCCCACATCTTGATCTGTTCCCATAGCTCTATTAGATTATCTGCATATCCAGAAAATCTGTAGTACATCTGCTCTCTATTCCATATAGTTGATACAATTCCTTCTTTGTTAATTAGGAATGTCATTGGCAGGATTTTTTTAGTGCCCTCTTTATCTAAGAATACTACACCGTATTCTTCTGATACATTATAGTCTGCATCACTTAGTAATAATATATTACTAATATTGTGTTTAAAGCAGAACTTACTAATCTCTTTTTCTGTCACAGGTCCAATCCCAATCAATTTAGCTTTTAAATCCTTAAACTCGTCTTCCACCTTCGAGTAGTAAAGTATCTCCGAATTATCAGATTTGAGACTGCTTTTATCAAAGAAGAAAAGAACAATCCATTTACTTTTTAATTCTTTTAAACAGACTTTTTTCTGGTCTTTATCTTTTAAACAGAAATTTATAGCCTGTTCACCTTCTAAATTTTTTTCATATGGCATGATTATTTTCATGATTTCTTTTTATTTATCTCTTTTGTAAATATAATCTAAGATATTCTATGGATTGGTGCATAAAATATATAAACAGTTTTTCAAGACGAGTTTTATACTAAAAAGTGAGTAAAATGATGCTTAAGATCGGATTGCCCAAAGGTAGCCTACAAGAGTCTACCCTTAATATGTTTAAAAAAGCTGGATATTCTATTAATATTTCTTCAAGGTCATATAAACCATCTATTGATGATACAAATATCGAATGCTTGTTGATTAGAGCACAAGAGATTCCAAGATATGTGGAAAAAGGAATAATCGATATAGGTTTAACAGGAATGGACTGGGTAGTTGAAAATAATGCGGATATTGTGAATGTAGGAAAACTTGTTTACGCCAAGCAAGGATTAAAGCCTGTGAGATGGGTATTAGCTGTTTCTGAATCCTCCAAGATAAAGACACCTCAAGATCTAAATGGGAAAAGAATTGCAACTGAAGTAGTCAACATAACAAAAAAATATTTAGAACAGAAAGGCATAGAGGCATCCGTTGAATTTTCTTGGGGTGCAACTGAAGTAAAAGTTCCGGAACTTGTCGATGCGATAGTGGAGCTTACAGAGACAGGATCATCACTTAAAGCTCACAATCTTAAGGTTCTTGACACTATCTTAGAATCTACAACAGTTCTAATAAGCAATAAAGAATCCTGGAAAAGCAGTTGGAAAAGGAAAAAAACTGAGGATCTTTTCTTGCTCCTAAAAGGTGCATTGGCAGCAGAATCAATGGTTGGGGTAAAAATGAACGTACAAAAAGCAAATCTTGAAGAGGTAATTTCTGTTCTGCCTGCCTTGAGAAAGCCCACTGTATCTAATCTGAGTTCTGATGGATGGGTTGCAGTTGAAACAATTGTCGACGAAAAAATAATTAGAGACTTAATACCGAAACTAAAAAGTGCAGGTGCAGAAGGGATAATAGAATATCCTTTAAATAAAGTAATATATTAAAAATTACCTAGGCATTTCTTTTCTTATGGGCCTAATTGGTTCTTGCGAAGGTCTTGATATGGGCTGTTGAGATGGTCTAGAAATTTTTCCTTTTAGATTGAATTTTCTACCTCCGCCTCCACCTTTACCTCTAATTAGGATAATCAATAATATTGCAACAATAATTGCAAGAGCTATTTCAATTATAGTGTGGATGGAAAATGTAGTTATACTTTCTCCTCCAGAACCTGAAACTCCTCCAAGAATTCCTCCAAGAGGTCTATTGGCCGCTTTTATAGCATCATCACATAATTGAACTGCTTGGCAGTCATTGATTTCGGTGTAAAGAGTCTTTGCTTCAGAATAATAAGTTATTGCATTTTTTAGGTCACCGGAGAAAAATCTATTTTGACCTTGCATGAACTTATCATTTGCTTCCATCCTTTTTATTAACTTGTCGATTTCTTGTACAACTAGTATGTTGTTATTATCTTGGTAAATAACTTTTGCTTGGTCTAATGAAATCTTTGCATTCTCATAATCGCATGCATCGTAATAAAGTTTTCCTTGATCGTAGTAGTTTTTACCGACGTTTTTAACTGTTACAGTAATGTCTCGGAATAAATCATAATCCGCGCCATACTTATCGGCATATGCAAGTCTTACCCTTATCACTTGATTTCCGATAGGGGCTTCGTATGAAGCCCTGATATATAGTGACCCCGTTATTTGCCCGCCAGGCTGAAGGACGCTTTGATTTACAGGAGGATCAATTATCCCTTTAACCATAGGGGTGTCTTGGGTGACAGTCATCTTAAGATTATATGCAGATTCAGTGTTGTTAATATTCGTAATCCTAAATGGAATATTTGGCAGATAAGGTACTACTAGTTCGACTTCACAAACTCCTTGCTCAATATCTATTTGATATTTATCAAATTCTAGAGTGATTAAAGGGTCATTTCTTTTAATTTTAATAGTAGAAAAGACAGTTAATAGAGATGGTTCGCAACCTTCTCTACATCCACCTATTCCAGTTGCTACTACGACTGGAACTAAGTATTCTCCACTCAATGCTTTTGTTGTAATTTTCACTGTTAGAATAACAGTTTCTTCTTGGTCTGGGTCCATTCTGACAGGGAACAATTTTTTGCCTTCAACAATCTGGAAAGCAGCTTTTGCCTCCTTAGTCATTGAATCTTCATCTATGTATGCAAGCGTATCCCACATTACATCATTAACAGTATTTTTTACTTTTACCGTGATTTTAATTTCTTGATTTGGAGTTACTTCAGTTGGATAATCAAGTGCAACTTCAGGTAGTAAATTTTTTGTTTCCTCCTCTTGGGCGCCAATATAGGTCCCAAAAGTAGATAATAGTATTAAAAATATGAAAAGACTACTTATTGATTTGTTCATACTATATAAATAAGTAGTAAATTTCTTTATAAACGTTTTGTATTTAATGTAATTGTGGCTACATATTTACAATATTCTCTATATTGGCGTATCTAAAAAGTTTTAAATAGTATTGAATAAGTATTCTATGGTGATATAAGTGGTATCTAACCTTCAAGAGCAACTGAAAGTTCAAAAGATGAACATTGAAGAAAGAATGTCAAAGATTGATAAAAAGATAGCTATCGGCAGTGGTAAGGGAGGAGTTGGAAAGTCCGTTGTAACTTCTTTAATTGCATCTTATCTAGCCAAACAGGGAAAAAATGTAGGTATCCTAGATCTTGATATAACTGGGCCTAGTATACCAATGATGTTCGGTACAAATGAAAAGCCAATAGGGGGAAGCTCTGGTATAATGCCAGTAATAAGTGAAAAGGGAATCAAAATAATGTCTATGAGTTTACTCTTGCCCAATAATGAAGACGCCGTTATCTGGAGAGGGCCTATGATTAGCGGTGCAGTATCGCAATTTCTTGCGGATATTATATGGGATGAACTTGATTATTTGCTATTTGATCTTCCTCCTGGTACAAGTGATGTACAGCTGACTTTAATGCAGAGTATAAAATTAGATGGATTTTTAGTAGTAACATCTCCCCAGACCCTTGCTGCAACAATTGTGAAAAAGGCCATATCTATGGCACAAGAACTAAATGTAAGAATTTTAGGTGTTGTAGAAAATATGTCCTATGCAACTTGTCCTGACTGCGGTAAAAAAATTAATGTATTTGGAAATGGCGAAGATAATAAAATGGGGGTTCCAACTGTGGGAACAATACCAATTGATCCACAGATATCAAAACTATGTGATGAAGGAAAAATAGAAGAATATGAAATAGATCTTGGAGGTATATTCAATCTTCTGGAAGGATTGTAATGCATTCCAAAATTAAATGTGTTGTAGATAATAATGTTAAGCTCTCCTCTAATTTTTGGGGAGAGCACGGACTTAGTTTTTTAATTGAAAATAAAGAGAAAATTCTTTTCGACACAGGCAAAACTTTTGACGTCCTAAATCATAATTTAGAAGTATTTGGCGAAAAAAAAGAGGATATATCTAAAATCTTCATAAGTCACGGGCACTATGATCATACGGGGGGGCTAATGGGAATTAAGAAATACTCCAACGCAAAAATATTTGCTCACCCTTCAATTTTTGAAGATAAATACAAAAAAACAGATATCGGCCCGAAGTACATTGGCGCCCCTTTTAAGAAAAAAGATTTACAGGACATAGCCCTTACCAAAGAGAGCATTGAATTGTCTAAGAAGATATTTACCACAGGTCAAATAGAAAGGACTTTTGATTTTGAGAAAGTATCTACTATATTCCAAAAGAAAATAGGCTCAAAATACGATCATGATGAGATAGTAGACGATCAAGCTTTAGTAATAAAGACCCATGTTGGAGGGGTTGTGATATTAGGGTGTAATCATTCTGGGCTATTAAATACAATTGAGCATTCAAAGGACCTTATCGGTGATGATGTATTCCTAGTTCTTGGTGGAACTCACCTTGTTGCAGCTGATGATAATAAGATCTCTCGTACTGCAGACTATCTCAAAAAATATGGCATAACTCTATTTGGATTTCATTGTACGGGCGACTACGCTTCTTTCAAACTTCATTCTGCACTCGATAAAATGTATTGCAGAGGATACACCGGATTTGAAGTATTAATCGAGTTTGAAGGATACCATTTAGGAAAAGATACTAAATGCCAATGATTATCTAATAAAAAAATCTTTGAACTCCCCTTTGTATTGTTCATTTACTACTTCAACTTTGTTGACTCTTGCGTATTTTGGACCAACTTCGCACCACTCGATCATTTTATTAACGCAAATATCTTCGCCTTCAATAACAGCTTCTACTCTCCCATCGAGAAGATTTTTGACATAACCAGTTACTTTTAGTCTTTGGGCCTCTATTTGGGCATTAGCACGATAAAATACCCCTTGTACCGCCCCTGAAACAAAAATTCTTGCCCTCTTCATTGATATTTATTGGCTGTTTAATTTCTTAAAGCTTATGTTTGAATTATGATAATATCAAAATAATTACTCTTTTATAGTTCAAGACTTATTTATACTTATGAAAGGTTTCAAAGAACGTCAAAATATTAAAACAGATATAGAGCTTTTAGATGATTTAATAATTGATGGAATTCCAAGAGATTCATTTCTAGTGCTTCTTGGTGAAGGTGGAACAGGAAAATCTGCAATACTTGGGGAATTATGCTATAAATTCTTGAAGAGGGGCGAGCCTGTAATCTATGTCGCCCTTGATAATCCACCGCCCTCAGTTTTTTCCGATATTAATAGCCTTGGATGGGATATCACTAATTTTTGTGAAAAAGGGCTTTTAAAATTTTTAGATTGTTATTCTTTTAGGATGAAAGCAGACTATGATCAAAAATGTATTACCGTCCTAAGAGAGCCAGATGACTTGCCCAACTTTACCGATAAATTGGTAAGTTTAATGGACGAGCTGAACATGGATGGTAAAGGCATAGTATTGATTGATTCTTTGACTGAATTCATGACCCTGTCTGACCCATCTCAGGTAGTAGATTCTGTAAAAAATTGGAGAGCAAGGGGAACAAAAGAAAGAAATGTATTGTTTGTTTCAACACTCCATTATGGGCTTAAGGCATTTGAGGGTTTTGCTGATGTATTTGATTATATAGTAGACGGAATTATAGATTTAAGATACGACCCAAATTACTTAGCCTCAGATATTCTTCTAAAACAGATTAGAATCAGAAAAATCAAGGGGGCGGACCACTATACAAATTGGGTTAATTTTGTCATACAAAAAGATGGATTAAAACCTCTTATAATCGAAGAGAAAAAAACAAAAAAGAAGAAATCCGCCAATAATTCTAAAAAGAAAAATTCAAAGAAGACCTAATCAAATCGAATCATGCCCTAAGATTAACGGTGTTTTTATGAAAAGGCTTTTCAAATACTACCCTGATGATTTCAAAGACCTTCCTGTCAAGGTCCTCCATATGGATTTGATTTTTGATGTTTATGATACTTACACAAATGTAAAATCAAAACTAAGAGCAAAATCTTTGAGCTCTACTATATCAAAACTTGAATTGAATGCTAAAAATCTTGAAGTCTTATCCTTATCTGTAGAAAACTATCAAACAGAATATAACTATAAAACTGATGAAAATATAATTATAATAACTTTTAATAAATCCTTGCCACCTAATACAGAGTTTGTAATTAATTCTGAAACTATTTGCAGGCCAACAAAAAATATCTTAGAGGGACTATATTATGATGAAACACCTCCAGGGGCACCACCACAGCAGATTACCCAGTGCCAGCAGTGGGGATTCCAAAGACTTGTTCCATGTTTTGACGATATGATGGCAAAATGTACTTACACAACTACAATTATTGCAGATGAAAGATACACGAATATCATAACGAATGGAGATATTGTAGAAGAAAGGCATTCTATTGGCAGTGGAAGAGATAAAATAAAATATGCCAATATAATAACTCCAATGGCTCCGTATCTTTTCTTCTTAGGTGTTGGAACATATTCAACTTTTAAAAGAGAAGTTGAGTATCCAGGTGGCCATACTTTTATGCTAGAATTTCTCGTTCCGCCAAACTCAAAAAAAGAAATTGCAGAAAAAGCTTTGGACGTTCTACATGACTGTGTAATCTGGACATATCTTTTCACTGGGCCTAACCAATATGATAATATAGATATCCGAAATGAAATGAAGTTACTTATAGACGATAGAGAAAAAATGAAGATTGAAGGAAATAATGAAAAACTTCAACTAATAAGAAAAAAATTGCTAGAGCAGAATAAGAAGATCATTCCTGGCTATAAATACACGGGCACAGTTTATCGTGAAATTGGAATGCAAAACTCTGATTTTGGTGGAATGGAAAATGTTGGGAATACAACAATTAGTACCAATAGAATTATGCCTTTCAACGACATGACTGACAATGGCTTTGAGTATATGGTTTCAGTAAAAGTGCATGAATACTATCACAATCTAAACGGCTCAGAGGTGACTGGAAAGGATCCGTTCCAAATTTGGCTTAACGAGGCAGTTACAGTAATAATTGAAAAACAGTACCATGAATTTCTTTTTGGAAAAGATTACGGGAGATTAAAAACTGTATTAACGCTTTTGGCACCAAGCAGCGGTACGTTTACATCTGATCAAGGTTCATCTGTAATGCCTATACTGCCAGATGGATTTAACGATCCAAACGAGCTTATTACAGGGGTTACCTATGTCAAAGCCCCTGAATTTGTAAAAATGATTGAAACTTTTATGGGAAAAGAAAAGTTCGTCAAAGCTTTGGATTTGTATCATAAGAGATTCAGTCATGGAAATGCAACAACAGAGGATTGGATTAAGGCAATGGAAGAAGTTTCAAACATGAATTTTTCCAAAATGGCCAAACAGTGGTTAAAACAAACAGGATTTCCTACAGTTGACATTAAATCTAGATATGATGCCAAACTAAGGAGATTGACACTTGAACTAAAACAGCTTGCACCAAAAGAAGGGATATATTGGACTTTTCCATTAAAAATTGCAGTTGTAGACCAAAAAGGCAATGATATTATTGAGGTCGTTAAGAAGATTGATAGTTCAGAGGCCAGGGTAGTATTTGAAGATATACCAGAAGCTCACTTTATCTCATTGAACAGAGATTACTCGTTTTATGGAAAGATTAACTATGATACAGATTTAGAGGGTCTTATCTCTCAAATAAGAAAAGACAAAAATCTGATAGCTAAATATGTCGCATTTTACAAACTTTTAGATAGAGAAAAAATGAGACTTTTGGATAATTTAGAGCTTGAGCCAATTACAGAATTAATCGACATTTATTATGAACTAATTTCAGAAGAAGCCCTAATGGAGAAAGTGGGGGGGCAGTTCCTTGCAATATTTGAATCTGTCGACGATAAGAAATTTGCACACCACTATACGAAAATGTACGATGTTAAAAAGAAAATAATGGAAGCAATCGCAAAAAAATACAAAAAAGAACTTATAGAAATCTACAAAAAATACAATACCTCTTGTTCAGGTAAAACTTATATCGAAACTAAGAGTCTTGAAATTAAAAGAAG
The DNA here is from genome assembly GCA_964630765.1 of uncultured Thermococci archaeon. Lineage (GTDB taxonomy): Archaea > Methanobacteriota_B > Thermococci > Methanofastidiosales > Methanofastidiosaceae > Methanofastidiosum. Next base: position 7,128 of record CAZVXE010000027.1, on the reverse strand, counting down.
ACAAGTAAAAAATGCTTCTTTATCTTTATTAGCTACTTTAGATACTGAAGATATCCACAAAATTATAAAAGAACAGCTTTATCAATCAGATTCCGCAACAGATAAATTAACAGCTTTTTCGTTGTATCTCAATAGTTCTGCGAGAGATAAACTGGAAGTCTTGAAAACAATCGAAGAGAGGTCAAAAAAGAATCTTGTAAGCTGGGAGTCATTTCTTGGAATTATCGCATCAAACAGCAGTGAAGACACTATAAAAATTATTAAAAGAATTGAAAGCTCTGACTCATTTAGAATAGAGCAGTCAAACGATCAAAGAGCACTTTATGTTCAATTTGCCCACAATAGAAAAAAGTCTTTAGAAACTGAAGAAGGAAGAAATTTCTTAAAGGACGCAATCATAAAGCTTTCTGCAATAAATGAATATACAGCTGTCAACGCAATAAAGGTGTTTGGAAATATTGATGATATGGAAGAAAAGCATCATTTGGAGCTAGTCAAGGCTCTTATTGACATCATGTCAAATATAACGCCGGAGAAAATGCCAAGCGTTTACAACACAGCTAGAAGATTACTGATAGGCGCCCCAGTAGCTTTAGGGAAATATAAGGAGATTTATGGAGAACTAGAATTCTTAAAATCGGGATAATATGTCTGAAAACAAAGAGTATCTGCCAGTTGTAATAAAAGAAGAAGATATTTTATCGGTATGTGGATTTGTTAGGCGAGATGTTGTTCACAGTAGCCTTAGAATCCCTCATATATCTGTGAATATTATTCCAATAATCCGTGGTACAGAAAAAACAATTCTGCAAAAGAGATCTAAAAAGAGAAAAATAGATCCTTCAAAGTATGATTTTAATGGGGGGCATGTTACCTATGATCCAACTTTGTTTTTAGGTCAAAATGCCTTAGAGCAAGCAAACGATAAAACAGCATTAAGAGAAACTAGAGAAGAAATCGCAGTTTCAAATGATGGAATGCCTTACGTATTTTCATCAAAAGATTTGATTAGATTCACAAAAATTGGTGAACTTCTCACGGGATTCGACAGACCAGATTCAATAAATGTAGGGTATATGACAGGGTATATCCTTTTCATACCCTTTGACTCAAAAATAATTATTACTGATGAAAACGAAGACGGAACGATTGAAGAACTATCTTACGAAGAAGTTGATATCTCTGAAGTGGTATCATTGTTCAAAGAAAAACCTTTAGATTTTGCAAGTGGGGCAACTGCAGTTTTAAAAGAGCTATCCAACACAAAAAGCGATGCCTACAATAGATTCTGGCATATTGTAAATTTAAATAAAAATAAAAATATTTAATTTATTCAACAACGAAGATTAATTTAACTGTAGCTTTATATTTTGTTATCTTGCCGTCTGTTACTTTTCCTGTCAACTTTTCAACTTCAACGCCCTTGATGTTATGGACTGTTTTTGAAGCAACAAATACTGCTTTTGATATGGCATCTTCCCAGCTTATCTCAGATTTTCCAACAACCTCAATTACTTTTGCAACTTCAGACATAATAATCCCATTATTATATGATTTCTTTCTATAAATAGTTTTGGGGTTGAAATAGATATATTTTTATTATAAAAAATATAATAATAGTCATGCCTTTGCTAGTTATCGGATATCCAGAACTTAAAAAGAAGGATTATGAATGGATTCAAGATCTTAGAAATAAATACGATTTACTTTACTATGATATTGTTAAACCTCATTTCACCTTTGTGTTTCCAGTTTTTAATTTAAACAAAAAGGAACTTACTTCAGAAATAAAAGGAAAGTGTAAAGGATTAGAAGAGATAAACTTCTGCCTGAGATGCGCAGTATTAAATAAAGACTCATTCAATGATTACTGGCATGTCTTTTTAGTCCCTGATGAAGGATTTAGCAATATTACAAAAATTCACGATAAATTTTATTCTGGAAAACTTAAAGATGAGCATTTCCTTGCTATTCAGTTTATCCCCCACTTGGGCGTCGGGAATTCTACCAATGCAAATGAATGTAAGAAGCTTGTTGATGAATTAAACGAAAAGAACTTCGAGATTCACGGCAAAATAAAAAAGCTTACAATAGTAAACTATGAAGATAAGAAGATAGAGGATATAGAAACAATAGAATTACTGTAGATATTTCCAATCATTTGTTTCCTTATTACAATAATCTGCCTTAATGTACCCACTAAACTTAAAAACTTAATCAATATACCAAAGAAAAGAGCTTATAGTGAACAATTGGTGGTTATATGGCACATAATGTTTCTGAAAAGATTATATCGTCCCACCTAGTTGAGGGTGAGATGCAAAGTCAAAGTCTTATAGGAATTAGAATCGACCAGACTCTGACCCAGGATGCAACAGGCACACTTGCTTACTTACAGTTTGAAGCGATGGGAGTGCCGAAAGTAAAAACTGAGTTATCAGTAAGTTATGTCGATCACAATACCCTACAGACTTCATTTGAAAATGCAGATGATCATAGATATCTACAGAGCGTTGCAAAAAAATATGGGCTAGTGTTCTCTAGGCCTGGAAATGGTATATGCCACCAGCTTCACCTTGAGCGATTTGGTATCCCTGGGAAAACTCTTCTTGGTTCTGACAGCCACACACCAACAGGTGGTGGCATCGGCATGATCTCTATGGGTGCAGGGGGGCTTGATGTTGCACTAGCAATGGCAGGCGAACCATTTTATCTGAAAATGCCAAACATCGTAGAAGTATGTCTTGATGGAAAGCTTTCTGAATGGACTTCTGCAAAAGATGTGATACTTGAATTATTAAGAAGATTATCCGTTAAGGGTGGAGTTAATAAAATATTTGAATTTACTGGAAAAGGTATTGAGAGCTTATCTGTTCCTGAAAGGGCAACAATTACAAACATGGGAACTGAACTTGGCGCAACAACTTCTGTATTCCCAAGTGATAAAATCACAAAAAAGTTCATGGAATCGGAGGGAAGATTGGCACAATGGCAAAAAATTGAATCTGATAAAGGTGCAGAATATTCCGATACAATTTCAATTGATTTAGATAAATTAGAGCCAATGATAGCAAAACCGCATATGCCTGATAATGTTATCAAAATAAGCGAGATTGAGGGCATTAAAGTATCCCAAGTTGCAATTGGAAGTTGTACTAATTCCTCATACAAAGATTTAGCTCTGGTCTCTGAAGTCCTTAAAGGAAAGACAGTTCACCCTAATGTGAGTCTTGTTGTATCTCCTGGGTCTAAACAAGTCCTTTCTATGATTACTAAGGATGGGCATCTGAAGAACATCGTTGATGCTGGAGGAAGAATTTTGGAGTGCACATGTGGGCCATGTATTGGAATGGGCCAGGCCCCAACTTCTGAAGGTACATCCCTTAGAACATTCAATAGGAATTTCAAGGGCAGAAGCGGTACAAAGGACGCAGATATCTATTTAGTAAGTCCTGAAGTTGCAGTTGCTGCCGCTCTTTACGGAGTTATAACTGATCCCAGAAAATTAGGTAAATACCCAAAGGTAGAGATGCCGGATAAATTTGAGATAAATGATAATATGTTTATTTTTCCAACTGAAAGTGGAAAAGATGCTGAGATAGTTAGAGGGCCAAATATAAAACCTGTACCAAGAAACGAAAGCCTAAAAGATCCTTTGAGGGGCTCTGTTCTATTAAAAACTGGAGACAATATTACAACTGATGATATAATGCCTGCAGGAGCGAAGATATTGCCACTTAGATCAAACATTCCAAAAATTTCTGAATATACTTTTGAAAGGATAGACAAAGACTTCCCTTCAAGGGCTAAAGATAAAGGTGGCGGGTTCATTATTGGAGGTTCAAATTATGGTCAAGGCTCTTCAAGGGAGCATGCGGCAATTGCCCCAATGTTTTTGGGCGTTAGGGCCGTAATTGCAAAAAGTTTTGCAAGGATCCATCATGCAAATTTAGTTAACTTTGGAATAGTACCCTTAACATTTTCAGATGAAAAGGACTATGACAGAATTGATTTTGGTGATGAGCTAGTAATTGAGATAGGTGATTTTAGTAATATAATATGTAAAAATACTACTAAGAAAGAGAGCTACAAGCTCAATAAAAATCTTTTAGGTAGAGATCTAGAACTTTTGAAGGCCGGAGGGGCCTTAAATTACGTATATAACAAAATGAGGAGATAACATGAGCGGAGATTTAATCACAATAAAATCAGGGAAGATTGACGTTCCTGATTATCCAATAATTCCTTTCATTGAAGGGGATGGGATAGGGCCTGACATATGGAAGGCCTCACAGAAGATCATTGACGCTGCTGTTCAAAAGGCATATGGAAGTAAAAGGAAAATTTACTGGACCGAAGTTTTAGCTGGGGAAAAAGCTTTCAATAAAACAAAAAGTTGGCTTCCCGATGAAACAGTTCATAAGATAAAAGAATGTGTAGTTGGTATCAAGGGCCCTTTGACAACACCAGTTGGAGGAGGAATCCGAAGTATTAATGTTACACTAAGGCAAGTTCTTGATCTTTATGCATGCATTAGGCCAGTAAGTTATTACACTGGTATCCCTTCTCCAGTGAAGCATCCAGAATATGTTGACATGATTGTTTTTAGGGAAAATACAGAAGATGTTTACTCAGGCATTGAATGGCAGGCTGGTTCAGATGAGGCCAATAAAATTATTTCCTATCTTGAAACTCAGTTTGGAGTAAAAATAAGGAAAAATTCTAGTATTGGAATAAAGCCAATTTCAGAGTTTGGAACGAAGAGAATTGTCAAAAAAGCATTTGATTATGCCATAGAAAACAATAGAAAATCTGTAACAGTAGTCCACAAGGGAAATATAATGAAGTATACAGAAGGGGCTTTCAAGAACTGGGCATATGATCTTGCCAATCAGGATTACAAAGGAAAAATTATCCCTTACACCGAATATAAAAACTCTGGGATAGTTCTAAAAGATGCTATAGCTGACAACATGTTCCAACAGATTATTTTGAGGCCATCTGAATATGATGTACTTGTCATGCCAAATCTTAACGGTGATTATTTCTCTGATGCTCTTGCAGCCCAAGTTGGTGGACTTGGGATAGCCCCTGGCGGAAATGTAGGTGATGGATATGCAGTGTTTGAAGCAACTCACGGAACTGCTCCAAAGTATGCAGGCATGGACAAAGTGAATCCTGGTTCATTACTACTTTCTGGGGTTATGATGCTAAACTATCTTGGATGGAAAGAAGCTGGAACTTTAGTTGAGAAAAGCTTCGGTGAAACAATAAAACAGAAATACGTCACCTATGATTTTGCAAGACAGATGGAAGGTGCAACTGAAGTTAAGTGTTCTGAGTTTGGTGAAAGGATAATCAAGAATATGGGCAAAATCTAATCCTTATTCTTTACTTTCTTTTTCTTTTGTATAACTTCTTTTCTGAATTCCTCAACATCAGATTCTGGGATTTCTGGGAAGTATAAAAGGTCATCAATGAACAGACTTTCTTTGATACTACCATAACCACATTCTTTACAGATATCCCTTACCATGTAATTAAATGATTCTACAGAGACATCAGTACTGCCGCAGTTTGGGCAGATTTTGATATATCCTTTCATACGTGTGTCGTCAACTGCTTTATTCTTCTTCATAGGCTATCAGAATATTCTATCAGTCTTTCTATTATAAAAATCTATTCAATCAAGGTAATACATTCTTACCTTTTTACCGCCAGAAATAAGTGCCCCTACATCTTTAAAGCCAATCTTATCATGGAATATAATTGAGCCTTCATTTGATGGATTAATTGATACTTCTGCCACAAGAGGTATGTCTCCTTTTGTATCAATTAATTCTTTGTATAATAGAGATGCAATTCCCTTTCCCCTCATTGACTGATCTACTATTACCCTGTCAATGTAGTAAAATTTGTTGAATTTATTTTTAAACCATAGAAAGTTTATGCTATCATAATCTGTATTTTCATCCATAGCCATCAAAAATCCAACAATTCTTTCATTTACCTCAAATACATTAAAAATAGGAATATCCATATATTTTCGAAAGAAATCAATTTCCTTTTTACCGACCCATTTGGATTCTATATTGTTAAGATCCAATATGCTAGGAAAATCTTTTTCATTAGCTCTTCTAATACTCATTAAATTAGTAAATTGACATTAATATTAAAATCTTTAGTCTATTCTTCAATTAATGTAAGTTTTATAAAATATGAAAATATCTACATCGAATAAGACAGGTGCATTCCATGACTCAGTCATTACTTGATCTTGAAACAATTGGGTGGGATTCATTTTTTCTTGATAATTTCACTATATTCCAAGCCGATGGACTAATACCAGGCCGTATTACAGAGGTACAGCGAAAAAGTTACATGGCGCTTACCGAAACTGGAGAAATTGAGACTAGAGTTTCAGGTAAATTTAGATTTACCGCCGAAGACAAAACTTCTTTTCCAGTTGTTGGAGATTGGGTAGCCATAAAGATGGAGACGGATAGTAAGGGTACAATCCATGCCGTTCTTCCAAGAAAGAGCAAATTCTCTAGAAAAATTGCAGGTAAGATCACAGAAGAACAGGTATTACTTGCAAATGTTGATTTTGTTTTTATTGTATCGGGTCTAGACAATGATTTCAACATTCAAAGAATTGAGAGATACCTCACTCTAGTTTCAAAAAGTGGGTCAAAACCTGTTATAATATTGAATAAATCAGATATTTGTGAGGATCTTGATAAAAGATTGGAGGAAGTTAAGAGGATAGACCCAACAATTCCCATACACACATTGAGTGCTGAGCTTAATGAAGGTTTAGATTATCTTGATCAGTATCTTGGCAAAGGAAAAACGATAGCCCTTCTTGGGTCTTCTGGAGTTGGAAAGTCTACTATTATCAATAAACTACTTGGTACAAATCGTCAAAAAGTTGGATCAGTTAGGAAATCGGATAGTCATGGGAGACACATTACAACATATCGTGAGATGTTTATGCTTCCTAAAGGTGGAATGATTATTGATAACCCCGGTATGCGAGAGCTTCAATTGTGGTCTGATGGTGAAGATGTAAGTGATGTTTTCTCTGATATCGAAGCATTTTCTCAAAACTGTAAATTTTCTGATTGT
>CAZVXE010000026.1:0-19020 GCA_964630765.1 uncultured Thermococci archaeon | reverse complement strand
TCGCATATAAAGATGGAAAGATAGCGCCATTCCAATATGTTTTAAGAAGACTCAGGAGAAAATACCAGATTTCAGAGCTATCTGAAAAAATACCTTTGAAACTTTTTCTTTTTGATTGTCTTTTAATTGGAAAAAAGTCTCTAATTGATTTAACATTAAAAGAAAGAAGAGATATTTTAGCATCTTCAATAAAAGAATCAGAGCTTGTAAAAATTGCCGAAAACAAGGTATCAAAAGATCCTTTAGAGATCAAAGATTTCTACAATAAATCTATCAATGATGGGCATGAAGGCATTATGATAAAAGACTACATATCCCAGTACCAGCCTGGTGCAAGAGGTAAAAAATGGCTAAAAATTAAACGTACCTTAGAAACACTGGATTTAGTTATAATAGGTGCTGAATGGGGGGAAGGGCGAAGAAAAAAATGGCTTTCGTCTCTACTTCTCGGTATAAGGGATGAAGAAGGTAAATTCTTAACAATAGGGAAAGTAGCAACAGGGCTTTCAGATGAACTTTTCACTGAGATCACAGAACAACTAACCCCCTTAATTTTGGAAGAAAAAGGCAAAACAGTAACAATAGTCCCAAAAATTGTCGTTGAAGTTCTTTATGATGAAATGCAGCATTCTCCTAAATACGAAAGTGGATTTGCATTGAGATTTCCTAGGGTATTAAGAATAAGGGATGACAAAGACGCCTACGATTCTGATACAATATCCCGTGCATTTGAAATATATGAGGCGCAAGAGAAAACTTTTTAAATAGATTGTAAACTTAGAAAATATTAAAGTTTACAATAGGTGTATTAATGCTAAAATCAAAAGAACTTTCTCTTGTTGCATTGTTTGCAGCACTTACTGCGGTTGGAGGATTTATTTCAATTCCTTTTTATCCAGTACCTTTGACGCTTCAAGTATTTTTTGTCTTACTCTCTGGTGCAATTTTAGGAAAAAAATTGGGTGCGTTAAGTCAGATAATATATCTCGGTCTAGGTGCAATAGGTGCGCCAGTTTTCCATAATTTCACAGGCGGGGTGGGAATTTTACTTGGCCCAACTGGAGGGTTTATTATTGGATTTGTACCAGGTTCTTATGTGGCCGGTTTATTTTATGAAAAATTCAACAGTAATAAAATCCGTTTTTCTGGGCTTTTAGTATCCATAGTTCCAATATATCTAGTAGGAGTACTATGGCTATCGTTTATTACTGGGATGTCGCTAGAAAAAGCTATTCTTGTTGGGGGAATTCCCTTTATTCCTGGGGATTTTGTAAAATCAATTATAGTATTTCTAGTTGAAAAAAAAGTCAAAAATTATCTCAAATTCAATATTTGATTTATATTTTTTCAATTTATAATCCTTATTTTGGAGGAACGGCTATATTACACAACTTTTATAAATACATTTATAAATTACTCCTTATAAATTATATTATAATCTTGGAGGTATTCTTTGTCCGAATCTAAATTGGGTAAGTATAAAATGACGGTTCAAAATGTTGTTACTTCTGCTAACTTATTTAACAGAATTGACCTAGTTAAAGCCGCAAGTTCTTTAGATAACATTGAATATGAGCCAGAACAGTTTCCTGGAATGGTGGTAAGACTTGATGAACCAAAGACCGCCACTTTAGTTTTTGGCAGTGGCAAACTCGTTTGCACAGGGGCTAAATCCCCTGAAGAATCTAGAAGAGCCATATTCAAAATAATTGAAATTTTGAGGGATTATGGCACTCCAATGGAAAAAGAACCAGATATTGTTGTACAGAATATCGTGGCATCTGGCGATCTCGAAATGAAACTAAATCTTGACGATATTATCCTAACACTTCCAAATTGTGAATATGAACCTGAGCAGTTTCCAGGGCTAATTTATAGATTAAAAGAACCAAAGGTAGTTCTACTACTTTTTGGCAGTGGGAAAGTTGTATGTACAGGTGCAAAATCAGAAGAAGACGTTATTAAAGCAATTGAACGTGTTAAAAAATCTCTGATTGATGAAGGTTTAGCATAATTCTTATTGCCGCTATTATTTTATTTTATATCCACTATTTACAAAAAATAATCATTTTTGGCATAAACAATCCAAGTAAATATCAAAAAATATATAAAGGATTTTTTCTCAACTAAAGTAAGTTATAAAATAGTGATTTCATGGAAAAAGCAGAGATACTCTTAGAAATAAAAAAAGCAGAGGAAACTGCAAAGAAAATCATAGCAGATGCTGAAGAAAATCACAAAAAACGTTTAGTTGAATTGAACGTAGAAATTGAGAAACTTCTTGAAAAAAAGAAAAGTGACATTGATTTAGAAATTGAAAAACAACTTAGAACCGAAACAGATAGAATACTCATGGAAAAACAAAGGGCAATTTCTGAAGGTGTAAGAGAGATAGAGAAGGTCAGAGAAGAAGCATTAGAAAAAAAAGATGAAGCTATTAATTTTATTCTTGATAAATTCATGAGGTACATTGATGAGCTCCAACGAAAGGATGACTAAGATAACTTTAGTTGGAACTAAAGATACTATGAAGGAGACTATTGAAATCCTTCATTTATTAAAGATAATCCATATCGTAGATTTTAAAGAACAAGATGAGACATTTGAGATAGGAAAGTCATTGGGCGAAGTCTCAAAATTTTCTGAACTCCTGCTTTCTATCAGGGCCTTTTTGAGTAAGTTTGATATCCGACCTGACAATATTAAAACAACCTATGTCAAAAGAGAAGTTTCAAGAGAACTAGAAAAAGAAGTCTTTGAGGCTGAAAATGTTATCAAATCCTATGGCGAGAAAATATCTAAAATAAATCTTATACTAAAAGAGATAGAAAAAATTAAGTCGATTGGCGACTTAGGCGATATAGGAATACAAAAAAACTTAGTTGCCTCGCTTGATGATTTAGTATCCTCAAGATCAGAACTTGAAGAACAAAGAAATAAATTCAAAGATCAGATGGACTCCACGATAAAAGAAAAATCAGCTTACCTTCTGCAATATGAAGACTTTTTATCAAGTGAAATAGAAAAAATGGAGGCCCCTTTAAGATTCACAACTACTAAGAATACTTTCATAGTTGAAGGATGGATACCTGAAAAAAAATACCAAGAGCTTGAAAGTATTCTAAAGAAAAAATTTGGCGACAGGGTAAATCTTGATAAGATTAAATACAGCGATGAGGAGCCAGTACCAGTTGAATTCAAACATCCAAGTCCAGTCAAACCTTTCGAATTATTGTTAGAGTTATTCGAATACCCTAAGACTAGAGAAATTGATCCCACTTTTGCAATTTTTATAACATTTCCCCTTTTCTATGGAATAATGCTTGGGGATATTGGTTATGGTTTAGTTATATTTTTTGCTTCTTTATTTATGAAAACAAAATTTAAAACTGAAGGTTGGAAAATGATACTTGGTATTTTAGAATACTCAAGTATTTATACGATAGCATTTGGTTTTATCGATGGCGAGTTTTTTGGATTTAATATATTCAATCTTTTAGGTATTGAAGAAATATTTGGTTTGCGTATGCCTATTCTAGATAGAATTGTAGATTTCATGCCAATAATGATTCTTTCCATCTCAATTGGAGTCATACATGTTCTATTGGGTCTCGTATTTGGATTTATCAATGTTTACAGGGCACACAACTTAAAAGAAGCCATATTAAAAAAAGGCGGATGGATTGTACTCATATTCTCAATAATATTCCTAGCAAGCAGTATCTATATCCCGGGCATATTACTATATTTTGGAGTAGGCCTCCTCTTAGCTTCAATAGTTTTATTGGTGGTCGGAGAAGGATTTATAGGATTAATAGAGATATTTGGTATAATGAGTAATATCCTATCATATGTGAGGCTAATGGCAATAGGATTATCCTCTGTAGGTATAGCAATTGTAATTAATAGCATTGTTGTGGATATAATTTTTCCAAAGGGTGGTGTTTTCATGTTATTGGGATATTCAGTTTTAATAGTGGGGCATATAGGAAACATCTTATTGGGTATTTTAGCCTGTTTCTTACATGCTTTGAGATTGCATTATGTTGAATTTTTCACAAAATTCTATGAAGGGGGAGGTATTAAGTATAAACCGTTTGGTATATAATCTTAAAGAGGTGATATGATGGCAGAATTAGCAGTAATGGTGGTAGTATTGAGCTCTGTTGCTTCAGTCATATTAACAGGACTAGCTGCAGCATGGGCAGAGAAACATATAGGATCTGCTGCAATTGGGGCAATGACGGAAAAAGAGGAGCTTTTCAGTAAGGGATTAGTTCTCACTGTAATACCAGAAACAATCGTTATTTTTGGTCTTACAGTATCATTAGTTCTTCTCTTTGTTGTGCTGCCTCAACTCCTTTAAAGGAGGGCGAAAATGGGGAAAAGTACAGTAGCAGATACAGTGATAGAGGATGCTAGAAAAATAGCAAAAGAGTATAGCGAACAGCTTGAAGAAAAAAAGAAGAGTAAATTACTCGAAATTGATAATGCCGTAGATAAACTAAAGATAAAGAAACAAGATTATCTTAAAGAAAAGACATCTTTACTAGCTAGAACTGAGACTTCTAGGACCAATCTTGAAATTAAAAGAAAAAGACTAAGGATGGAACAAGAGGTACTCGAAGAGATATTTGCAATCACTAAAACTAAGCTAGAGAATATCGAACCAAAAAAACGAGAGATTATCCTTAAGAAATTAATATCGGTGGCAGAACTTGAATACATCTTTTCAAATAAAAACGATGAAAAATATGCGAGAAAATTAGTTGGGGAAAAATATAAAGGCAACATTAATACGATTGGCGGTATTTCAACGGGAGATCCAACAGGGAAAATAAAAGAAGACTTTACTTTTGAAGCTCTTCTAAACTATGTTTTTGAAAATAATCTCAAAGAGATAAGGGATATTTTATTTGGTGAGGCTGAGTATGGATTCAAATGTAGTATCCTCTGAACACTGGCTTGGAGAAACTAATTATAGTTATCTTAACACAAGAGTAAGGGCCATGGAAAGTAAATTATTCAAGAGTGATGAATATATTAAACTCTTGAACATGGAAGTTTCTCAAATAGCTAGATTTTTAGGCGAAGGAAACTACAAAGATGAAATTGACTCTTTATCAAGAACTTACCGGGGTGTAGAGTTAATAGAGCATTCACTTAATAAAAATCTAGGAAATTCCTATCAAAAGCTAATAAAAATGAGTGGAAAAAAAGCTTCGGCATATGCTTTTGCAATATTAACTAGATGGGACATCCACAACATAATCTCTGTTTTGAGGGGCAAATACTCCAAAGCAACTGATTATGAAATAGAAAAGACCTTGATTCCAATAGGGGAGATACCTTTTAGTTTTATACAGTCCCTTGTAAAAAACTATAGCTATGAGGATGTCATCAAGAGATTAAAAAAGCTAGAGCAATTTAATTTTATAGATGAAACAAAAGAAATAGCCGATATAGAATCAGAACTTTTCAAAATGTACTTCAAAAAGACTCTTGATATTTTTAAGAAGGAAAAAAAATCTCTGTTTATTGAGTTTATTCGTACGGAGATTGATATCACAAATATAAAAAATATAATGAGAATGAGAAGATACGGATTTGCTCTCGAAGAAGAACAAAAAAATATGATAGAAGGGGGATTATTTTTTGGCATTGATGATCTAGGCTACCTCTTAAGATCCTCTGAGAATGATTTTCTGAAGAAAATAAAAAAGACTCCTTATGGGATTATTATTGAAAAACACTGGCAAGAAAAAACGCTGTTTTACCTAGAAGAATCTCTAGAAAAATATCTAATGAAATGTGCAAAAGAACAATTTATAGGAGACCCTTTTACCATAATGCCCGTTCTCCACTACATTATCTCCAAAAAAATTGAAGTTGAGAATATCCGGAAGATATCCAGGGGGAAAGCCTCCAATCTTGAGAAGAAAATAATTGAGGATAGCTTGGTGATCTGATGGAGTTTGGAGTAATTGGTGATGAGCAGTTTGTCATGGGATTTAAGTTATTAGGAATCAAGAAAAGTAAGAGAATAGCAAACGATCAAGAATTTGAAGATCACCTTAGTGATATGTTTAAGGATAAAGAAGTAGGAATTATAATTATTCAACCTGAGTATTACAAAAATCTTTCAAGTAAAACTAAATTAAAGGTCGACACTTCAGTCAAGCCAACAGTAATTGTATTGGGGGAAAAATTAAGCGATATCTTGAGAGACAAAATAAAACACGTAATCGGAGTTGACCTGTGGGGTAATTAATTTGGAAAATAAAGGTACAATTTACAGAGTGTCTGGGCCTGTAGTCACGGCAACAAATATAGATGCTAAGATGAATGAGCTAGTCCGGGTTGGGAAAGAAGGGCTGTTCGGAGAAGTAATAGAAATTGATTACGATAAAACAATTATCCAGGTATATGAGGACACATCTCTGCTTAAACCTGGTGACGAGGTCACTACAACAGGAATGCCATTATCAGTTGATTTGGGGCCAGGGTTATTGGGCTCAATATATGATGGAGTTCAAAGGCCATTACCAAAACTTGCACTGTTAATGGGCGAATACATCAAGAGGGGTGCAGAAGCTCCTGGAATCGACAGAGAGAAGAAGTGGGAATTCTTCCCGTTAAAGAAAAAAGGCGATAAAGTAAATTTTGGAGAAATAATTGGTTATGTGAACGAGAATGAATACACAAAACATTACATAATGTCACCGCCAAACATATCTGGAGAAATTGTAGAGATTTTAGAAAAGGGAGAATACACTGTTGAGGAAATACTGTGTAGATTAGATAATGGCGCAGTAATTAAGATGTATCAAAGATGGCCTGTCAAAGTCCCAAGACCTTTCAAAGATAAAATGATCCCAAATGTTCCTTTAGTTACAGGTAAGAGAATCATTGATGTTTTATTTCCTTTAGCCAAAGGTGGCACCGCTGCAATCCCTGGACCTTTTGGTAGCGGTAAAACTGTAACACAACAACAGCTAGCAAAATGGAGTGATACCAAAGTTGTTGTTTATATAGGGTGTGGCGAGCGAGGAAATGAGATGATTGATGTTCTTACAGAATTTCCTAAATTGGTAGACCCTGTAACGGGTGGACCCTTGATGAATAGAACTGTACTTATAGCAAATACTTCAAACATGCCCGTGGCCGCAAGAGAAGCTTCGATTTATACTGGAATTACAATCGCTGAATATTATAGGGATATGGGCTATGATGTTGCACTCATGGCAGATTCCACATCAAGATGGGCAGAAGCCATGAGAGAAATATCTTCAAGATTAGAAGAAATGCCAGGTGAAGAAGGATATCCCGCATATCTCTCTTCTAGATTATCAAGTTTTTATGAGAGGGCCGGGATAGTAGTTACTTTAGGGGGCAAAATAGGTTCAGTAACAGTTATTGGCGCTGTTTCGCCGCCTGGAGGAGATTTCTCAGAACCAGTAGTCCAAAATACCCTCAGGATAACTAAAACATTCTGGGCACTAGATTCAAATCTTTCACAAAAAAGACATTTCCCTTCGATTAATTGGCTTGAATCTTATTCACTTTACTATGATTCTCTAAAAGAATGGTTCGAAAGTAAAGTATCTATCGATTGGGATAGAACAAGAGCTGAAGCAATGGAAATATTGCAGAAGGAAGCAGAGTTGCAAGAAATTGTGCAGCTTGTAGGTGCAGACGCACTGCCTCCCGATCAGCAATTCTTATTAGAAATCGCCCGAATGCTAAGGGAGATATTTTTGCAACAAGATTCGTACCATGAAGTGGACGAATTTCACTCATTAAAGAGACAATTTTCACTCTTAAACGCAATTATTAGATTTTACAGATTAGGAAATAATGCAATTGAAAACGGTGTTGAAATTGATAAGATAATAAAACTCGAGTCCAGAGCAGAAATATCCAAAGTTAGATATAGGAAAGATTTTGAGAGTAAAATAGGCTCAATCAATGAAACAATGTCTAAAGAATTCAAGTTGCTTCTAGGGGAGGAATGATCCGATGAAAGAGTACAAAACCGTTACTTCCGTAACTGGGCCTCTTATTTTTCTAGAGAATACTGAGAATATCGGATACGGTGAATATGTCAATATCACTCTTTCTGATGGAAGTACCAAAAGAGGTCAAGTACTAGATACATCGTGGAATAAAGTTGTTGTCCAAGTTTTTGAAGGAACTAGAAACATTGACAAAAATGCTTATGTTAAGTTTTCAGGTGATGTATTAAAAGTTCCAGTTTCACATGATATGCTTGGAAGGGTATTTTCTGGTTCGGGGGACCCACTTGATGGTGGGCCAAAAGTAATACCAGAGGCCAGATTGGATATCAATGGGCTTCCAATAAATCCTTACAAAAGAGCACCCCCTCATGAATTCATTCAGACTGGTGTGTCTGCTATTGATGGAATGAACTCATTAATCAGGGGTCAAAAACTTCCGATATTTTCAGGATCTGGATTACCGCACAATCAACTAGCTTTGCAGATAGCAAGGCAAGCAACTGTCTTGGATTGTACTGAAAGTTTTGCAGTCATCTTTGTCGCAATGGGTATAACTGAAGAAGAAGCAAAATATTTTATAAGTGATTTTGAAAAAACAGGAGCGTTAGAGCGGGGAATCGTTTTTTTAAATCTTGCTTCAGACCCTTCAATTGAAAGACTAATCGTACCAAGAATAGCTTTGACCACTGCCGAATTTTTTGCATTTAACTACGATATGCATATGCTAGTCATAATGACTGATATGACAAATTACTGCGAGGCCTTAAGAGAAATAGGATCAGCTAGAGAAGAAGTTCCCGGGAGGAGGGGTTACCCGGGATACATGTATACAGACCTTGCTTCAATTTACGAGAGGGCAGGAAGAATAGAAGGTAAGAATGGTTCTGTTACACAAGTACCTATCCTCACAATGCCAGGAGACGATATTACTCACCCTATACCGGATTTATCCGGCTATATCACAGAAGGGCAAATTATAGTTTCACGAGATCTCCAAAGAAAGGGCATATATCCTCCGATTGATGTTCTACCCTCTTTATCGAGATTAATGAGCAAGGGAATAGGAAAAGATAGGACCAGAGAAGATCATAAATCTGTTTCAGACCAATTATATGCCGCATACGCCGAAGGAAAAGACCTGAGAGGGATTGTTTCAATTGTTGGTAAAGAATCTCTTTCAAAATCTGACAAATTATTTTTAGACTTTGCAGATGATTTTGAAAAAAGATTTGTATCTCAAAAATCAAATGAGAACAGGGGAATAAAAAATACACTTGACATAGGGTGGGAGATTCTTTCAAAACTTCCCGAGGACAAACTATTGAGGGTAAGTGATGAATTAATCGAAAAATATATGAGGAGATTTAAGAATGCCCCAGATAAAGCCGACTAGGTCTGAGCTGATAAAACTTCAGAGAAAAATCAAACTGTCTAAAACAGGTTATAATATTCTTAAAAAGAAAAGAGACGGCCTAGTAATGAGTCTTTTCGGCATGGTTAAGGACGCCAAAGAAGCTCAAGAAACTCTCGAAGAAAGTTATGAAATTGCAAAGAAATATCTCGGGATGACCATAGCTTTTGAAGGGGAAATTGCCGTCGCCTCTTGCGCATTAATCAAAAAAGGCACCCCTGAATTCTATTTGGATAGCAAGAATATTCTGGGGGTTCAAGTCCCTAAGATATCCGATTTGTCTTTTAAAAAAGGCATTAATGAGAGGGGGTATAGTATTCTATCAACATCCTCAAAGATTGATGAAACAGTGGAAGAATATGAAAAAGTATTAGAATATGTAGCAAAAGCAGTTGAGGCAGAATCAACACTTAAGAAAGTATTAAATGAAATCGAAGTTACAAAAAGAAGAGTAAATGCTTTAGAGTCAAAGATCATACCCCGATTGGAATCCCAGAAGAAGTTTATTGATTTTAGATTAGAGGAGCTTGAAAGAGAAAATAAATTCAGGCTTAAAATGATTAAAGATAAAAAATCTAAGAAAAGTTCTTAATAAGATAAAGTTTTAAAAAAGAGAACAATTAAGATTAGATATGGATAGAATTACTGCAACTAAATTAGTAATCACCATTTCTATATTATTACTGGGTATATATCTTGTCTATCCTATAATACCTGGTATATTAGGGGGGCTAATCTTTTCTTATGCATTTCATCCCGTTTACAATTTTATTTATACAAAATTAAAAAGGAGAGGCCTATCAGCTGCACTAACAACTTTGTTTGTGTCTGCCCCATTTCTTATTACTTTGTTATACGGCTTCTACAAAGCTATAGAACAACTTACTTTTGTTACACAAGTTCTAAAAAAAGAAACACCAACTACTATATTTGATCTGCTAGGGATAGATGTTCAAGGCAGTCCCTTCTATGGGGTAATATCCGATACATTTCCTCAAATTATTAATATCTCCGATTTTTTTGCCAGCACAATGGGTCAACTTCCCCTCACTCTGATGAACGTTGTAGTACTGTTCCTTTCTCTCTTCTATTTTTTGAATGAAAAAGAAAGAGTAGAAAATTATTTTGAAAGGATGATCCCGCATCATTATCAAAAAGATATAATTGATATACTTGGGCCCACAAAGAAGGTAATCAACGGCTTAATTTATGCGAACGTTATGAGTGCAATGATTATGGCATTTCTTGCCACAATAGGGTTTTTAGTAATAGGTGTTCCTTACTCTTTCCTTTTGGGTCTTTTAACAGGATTGGCCGCACTATTACCTGTAGTTGGCCCATGGACTATCTTCTTGCCTGTTGGATTTTACTACATATTAACAGGCGAAATAGCCCAAGGTTTTGCAGTATTGACATATGGCGTCATAGTTCTTTTCATATTGTATAATTTCTATATTTTTCCAAAACTTGGGGGAAATAAAGCACAGTTACACCCATTTATAGTTTTGGTAGGATTTTTAGGTGGGACTTACATGTTTGGGGCGTTGGGGATTCTTTACGGCCCTATAATTTTAGGACTATTAAAAGGTCTTACAGAAGGGATTTTCAAAGAATCAACTCTGAAAAGAAAGTTTTTTAAATTATAACATGGCTTTCTTTATGTTGATTTATATGGACGATTCAATATTTTCAGAGACTGCAAAGAGAGTAAAAGCATCAGAGATAAGAGAAATCCTTAAGCTTACCCAAAAACCTGGGATAATCTCACTTGCAGGCGGTCTTCCAAATCCTCAAACGTTTCCGTTGGAAGAAATAAAAAAGATTGTAAATGACGTTTTAAACTCAAATAATACTGGCTTACAGTACGGACTTACAGAGGGTGACCCAGAGCTAAGACAATACATCGCTAGAATGATGGGTAAATATGGCATTGCATGTACTCCAGATGACATTCTAATTACTAGTGGTTCACAACAAGGCCTTGATTTAGTCTCAAAAATTCTAATAAATCCCGGAGATGTCGTTATAGTTGAGGCTCCAAGTTACCTTGGGGCATTGAGTGCATTTAGATCATACTTGTGTGACTTCGTTGATGTTCCATCAGATGGCGAAGGGATAAGGACCGATTTATTAATCGAAACACTAGAGACTCTAAAAGAGGATGGAAAGAAACCAAAAATACTTTATTTAGTTCCAAACTTCCATAACCCCACAGGGATTACCACAAGTGAAAAGAGAAGAAAAGAAATAATTAAAATCGCTAATGACTACGATTTAGTTGTAATTGAAGACAATCCTTATGGTGAACTTAGGTACGAAGGGGAGCACCTAAAGGCCATAAAGTCTTACGATACTGAAGGGAGAGTCATATATCTAGGCACATACTCCAAGATACTCGCACCTGGATTTAGAATTGCATGGGCTTTGGGCAGTGGAGAACTGATTAAAAAGATGATAATTGCAAAGCAAGCTGTTGATTTACATACAAATACATTTGGTCAGAGAATAGCAGCTATTTATTCTCAAAATTATCTGGACAAGCACCTAGTAAAAATATTGAATTTCTATAAAATAAAAAGAGATGTGATGCTATCATCATTGGACGAATACATGCCTAGTGAATGCAATTGGACTAGACCTGAAGGAGGAATGTTCAATTGGGTCGAGTTACCTGAATATGTAGACACAAAAGAAATGTTTACAGACGCAATTAATTCACATGTTGCTTATGTCATTGGAAGCGCTTTCTATATAGAAGATAATCTCGGAAGACACACAATGAGATTAAATTTCTCATTCCCAAAAGATGAGGAAATAAATCTAGGCGTTAAGAGGCTTTCTGAAGTTATTAGGAGATGGCTTTAATGAAAACTCTCGTCGCTTTAATATCTACAGGAAAGGGGACATGGGGGCATGTAGGTAGACTAATTTCTGAAGAATGGGATAAGATAATTATTGTAACAAATGATTTTGGCCGAGAAAAGTTTAATCCGAGTAAAGATGTAGATTGGATAGTAGTTAATCCTTCCATGCCTATTGAAAATATAAAAAATGCAATACGAGATAGACTTCCAAAGGATATTGGCGACGAAATTTATGTTAATTTAATTTCAGGTTCAGGAAAAGAGCACATGGCTTTGCTTTCTCTTTTAAATGAAATGGACAAAGACTATAAATTTATCTCCCTTACAATGGATGGAATTGGATATTTCTAAGGGTGAGTCCATGAAATTGAATATACCTTACAAGAAAGATAAAGTTTTGGTAGAGATACCAGATAAGAATCTTCTTGGAATTGTTGAGCCAAAGGAAGTTAAAGGTTCAGCAAAAGAAAATGTATTAAAAAAGGCAATTGAAAATCCAACAAATCATTTACCTTTAAACGATTTTTTAAAGAAGCACAAAAGCATACTTTTCCTGATAAATGATGGGCAAAGACCCACACCCACTAAAAAGGTTCTGGACACAATATACCCTGTAATGAAGTCCTATATGGGTAAAATAGAGTTCATGATAGCTACAGGCTCTCACAGAGTTCCAACAGAAGAGGAATTCAATAATATCTTTGGCCCTTATTATCCTGAATTTAAAAGTAAAATCACAGTTCATGATTCTAGAAAAGATGAACTTCTCCAATACGTGGGAAAAACACAGAGAGGCACGGAGCTCTTTATTAACAAAAAAGTACTAGAAAACGAGGCAATAGTTACAATAGGGTCTTCTGAGCCACATTACTTTGCAGGCTACACTGGTACAAGAAAATCATTTTTGCCAGGCGTATCATCGATAAAAACAATAACAGCAAATCACAAGCATGCGCTATCCCCCAACTCTAAGACATTATCTCTAAAGGGAAACCCAGTGCATGATGATATGGAAGATGCAGTAAGAGAGATAATGAAGATAAAACCAAACGTCTTTGCAATAAACGTCGTGGCCGATGGAGAAGGCAATATATTTGATGCGCAAGCTGGTGACATAATAGAAATACTTTACAAGTCAGCTAAAGCTGTTGACAAATTATTCTGCGTACCTGTGCCAGGAAAAGCAGATATAATCGTATCAGTAGCCCCTTACCCAATGGATGTTAGTTTGTATCAATCTCAAAAAGCAATAGAAAACACCAAACTTGCTTTGAAAGAAGGAGGCATCATAATTCTTGTTTCTAGCTGCAGAGATGGGATTGGGGATAAGACTTTCTATGATCTACTGAAAGATAATGATACACCAGACGAAGTAATAAAAGCCACAGAAAAAAATTATGTACTTGGATACCATAAAGCAGCAAAAATAGCGGAACTTGTAACTTGTGGTGAGATATGGGCAATAACTGATCTTGAAGATAAAGTTTTGGAAGAAATTTTTATAGTACCACATAATTCACTTCAGGCTTCAATAGACAAGGCATTGGCCAAGAAAGGTAAAGATGCAAAAGTTTTGGTATTCCTAGATGGAAGTTCCACAGTTCCATTGGTATAATTATTAATATTTTTTTTATTAATAAAAGATTTGGGAATAAATAGGTATAAATTTCGGAAAATTCTTTTATAAATACTTCTAGAAATAATTATAGAGATAAAGTATAGTCAAAAGATTATAAGGTGCCAAATAATCTTACTAAAAGAAAAACATATAAAACAAAGAGAATGAACTCACATGAATTTACATGGACAAAGACAAAAAAATACTCTTGTGGCTCATTGCAGGTTCAAGAGGTGGCGTGAATAGGGCATTAATACTGAAATATATAATTTCTAGCCCTTCAAACGCCAACAGAATATCTTTAGCTACAGGTATAGAATACAAAACTGTCCAGCATCATTTAAGTATATTAGAGAAAAATGGTCTTTTATCGGCGGTCGGGGATAAATACGGAAAGACATATTTTCCTTCAGAATTACTTGATAAAAATATTAATAGCTTTAATGAGATTTGTAAAGATATGGGGTTAGATGGTGATGAATTTAAAAATTAATAAATACTTAGGATTATCTGGAATAGGATTTATTCCGAGAAGATTAGTTGAAAATGGTGTTTGCGAGTATCCAGTTTGCAGCATATGGGAGAAAGGGTACATGTTTCAAATAAAATATGCCCTTTCTTTAGTTAACATTGGGCTAATACTGGCTGTCTTTGTTCTTTATGCAAATATCTACAGAAAAACTAAATCGCCATTCTCACTAGGATTGGCCATTTTCTCTTTGGCCTTTCTCTTTGATATCTTAACTTCAAGCCCTCTATTACATGCTATATGTGGATTCAAATCAACAGGTCTAGGGCCATTCTTAATACTGCCTGACTTATTTACTACTATAGCTTTAGCTATACTTGTTTACCTTACAACAAAATAATTTACTCACCCAAAACCTTTAAATGCTAGTTAGAGAGTTTTATAAAAACTGTATTAAAACGATATCAACCTTATGGTGATTTTTAATGGATTTTCCAAAACCTTTAATTGTACAGGGAGACCGATCAATGTTCCTTGAGGTGGCCAATCCCCTATACGAAGATACTAGAGACGAAATTTCAAGATTCTCCGAACTTGAGAAGAGCCCTGAGCATATTCATACTTATAGGCTTTCTGATCTTTCACTCTGGAACGCTGCAGCTGCAGGGCTTACGAGTGAAGAAGTTATCAATATTCTTTTGAAATACTCAAGATATGATATACCTTCCAACGTTATAAGTGACATTAAGGACATAATGTCTAGATTTGGAAGACTTTCTTTAAAAAAGAGTAACGAGGACTTAGTTCTTTTTTCACAAGACGAACTTCTCATTAAAGAAATTCAGAACAACGAGCGTATAAAAAAATACGTCCTTGCTACTATAGATAGTAATACCCTTAAGGTAGATATCAACAGTAGAGGATTTTTGAAGCAAGATCTAATCAAGATTGGATGGCCTGCCCTAGATTTGGCAGGTTACGAAGATGGAGACTATTTGGAGATTAACCTTCTTAGTACTACAAGAAGCGGAGTAAACTTTCAATTAAGAAAATATCAGGAAGATGCGGTAAATGTTTTTTACAGGAGCGGCGGAGTAGAGGGAGGGAGCGGAACAATAGTCCTTCCATGTGGTGCAGGTAAGACTGTTATCGGTATGGGGGTCATGGCTAAAGTTAAGACTAATACCCTAATTACTTGTCCTAATGTCATTGCTGTTAGGCAGTGGATTGATGAAATACTGGATAAGACGGATATCCCCAGGGAGAAGATAGGAGAATACACTGGTGAAGTAAAAGAAATACGAGAGATAACAGTAACAACATACCAAATATTGACCTATAGGAGCAAAAAAGAAGACGAGTTTACTCACTTCAATATATTTGACAAGAAGAACTGGGGCCTTATAATATATGATGAGGTTCATTTACTACCAGCACCCGTATTCCAAGTCACAGCCCACATACAGTCAAAGAGGAGACTTGGATTAACAGCTACTTTGGTAAGGGAAGACGGAAGGGAAAAGGATGTCTTCAGTCTTATCGGGCCGAAAAAATTTGACATGCCCTGGAAGAATCTTGAACAGCAGGGATGGATAGCAGAAGCGATATGTTATGAAATTAGAGTGCATATGCCTGAAAAATCTAGAATAGTGTATGCCACATCTGACGATAGAAACAAGTACAGGATAGCCGCAGAAAATCCGTTCAAATATGAGATTTTAAAGAGAATAATTGACCATCATAAAAATGACAGAATTCTTATTATTGGTATGTATATCGAGCAGCTTGAGAAAATTGCAGAATTTCTTAAAGCCCCATTAATAACTGGTAAAATTCCAAACAAAGAGAGGGAAAGAATATACTCCGATTTTAGAAAAGGTAAGATTAGTATTCTTGTTGTATCTAAAGTGGCAAATTTTGCCATAGACTTGCCAGATGCAAATGTGGCCATCCAAGTTTCAGGTACTTTTGGGTCGAGACAAGAAGAAGCCCAGAGATTAGGCAGGATATTAAGACCAAAGAAAGATGGATCATCAGCAAAGTTTTATTCAATAGTCACTAAAGACACCAGGGATCAGGAATACTCCGCTAACAGGCAAATATTTTTAACAGAGCAAGGATACAAATATGTTATAGTTGATGACCATAATATAGAATGTATATTAAAGTGATAACATGATTGAAGGAACAATTGATGCTGGGGCATGTGGATTTGTTAATAAAGTCAAGGTAAAAAGAAAAGGGCTAGGATTTAAAGTCGAAATAGTAACTAACTGCAAATTAGTTGAAAAATTTGCTGAAGACATAGAGACTTTGGACAAAGACGTAGTTTTCAAAAAGATGCCAATAAACCCTGTCTATCAAAAAGCAGACATACTACATGCAGTATGCCCTGTACCATGTGGGGTATTAAAAGCATGCGAAGCGGAAGCAGGCTATGCAATAAAGAAAAGTGTAAAAATTGATTTAGAAGAAAAAGAAGAATAAAAATAAAAATTTATTTTAACTTAGCCCTATTTTAAAGCCGCCTCCACCTGCACCGCCACCTGAGGGCATGAATGGTACAAGCCATTGGGCAAGAGCCTGCGCACATCTTGTTTGTAGCAATACTTTTCCAGTACCAGAAACATTTGCAACAAGACCTTCACCGCTTAGGATTGTAGACTTCCAACCCCCGATCTTTTCAACATTATAAGTAATGCCGCTGGAAAATGCTACAAGGTGACCAGTATCAACTTTGAACGATTCTCCCTTTAGCTCTTTTTCTATTATAGATCCATAATTTGAGATAAATAGATCTCCAACACCATCAGCTTTTAGGAAGAATAATCCCTCTCCGGATACCAATCCCTTTAGTCCTTGAAATTTGGTATCAATAGTTACTTCTGGTGAACAGCACATGTAGGCCCCACCTTGCAGGAACCAGGTATCTCCTTTCATTTTTATGTGTGTTACATCTCCGGGGTATCCTGGGGCAAAGCTAATCGTGCCTGGGCCATTGCTTGTGAATGTATTCATAAATAAAGATTCTCCACCAAGAACACCTCTCTTTAAAGCCCCACCAAGTCCACCTTTCATTTCAGTTTTTATGCTGACATTAGAGGACATTGTTACCATTGCACCCGCTTCTGCTACTATGGACTGTCCACTATTCAAATTTATATTTAAAATACTAAAAACTGGTCTGTCTTTTATCTCAAATTTATATCCCTGTCCCCCGCTACCTGCAAATCCAGGAGTTGCTTGGGCACCTGCACCTAATTTAGCACCGCAACCGGTACAGAATTGGCTGCCATCAGGGTTCTGTGAACCACAACTTGCACAAAATGTCATTGAAATCACCACCCCATCTGAGTTTCTTTGGATTTAAATAGTTTTTGAAATGTTAATTATATCCAAGATATTTTATTGATATATGCAAATTCTAGATAAGAAATATACCATTTTAGTAATATACCAAAAATAATTTATTTATAATAATTAACTGAATTCTGCTCTGCTGCATAATTCCAATCAAACGACTCTTAACTCTAAATTTTTTCTTCCCTTACCTCGGCTTTACACTAACACATATTAAAAGATAAGAGAGATAGTCTTAAAAGGAATTTTTTAAATCTACGAATATTAAGGATATTTTAAGAAAAGGGATCAAAATGAAAGAAAAAATTTATGAGAAGTATGCATGGGTAGTCTTCTTCGCTATAGGGGCAATGACTATAGTATCTGCGGTGCCTCATGCATTGGGCTTAAATACAGACCCAGAGTTGGTAAGGAATATCGTTGGCATGACAATAGAAGATCTGAAAGTTTCGAATCCGATATTTTTCGACTTGTATAATTTCTATTTTAGAAGTGGAGGCTTGTCTGACTTTGGCTTCGCCTTTCTTCTTATGGTTATCTCTGCGACCGCATATAGGCGTGGGGAAAAGTGGTCTTGGTATGCTTTTTGGATTGTTCCAGCGTTCTTTTTAGGTTTCGTAGCGCTTAGCTTAACACTTGAATCAAGCTCTTCATTGCTCCCACCATTAATGATGTTTGTCATCTTGAGTCTTGTGGGACTGCTCTTACCGTTCAGGAAGTTCTTCCCAAGCAAGTGATTATATCAGATAATTATTTATTTTTATTTTATCTTTTCTAAACAATGGAGAATTTCCAAACATTTAAAAAGATTGTAGTTTGAATCATTTATAGGATAATCATGATCAAAGTAAAACTATATGCAGAATATCGGGATATGTTAGGGAAAAACGAGATGGATATACCATGCGATCAGATGACCTTCAAGGATATAGTTGAGTATATCTCTGATAATTACAATAAAGAATTTCTAAATGCAGCTATCCAAAATGGGAAAATCAATGAGTATATGCTTGTAATGGTGGACGACAGAATGCTTACATCAATAGATGACACTATTAAAAACGGCGAAACCCTAAAAATACTTGCTACGGCCCATGGTGGGTAAAATTATTATTTTTTAACATATTATATCAAATAAAGTAATAATAAGGCTTTAGGAATTGTTATATGTTATTTTTGTGCTCTGTTATAGAATTAGAGTTCAATTTTAACTTATTTTTTTGGGCTGTGAAACAATTATACCCGAAACTTTAAAATATATATCAAAGTATTGAAGTTCG
>CAZVXE010000025.1:2532-19216 GCA_964630765.1 uncultured Thermococci archaeon | reverse complement strand
ACATCAACATTTGTTGTATAGGTCCATCCAGGGCGACCTTCATAATTTAGAGGTTTATTGGCGGATAAAAATTTCTCCCTATATTTATCATACTCTGCTTTTTTCTCTTTGTCAATGAGTGTTTCATAAATCTCTTTTAATTCGAGGAACTTATTTTTTACCGAGTCTTCTTTTCCTGGATTTCTATCTGGGTGGTATTCTAAGGCTTTTTTCCTGTAAGCTTTCTTAATCTCCCTTAAGTTAGATGAAGGTGTTATACCCCCGATCATTTCATAGTAATCTTTTTTTGGATTGTAAGACATTTTATCAGTAAGACCCATACCTGGTATATTCTAGTCTAATGATAAACAGAATATAAATTTATTACTTTAAAAATGTTAAATCCATCTAGAATTGGCATATTAAAGTATCAGAGAAAAGATTATCTAAATTTTGAGTATTTGGAAAGAACTCGGAGAATATCTAAAGCAATATCCTTGTCTATTACCCCTTCATCTTCCTTGTCCTTCAAGAACTGTTTAGCCTCGTCAAAACCTATCTTTGAAGCTTTGGCATATAATGGCCCACGAATAAGACCTGCTTTATCTTCAGGCATTTTGTTTAATACTTGATTTAAATCCCATTTAAAGTCTGAAACTCTTCCCATGTTCAATTTTTTAGTTTTTTTAGAATATATTTTTTGTTTGAATTTTTTAGACCCTTTTGAATAAAATGTATTTGATTCTCCTTGCATCTAACCCTCTCTTTTCTCTATTTGTTAAATAAAACTTTTTAAGCCTTTGCTTAATTCTAATAGATTTTCATGTTGTTTTTTTATAATTTTATCCTCATAAATCTGGTTTTCGATTGAAATAAAGGTCCAACCACCCTCTTTTGAAGAAAATTTTACCCCAAGGATTGTTTTTGGGGAAAGAACGGTCTTCTTGGATATTTCAGTGGCTGTGTCTAAAAGCGATTTGATCTGTGAGTTTTTGATTTTGATGCTTGAAAGTTTGGTGTTTTTGACCTCCATTACTATTGTCTTTTCACCTTTTATTGCTATTATGTCAGGGCCACTCTGGCTTACTCTTTTGCTGAAGACAAAATAACCATTCTCAAGAAGAAATTTCTTGACTTCATATTCAGCTCGGACCCCTCTAGATTTATTTTTAGTTACTGACATCAGATTAAACGCTTCCATTTTAATACATTAATTTTGGGGCCGATTGGAAGGTCAGAAACTTCATCTCTTATGAAGTTGATAAATCCGCCGTTCCATAAAAGGACAGAGCCTTCTACATTCTCATCATAATCATTGCAGAAGAACATCTCTTTGACAAAGTCAAAAGAGTCGTCCTTTTCACCTTTTATTAAAAGAGGTAAATCATCATCAAATGACTCTAGCTTATGATTTATTTTCATTTCCCTTCTAAGGGATACTGTAATATCTATGACACCTAGCCATTTCCAGTCTTTCTTGTCAATGTGCATAAAAGAAAGTGCAGAAGGATTTCCATCCTTTGATTCAACTATCATCAATCTTCTGCAGCCTTTAAGAACAGCAATATCCTTTAACTCTTCAATAGATTTTTTACCCCTTGTAACTTGAAAAGAAAGAGGTATAACTCCTAGTAGCTCTTTAACAAAGGACCTAGTCCTAGTTGATGGCCTCCTAGAAGTTGAGATAAGCATCATATTAACGTGCTTGTACGGTCTTTGCCAATTCAGGCCTCATCTTGATGAATATCCTGTTACCACAGTAGGGGCATTTAATCCCCCTTATATCATCAAGTTCTGTAGGGGTGAGTACTCTTTTACATTCAATACATTTATACAACTATTCACTTCCTACTTTAAAGATGCCTTCTGTGAAACTCTTCCCACAGGCGTATCTGGAAGATATGTGCCTCCGGCAAAAGTAGTATCACACTTTGAGCATTGCCATATTGCAGTGTTTATTCTTTTTACAGATTTTCTCCCACACTGTGGACATTTATGTTTCTGTTTCATCTGAGCTTCAATGTTAGAAATTTTAACTCTAATTTTTCTACCGTATCTTGGCCCAAATCTTCCTGCACTGCTTGACTTATTTGAAACTGCCATGAACATCACCTCATTTCAGAGAATTTTTCTTTTAGAAGGGCCCTAACTTCGTCGCCCCTCACCTTTGATCGTCTGACGATGTCTAAAATCTCCTCTTTTTTAAAGCTTCCTACGTCCCCTTTCTGCATTGCGGATATTCTTCCACTGTCTTCAGTTGTAGCAGTAATTCTTGAATCCATTACACTTTCCTCTTCCATTGAAGGATCATATAAGATTGAATCTGCTATTTTTGCATATGTACAGGGTACAGGGATTTTTTTCATTGGTAACGGCATTAGTTCTTCTGTTTTCTTTCCTTCTTCGTCTAATACTGCCATTTTAGTATTGTAAAGAGCGCCTATTGCTGCAATTCCAGCTGCGTCAAATAGGTTTCCGTTGTAATCCATTATATGGATATCAACAAACAAGACCCTTACAAGCTCTCCTTCTTTAATGACTAATTTTTGGAAGTCAATGGCGCCTGATTCCCTGATTCCTCTGTCAACTATTCTTGCAAGTTCTATCGCATCTTCCCTTGGTGGGCCTGCTTCAAAGTCAGGGGATGCCATTGGGATTAATTCTGCATTAGTTGTAAAAACTCCTTGATTTGGGGTGTCAGGAAATGGTGCTCCGGTCTCACACTTTACTCCAGCAATTACTTTTGTGTCTCCAATTTGAACGAAGCATGAACCTTCAGCTTTGTTTACAATTCCAAGCTCGACCTTTAGATCTCTCATATCATTAAGGCCTCTTCCATCCTCACGCTTACCGTTCTTCAAGAGGCTTATCATATACTCTTTCTTAATATCTGAAAGAACACTACTCATTTGCCACATCCTCCGTTACATATTTTTTCTTTAGCGCTTCCTTTTGAATTTCATATACTTCAAGACATCCTTTCCTACCGAGGTCTAAAGCCTCTTCAAGCTGCTCTTCGGATAGGTCTCCGTCCATCTGTAAAAGACTGAACTCGTTTCTTCTTGGAAGAAGTGCCAATGGTAAATCTGCTTGACCGTAGTTATCCTCTTCTTTACAGAGATCCAACACAATCTTATCGTCAACTTTTCCAGCTGCGCATGCGGGTACCAATTCTTTCATAGGTATTCCTGCATTAGCAAGTGCCACTGATGCAGCAGTTATTCCTGCACATCTTGTTCCAGCATCTGCTTGGATAACTTCAATATTAACCTCAACCATGCATTTTGGGAAATTTTCTAATAACAAAGCAGGTTCTAATGCGCCTTGCGTTACTTTACCTATTTCTACTCCCCTTCTGCTTGGGCCAGGTCTTTTTCTCTCTTCAACTGCGAAAGAGGCCATGTTGTATCTGCACTTTAATATGGCCCTGTCTGATTTTTGAAGAAATCTGGGGTAAGCTTCTCTTGGGCCATAAACGGCACAATAAATCTTATTTCCGCCCCATTCAATATAAGATGAGCCATCTGCTCTTTTAAAAACTCCAACTTCTATCTTTATGTTTCTCAATTCATCGACGGCTCTTCCGTCGATTCTCTTGCCATTAGTAAAGAACTTTATGTCTTTCTCCATATATAACACCTAATATTATCTTGATAATTCAGTTTCAAGTATTTTTTTTATTCTGTCTGTTAACCCTGGTATGTGGGCTTCTCTATCAATTTTAAGAATGGCTCTCTCAACAATATCTTCCATTTGTCTCTCGCCCTTGATCCATATATTGCCATTCTGACCGACCATAATCTCGCATTTGGTCATTTGTTTCAATAACTTAATCATTGATCCTTTTTTACCAATTACTCTGGGGACCCTTGTAGCATGAATATTTACAACTCTCCCCCATTTCATTTTACCGTAAGGTCTTTCCTTTGACTGTAAAACAATGTCTGAAGATTCTCCGACATCTCTAACATTTGCATAAATTACATCGCCTACTTTGAATATCCTCTCAAGATTTGAAGTGTCCTTGACATACCTCAAAGCATCCTGGACATGAAGATTGGCCATGTAAGGGGCATTTATATCCAAATCCCAACTTAGAGGATTTATGCTTACAACTGTCCCAATTACATCATCGCCCCTTTTTGGCATATATTTGCCTTCAAGCGGAACTACCTTAACGCCGTCATTTTCAATATAGACTATTCCTAAAACAGAGGATATTATTGTATCCTCAAATTTATCAACCCCATATTCATATCTAAAAGGCCCTTTTGCAATAGCCATACCTGGCGTGACAATCGATCTATCCTTAACTAAAAATTCCAATGTTATCTCTCCGTATCATTTATCCATTATCTTTGTCTCAACGTTTCCTTTTGTAGCGCTGTTCAACTTACTGAAAAGGTCGTCTTGTAATCCAGCCGGTATTTCAATTACAAACATCCAAGAGCCATCTCTTCCCCATTCCTCTTTAATAATAGTACCAAGATTTTTTGCAAATCCCATTGTTTTAGGTGCGTGCTCCGCAGGCACTTTGACTCCAATTCTCCTGTTTTCAATCTTAATAGGTATTATTGGTGCCAATACATGAATTATCTGCTTAATCTGGTCTTCAGTCCTCTTGTACATGTCTACTTGGACCCTTGCTTCTTCTAGGGCATTTTCTATTCTTTGGGGTGGGTGCGGGTGGCCTGTCTGAGGATTTATAGCATGTCTTGAAATATAGGAAATAATCTGGGCTCTCTTGTTTTCCATCATTGCCCTTCTCTGATCGGTAGTAAGGTGTATTTCTCCTTTCTTAAGAATAATTTTTGAAATCTCATTAACGCTATCTGTACCAAATGCCTTTTTAAGAGAGTCTGGAGACGCTTTATCTCCTTTGTCGGCATCTTTAAAAATAAAATTTGTGGCGAGGAAATCATCTACTTCATTTCCTCCCTTAAATTCTTGGGCTTTTTTGGGATCAACTAAGATCTCAAAATGTTCACCCTGGTACTTATATTTTGCAGTAACTGCATCATCTAGAGATATCAAACAATCTACTCCTTATCCTCCCCTTCCTTAATCGCTTTAACTTTCTCTATATAGAGATTTAATTTCTCCTCATCCATTTTTTGAAATCTCTTATCTTCCATGCTTATTACAGCCATTTCAACATTGCTCTTGCTTAAATCTCCCTCAATTGATTTTTTAAGGGCTCTTAAAGCAAGTATAATTGCATCTTCAATTGATATTTCTGGGGAATATTCTTTTTCGAATATCTCCATTGCAACGGATCTTCCAGCGCCTATGGCTGTTGCTTTCCATTCAAGATAAGCTCCTGAAGGCTCAGTAACAAATATCTGAGGTCCTTCTGAATTGATACCTGCAAGAATCAAAGAAGCACCAAATGGCCTTAATCCGCCATACTGTGTGTGCATCTGCTTTAAGTCTCCGATCTTCTTTGCCAACATCATGACAGACATCTTTTCATCATAGCTTAATGTATGAATCTGTGCTTCAATTCTAGCTCTATCGACTAGTATCCTTGCGTCTGCTATTATTCCTGATGTCGCTGCAGCAAGATGATCGTCTATTTGAAATATTTTCTCAAATGATTCCGGTTCAACAAGCCTTGAAGGGATTCTCTTGTCGACACAAAGGACGACTCCTTCGTTACATTTAATACCTATAGCGGTGGCTCCCCTTCTTACAGCCTCGCCAGCGTATTGAACCTGATACAAACTTCCATCTGGACTAAAAACGGTAATTGCCCGGTCATATCCAGATGCGGGTGGAACAAATGCCATTTATTTACCTCCATAAACTAATTAA
Source organism: uncultured Thermococci archaeon (assembly GCA_964630765.1). Taxonomy (GTDB): domain Archaea; phylum Methanobacteriota_B; class Thermococci; order Methanofastidiosales; family Methanofastidiosaceae; genus Methanofastidiosum. Next base: position 13,423 of record CAZVXE010000025.1, on the reverse strand, counting down.
CATTAGACTTGATATTTTTTTCTAACCCCTTTATAGTCCCTGATACACAAAGAGGCAGTATATTAACTTTTTCTTTACCTACAGATTTAGTAAGTGATAGTATAAATATAGCTTTGTGTAATGATTTTATATTGCTTTCTATTATGCCACACTTATTACTATCGTCGTATTCTTTAACCCAAAGACCTATTTCAGAAGCGCCAAACTCTCCTAAAAAATCAATGGCTGAATTCCAGATAGCTTTAACTAGGTCCTCTCTTTTAAAGTCTTTCCCTCCCTCTATTTTAAAACTGACATATCTTGTCTTTTCCCTGAGAGTCTTTGGGTTTTTTATGGACATAAAAACATCTAAAATAGTTAATATACACATGATTTAAGTATTTTGTCATAAGTTGTCAATCATAGTATATTCAGAACATTTAAATATAGTATCGTACAAATAATAATTGTGCCAGACAAAAAAAGTATAGCGGAGATAGTTAGGGAATACATAGGTGCACACCCATCTATAATGGACTGTCTTAAGTATGGTATAATCAACTATTCTGCTCTTTCAAGGATGATAATGGATGAATACAAAATAGACAACATGGTTGCTGTACTTATAGCGTCAAGAAGGTATGCTGAAGAACTGCAGAAAGAAAAAAAGTTTCTTGAGAAAAAAATAAAGCTAATTCTAAAGAAAAGCAGGATCAACATAAAGACAAAAGTTGCGACTGTAACATTAAAGCCCGGATGGCATGTTTTCTTGAAACTTGAGCCTGTTCTAAAGAAGACACTTTCTGAAGGGTATCTAATCAATATTATCCAAGGCTCCCAAGGTATAACCTTAATCTTACTTGAAGACTATCTTGAGGAGGTTACAGATCTTATAGGTAAAGAAAATGTATTGAGAGTTTCAAAAGACCTAGTTGAAATATCTGTTAAGAGTCCCGAGGACATCGGGGATACACCAGGAGTCGTGTCCTACCTATCCTCAAATCTTTCCTCTGTCGGGATAAACGTTATTGAAACTATGAGCTGTTTTATGGATACTATATTTGTCGTCGATGAGAAGGATATGGTGCTTGCTTTCGAGGCCCTCAATAGATGTATAGACTAAACCTTTAATATCTAAAAACTTGAAAAAAGGCGTGATATTATGGAAATGAATGTTATTGACATAAAGAAGGATGATGGTGTTGAGTTTATAGTTGGGCAGGGAAACTTTTCTATATATACTGTAGATGATCTTGCAAAGACTCTTCTGACCTGTGTTTCAGGGATCAAAATTGGTGTTGCAATGAATGAAGCCAAACCAAAGCTTACAAGAGTTGCAGGAAACGATGAACACCTAAAAGAGCTTGCTGCCAATGCCGCCTTGAAGATAGGGGCTGGGCATGTATTTGTAATAATGATGAGGGGCGCTTTCCCCATTAATGTCTTGAACAACATAAAAGGACATCCTTCTGTTTGCGCTGTGTATGGTGCAAGCGAAAATCCTTTCCAAGTAATTGTAGCAAAAACAAATCTGGGAACTTCTGTTATAGGAGTTGTTGATGGGACTTCTGCTGAAAAGATTGAAGATAAATATGAGAAGAAAGAACGAAGAGATCTTTTAGAAAAAATAGGATACAAGGTAGAATGAAGACCAAAATAGAAAACTTAAAAGGTCTAAGGCTATTGAATCCTGGGCCTCTTGTTTTGATCACATCAAAATACCAAGGTAAGTCCAATATCGTTACTGCAGCGTGGACAAGCCCTGTCTCACATTCACCACCACTTGTCTCAATATCCCTCTCAACGAAGAAACTATCCCACGTTCTGATTGGAAATTCTAAAGAATTTACAGTTAATATCCCTTCAATTGAACTTTTAGACAAGGTCTTATTGTGTGGTTCTGAGAGTGGACGGAATATTGATAAATTTAAGGCGTATAAACTTAAAGAAGTTAAAGGCAAAAAGGTAGTTTCCCCTTCAATTAAAGAATGCTTTGCTTTTCTTGAGTGTAAGGTCATTGACTCCTTCTTGTGCGGTGACCACTATCTCTTTATTGGCGAGATAGTCCATTGTGAAATTGAAAAGGATTACTACAATGATTGCATTGATGTTGAAAAGGTAAAGTTCATTAATCATCTTGGAGGCTCTTGTTTTACCTACCCTGAAAAAATAGTTGAAAAGAAAAGAGAATAGTTACTGGAACTCTGATACGTGATCTCTTTTTATGTCCTCCATCTTGAGATCATATTCTTTGAACTCATCTTCATACTGTCTTATGTTGTTCATTGATTGGATGATTCCGTCTTCTTGCCCGTTTAGATAGTACTCTTTCAAGATTTTAATCTCAACTGCTGCATTTTTTAGAGCTTGAACTTTTTTTAGGTAGAAATTTGTATATAGTATTAACCAGTCCTTCTTTGATTTCTGAGCTTCACCCATCGCATTTTCAAGCGCTATTATAGCTGTTGAAAACTCCAGTATAGCTTTATCTGCATAAACTGTGACATTGTCCATATCCTGAATTGAATAAGCATTTGAAGATATATTATAATATTCAATCCCATTTGCCAAGCGTAGATTTGCAACTTTTATGCTTGTATTCCAGTTGTCAAGGGAAGTGTTAAGACAAAGTGGTAATAAAAGAATCAGACCCAAACACAAAACTAAAAATTTATTGCTTTTCATTTTTGCACCTTTCTAGATTTTTTTAAATTAAGGTATAAATCCATCATATCTTCAAAGACATAATCTGGCTTTATATGAGATTTTGATATTTCTGATTTATCGGCGACCCCACTTAATACAATTGCAGTTTGAATTCCAAAGTTTCTTCCAGCCAGAATATCAGTGTCAATCCTATCCCCAATCATCAAACTTTTTTCTTTTTTTGCTGAAATCCTTTTAGCCGCCATTTCCATAATTAGAGTTTTTGGCTTTCCGATTATTATAGGCTCAACGCCACTGGCGGCCGTTATTGATGCTAAAATCGCACCACAGCCAGGTAGTATACCTTCATGGGATGGGTAAGTTAAATCTGGATTTGTACCTATATATATTGCACCATTCTGGATTGCAAGTGATGCTTTCTTCATCTTTTCATATGTGAAGGTGATATCCCACCCAACTACTACGATATCAGGATTTTTTTCTTCTAGTCTTATTCCAGATTTTTCAATGAGGGATACTAAACCTTCACCCCCAACTACGTATGCACTTAGATTATCCTTTTCTTTGAGAAAAGTATCTTTTAGGAATTCTACCGTAGCAACACCGGAGTTTATTATTTCGTTCTCTCCAATATTTATCCCCATTCTCTTCAATCTTTTTGAATAGTCAGCAGGTGTTTTGGCAGAATTGTTAGTGACACAAATAAATTTTATTTCTTCTTGAATTAAATAATCAATGAATTCCCTAGCCCCATTAATCGTGTGATTGCCTCTGTAGAGGACGCCGTCGATGTCCATGAATATATACTGGATGTCTTTCAAGATTTACTCTCCTTCTTTAATATCCCTTCTGCTGCAAGGATCCCAGTAGCTGCCGAATTTACTATATCCCTTGAAAGCCCGACTCCATCGCCAGCGACAAAAAGATTTGGTATATTAGTTTCCATTGAAGAATCCACTTTTACCCTTATCCCGTAGAATTTAATTTCTGGAGCGTATAGAAGTGTTGAATCGCTTCCTACTCCAGGGAGTACATTATCCAGTCTTTCAAGAGATTCAATTAAATTTGTGACTATTCTATAAGGTAATGCCATGGCTATGTCTCCAGGGGTTGCTGAAAGAAGTGTAGGTTTTATGTTGCTTCTTCTAATTCTTTCAGGTGTTGATCTTCTGCCTCTCCTTAAATCTCCAAATCTCTGTATGAGAGGTTCTCCACCTCCAAGAACTGTAGCAATCTTTGCAATGGATATCCCATATGATGTTGTATCTTCAACAGGCGATGTCAGTGTTACCCTTGAAAGAAAAGCGAAGTTGCTATTCTGAGATTTAATATCCCTCATTGAATGCCCATTTACCCCAACATATCCATCGTACTGCTCCTTCATCACATACCCCTCGTGATTTGTACAAAAAGTTCTTACAAAATCATCATAAGTCTTAGAATAGATATGGAACTTTGGATCTCTATTTACCTCAATTACAGGTTTCATTACAACTTTGGATACTTCGACCCTGACTCCAATATCAATTGGTTGATGGTCTACTTTGATACCAAGCTCCTGGATTTGTGACATCAAAAAACTAGAACTTGCCCTACCCGGGGCTGCAATGACATAATCAGAGTCAATTTTATGCGAAGTATTTTTTTGCACATAGGTAGTAGTGTATCCTTGTTTTACCTTTTCTATTTTGTAGACATCAGCAAGTACGATAAATTTTATCCCTTTTTTCTCAAGATATTTTTTAATTGAGTTTATTACTACGGGGGTGTAATCGCTCCCTATGTGTCTTTGAGGTATCTGAATAAACTTAATTCCCGAGGCTTCGGCTTTTCTTTGTAAATCTTCAATCATTTCTGTTTCGCCGATAAATAGTTTTTCTGGCGCCCCATGCTCTAAGAAAATTGAATCAACTTCGTTAACTAAACTTATGGCTTTGTCCGCTTTTCCAGTAAGGGCTTCTAGATCTCCACCTATATCTGGCCTTAGATTTAGTATTCCATCTGAAAGGCAACCTGAGCCACCAGCCCCATATAACACATTACATGGATCACAGTTATCGCACTCACCTGTACGCTCAAGTGGGCATTTTCTGCTATCGACATCTCTACCCTTATCAAGGATAACAATATCAAATTTATTAGTTTCAGAAAGCTTGTAGGCAGAAAAGAGACCAGCAGGCCCTGCTCCAACGATAACGATTTTTTTCTTCATATAACTAATATTAGAAGTATAACCTAAAAAAGCTTATGGATTTCCTTTATTCTTTGAAGGTTTTTTTGGAAGTCCTTTGAGTGGTCTTTTTGTCTTAAGCTTTGATTTTTTGATTGGCTCTGGTTTTGGTTGTACTAAATCTTGCCTTTGTTCAACTTCTTGGTAATAGGCTTGAGGTGGTACTTCCTGCATTGGTGGCTTTTCTTGTGGCGGCCTTTCAGATGTTTTTTTCGGAAGACCGATATGTTTCACATTCATCTTTAACAAAGCTATGATAATGAAAAATGCGGCAATTACTATAATGGGCAATGCTTGAATTAAGATATTTGATGCTAAGATTAAATTAATTTCTTTTTCAGTCTCTCCTTCAACTTTAACAACCTGTGTTACTTTTCCGTAAAGAGTTGAAGAGGCTGTAACTTGATATTCTTTTGGAGGAAGGTCCGATATTACTATTGTACCAGAATTATCAGAACTACCTTTTTGCTGTCCGTCGATAAGAACAGACACTCCGCTTATTGGATTGCCTTGTAAGTCCTTCAGTGTAACTTTTATTGCACCGTTTGCCTGTTTTAATGTCAGTGACTTTGTAATTCCTGCTTTAGTAATCTCAAAATTTACTTCAGCAGGCTCGTATCCTTTTGCATCGGCTTTTAGGGTATAAACTCCAGGAGGGAGCTGCATTGTTCCATTAGCCTTAGTAAGCTTTTCAACTGACACACCGCTTCCTGTCCTTATTATCTCAGCGTCAACTTCAGATAAAGCCATACCATCTTCTGTTTTAATTTCATAAGTAAGAGTGCCTTTTTGTTTTAACAAGACAACTGTAACTTCTTTTTGTTCTTCTTGTAAAAGATTAAAAGGTTCAGTTGTATATTTCTCATAATCCATGAACTCAACTTCTACGAAATAAGTTCCTGGTTTAACTGAGAATCTAAAGAATCCTCCAAGATCAGTAGAAGTATAAGTTACACTTGTTCCTTTGAGAAAAACTTGTATGCCGAACAAGGGGTTGCCCTCGTCTGTTGTTACCTTGCCGTAAACTTCTCCTTTTATGATTAGAGGAACAGTTATTGAATAATCAACAGTATCTATCGGAGTTACAGTATTCGGTACTTCATACTCCGACGTAGAATACGAAACTACAACTTTATAGTTTTGTGCATCAGGGATTTCAATCCTAAATTGTCCGTTTTCATCTGTATTAACAGAAAATGTTTCATTTGTAGTTACGTTTGTGGCTTTCACAGTCGCATTAGCAATTCCAAGTTCCCCTGTCTCAAAGATCTTGTTGTCATTTGAATCTTTGTAAACTTGTCCGGAAATTATTTTGAATCCAGAATGCCTCAGATAAAAAGTTTTGGAGTCAATTGGAGTTATATCCACATTTTCGAGTACAGTGACAAATCCACTTTTTACAATAGTAACAGAGTAAGTTCCTTCAGCTATATTCTCAAAAAGAAGTTCCCCTCTTGAATTTGAGTTTCCTGATCTTTGATAGTTTGTATCAGATTGCAATGACATTCTGATTTCCGCATCTTCAATTGGAGTTCCATTTACACTAGAAATTACAAGGAGAAAATTTTTGTTAGTAGCGCCCCAAGTGGATGGTGCCATGAGTACCAATATGAATATTGATAAGATGACAATCCTCGAGTATCTTCCTAGCATTGTTCTCCTCAAGATTTTTATTAAAATAAAAAATTAAATTTCGGAAAATACTTTTCTTACGTCTTTAACCTTAATAGTATTGTCCATCTCTACTATTCTTGCCTCGTACTCTATGACATCCCTTGTGTCACCAGAAAGCTCTAGGTAAGTTCCAAGATCTGTGTCGTAAGTTTTTACATTTACGGACCCTGGAATTGTTCCTGGGCTAATAGTACCAAGGTTAAGGTTTTGGACAAGTATCCTAACTGTATAGGGCTTATCTTCGCGCCTTTCAATTCCTCTTTCGACTATTTTCATAATACCTCACCTATCCTTTAGTAGCTGATAATCAATATACAGTTACCAGTTTATAAGCTTTTCGATATTGATAATATATAACAATGTTCCAAAATCATTACAAAATATAAACAAAAATGGCATAATACCTTTCAAATTATTGAGGGTATTATTTAAATACTATGAAACTATTGATAATCAATATTTGCCATTGCACTATAGGTTATAGTCAATATTTGATATTCAATTATAAATGCTTAATCTTATATAATATTTGGCTCAATTTAGTATAATGAAAGTTGTTCTTTTAGAGCATACCCAAAACCCTGAAAAAGTGTGCGCTGTTGCAGCCCTTACATCGATGAAGGAAGGAACTCCTTCTGATATGTTGAGTGAAATAGACGCAGATAATGCAAAAAAGAGAATTCAGAGGGTTGTTGGATATGGTCATTATTCAGTTATAGAGCATGCAAGTTTTACTTTTTCTATAGAAGGCATTTCTAGGGCATGCTCCCACCAGTTAGTAAGGCACAGGATAGCTTCTTTCACCCAGCAGAGCCAGAGATATGTAAAGATGGAAGATGTTCCATTTGTTACCCCTCCTTCGATTAAGAAGAATAAAACTGCAGAAGATATATTCAATAAGAGTCTTAATAATAATAGCGAGAGTTATAAGAAACTGCTTGAATTAGGAATAGCTCCTGAAGATGCAAGATTTGTGCTCCCCAATGCCATTAAAACTAATCTTGTAATGACAATGAATGCAAGAGAGTTACTGCATTTCTTTAATCTCAGGTGTTGCAACAGAGCACAGTGGGAAATTAGGGATATGGCGTGGGAAATGCTGTATCAAGTTCTTGAAGTCTCACCGGCATTATTTGAATCATCAGGACCAAAATGTATCAGTGAGGGCATATGCACAGAGGGTAAAGCTTCTTGTAATTGTTACAAACTGTTTGAAGGGAAAAATATTGATGAAAGAAGGATAATTGTTAAAGAATTTTTTAAGTAATAGTGTGATTTTTATGGCAAGGATGGATATTGACACATATTTTATGAGTATTGCAGAGTTAGTAAAGAAACGGTCTACATGCATAAAACAGCATGTCGGGGCAGTATTAGTTAAGGAAGGCTACATCATATCTACAGGTTACAACGGTGCCCCAAGAGGTCTCCCTCACTGCTCAGAAGAAACATGCCTTAGGCAGACTCTTGGCTCTCTTGAGAAATCTCATTTGTGTAGGGGTGTTCATGCAGAACAGAATACAATAATTCAAGCTGCGATACATGGTGTTTCAACTGAAAATTCAACTGTTTACTCGACTCATTTTCCCTGCATGTCATGCACAAAAATTCTAATAAATGCAGGCGTAAAAGAAATAGTTTATGGAAGAGATTATGACCTTGACAATGAAATAAAAATGAGCATGATAAGGGATGCCGGTGTCAGGGTAAAAAAATTGCTCTTAACTGATTAGATGGAAACTACCTTAAGCGACATAAGGACAATTGATTACCCCACTTTTTCTCATGAGCGGGCATCCGCGCTGAAAGAGTCTCTTTTTGAAAAAGGTGTCGATAATATCTATTCTTTTGGTAGAGTTGAACTTGGGTCCGATCGGGCAATGGGCAAAGGTAATACCTCAATTATTTTTTTGGGAAACTACGAAAACAAAAATGTATCAATCAAAATTGAAAGGTCCGACTCTGAAAGGAAAGGCTCTCTTAAGAAGGAAGCTTATTATTTGATTAAGGCCAATGAATGTGGTGTTGGGCCAAAGATATACGGGTATGATGATAACTACATCATAATGGAATATATAGAAGGGGATCTATTAATTGAGGGGAAGTTCGATAGAGGAGACATCTTTGATATCACAAGACAGTGCAATGCTCTAGATAGAGCCGGGATAAATCACAGACAAATTCAAGGTGGAAAGCATATTATTTGCGGAACAAAAAACGTCATAATTGATTTTGAAAAGGCCCATTTCTCAAATACTCCGAAAAATGTCACCTCTTTCTTATCAATGTGCTTCCTATCAGACTGCCTTGTTAGGGAGAGAATAAAGGAGATTTTTGATTTTCAAGAAGATTTCATTAAGACACTTTTAAAAGAGTATAAATCCAACTCAAATATAGTAGATCTTATCAGAAATATCCAATAAGACTTAAATATTTTAGATAATTAACATAATTGGTTGTGAGTTAATGGAGTTTGAAAAACCCTGGACAGAGAAGTACAGGCCTCAAAAGCTTGATGATATAGTTGGAAGAGATCCAATAATTAGAAGACTTAAATCTTATGTTGATAAGAAATCAATGCCACACTTGCTATTTGCTGGCCCTCCCGGGGTTGGAAAGACTACAGCGGCCATAGCTCTTGCAAAGGAGATTTTTGGTGAGTATTGGAAGCAAAATTTCCAGGAGACAAATGCCTCGGATGAGAGAGGTATAAACGTTGTGAGGGAGAAAATTAAGGACTTTGCAAGAACTAAACCAATAGGTGGAGATTTCAAGATAATATTTTTAGATGAGTCTGATGCACTTACCTCGGATGCTCAAAATGCTTTGAGGAGAACTATGGAGGTCTATACTTCCACCTGCAGATTCATCCTTTCATGTAATTATTCCTCAAGGATCATTGACCCAATCCAATCGAGATGTGCAGTATTCAGATTCGGTCCATTGTCAACTGATGCTGTAAAGACCATGGTTAGAAAGATAGCCAAAGAAGAAAAAATTGACCTTAAGGAAGATGGACTTGATGCGATTGCCTATGTTTCTGAAGGGGACATGAGAAAGGCGATAAACGCCCTCCAGTCTTCATCAGGCATAGGGGACTCAATAACAGAAAGTTTAGTATACCAAGTCTCTTCAAGGGCGAAACCTGAAGAGATAAAAAACATGATGAAAGTCGCCCTGTCTGGCGATTTCATTTCATCGAGAAAGATACTTCAGGAACTTCTTTTGGGGCAGGGATTGTCCGGTGAAGATATAATAATGCAGATGCACAGAGAAACTTTCAATTTAGAAGTTTCTGACAAAGAAAAAGTTAGAATTGTTGATATGATAGGCGAGGCAGATTTCAGGCTTGTGCAGGGCGCAAATGAATTTATCCAGCTTGAATACCTTCTCGCCAATCTTTCCACAGGATAACGATAATATGCTTGTTGAAAAATACTTCCCAAAAAATTTTTCTGAGATAAAAGGTCAACAGGCACTTGTAAAGGATATTCTAGCATGGATAAATACCTGGGGAACAGAAAAAAAAGCACTTCTAATTTATGGCCCGCCCGGCAGCGGCAAGACTACGATGGTAAAGGTATTGTCAAAAGAGCTTGGATATGATTTAATAGAGCTAAATGCCAGCGATAAAAGGGACCAGACTGTATTGAACAGAATTGTTGGCAACGCCTCTACTTCAAAGACCCTTTTTGGCTACAAGAAAATAATTTTACTGGACGAAGCAGATAATATTCACGGAAAAGAAGATTTTGGAGGGGCAAAGGCTTTACTTGAGATAATAAAGAATACACAAAATCCAATCATTCTTACTGCAAACAGCTACTGGGAAGTATCTCAGGCTATAAGAGACAACTGTAAGCTTGTCCAGTTCAAAAGACTTCAATCGAGGACTGTCTTTGCCAGATTGAAAGAGATAGTTGTAGCCGAAGGTATTCATGTGGAGGATGAAACCCTCATGAAGATAGCAGAGCAGTCGACAGGGGATATGCGTGCAGCAATTAATGACCTTGATTCGTTAGGTAGCAAAGTAGTGAAAGGCGATGAGAAGTTAGTTGGCTCAAGGGACACAGAGGCTTCCATATTCGAGGCCCTATCAAAACTTTACATGTCAAACTCAATTGATGTCAGGAAAGACTTTTTTGATGTTGATAAAAAACCGGATGAGCTTCTTCTTTGGATTGACGAAAACACGCCCAAGGCGTACAGAGGAAAAGATCTACTTCAAGCTATGGGCCTTCTTTCAAAGGCAGATATTTACCTGAAAAGGGCTTTTAACACTAGGAACTATTCCATGTGGAAGTATGCATCAGACCTTATGACTGGCGGAGTATCTGTTGC
>CAZVXE010000025.1:0-2432 GCA_964630765.1 uncultured Thermococci archaeon | reverse complement strand
ATGGAAGAAATAAAATTTATTGATGAGAAAAATTATAGGAAAATTGAATTGGCAAGAGAAGAGCTTTTAAAGGAGCCAGAAAAGAAGGAGAAAATTGAGGCAGTTCCAATAACAACTGACAAAAAAATAGAATCAAAGAAAGAAGCTGCTCAAAAAGAAAAGGAACTCCCGAAAGAAACGGAAAAACAGAAAGAGGACAAGCAAAAGAATCAACAAAAAACACTTTTTGACTTTTAGAGGAAGAGAATATGTCGGAACATTCTATATCGTCATCTCTAGACAAGATACCAAAATCGGGTATCAGAAAATTATTTGACCTTGCACAGAGCATGGAGGGCATCATAAGTCTTGGGATAGGGGAGCCCGATTTTGACACGCCACCGCACATAATTGAAGCTGCTATTAAAGCCCTAAAAGAGGGAAAAACTTACTATTCTCCAAATTCTGGAATTTTAGAGTTGAGGCAGGCCATTTCTGAAAAGATGAAAAAACAAAACAGCATTGATGTATCTGAAAATGAAATCATGGTCACTATCGGCGGAGGAGAAGCCTTATCCCTTGCAATCCAGTCATCAATTAAGACCGGAGATGGAGTCATTGTTCCATCGCCCGCATTTGTTGCCTATGTTCCGACAGTTATGCTTTCTGGGGGAATCCCAATAGAAGTTGAATGCAAGGAAGATGAAAACTTTATCTTAAATCCTGAACTTCTAGAAGAAAAAATAACTGAAAAGACAGAACTATTGATACTAAATTCCCCATCAAATCCAACAGGCGCAGTCATGAGCAAAAATGACTTGGAGAAGATTTCAGATATTATCATGGAATACAATCTAAAAGTGATATCTGATGAAGTTTATGAGAGTCTTATCTATGATGGCAAAAAACACGTGAGCATGGCATCTCTTAACGGTATGGAAGAGAATGTTATAACAGTTAACTCATTTTCTAAAACTTATTCTATGACTGGGTGGAGAGTTGGATACCTCTCTTCAAAGGATGAAAGCCTATTTGATAGAATGCTAAAACTGCACATGTACGGCCCGGTATGCAATAATACATTCGCGCAGTTTGGCGCCTTGGAAGCCCTAAAAGGGCCTCAGCATTTTGTTGATAATATGCGGGACGAATTTAGGGATAGGAGAGACCTACTTTTGAAAAGAATTCAGGAGATGAACGAAGTAAGTGCAATCAAACCTGAAGGTGCATTCTATTTATTTATGAACATATCACAAACAAAAATGAAGTCAGAAGAGTTTTCTGAAAAACTGTTGAATCAAGAAAAGGTTGTCACGGTTCCTGGAGCTGCATTTGGCCCATACTCTGATGACTTTGTGAGACTTGCATACCCCCTCAAAAAAGATAAGATAAATGAAGCGTGCGACAGGATAGAAAGGTTTCTTTCTAAAAATTAATCCTCTTCAATTTTGATAGATTTGATGTTAAACTCCCTACCGGAGAGTATTGTGACATCATTTGAGCCGCACTCACAGGTCATTGCAAGTATGGGAAAATCTTTATCAGATTTAATATTGAATTCCTTGTTGCACTTGTTGCAGTGAACTCTTGGTTTTAGATAGATTATATCGAGTTTGGCATCTTCTGCGATTGTTCCTTTTGAAATTACATCAAAACAGAAGGTAAGCTGCTCAGTATTGACTAAGAGGATCTCACCCATCTCTAGCTTAATTGATTTAATTTTCTTGGCCTTTTCTTTTTTTGCTGCCTCCAATACAGTCTTTAACATGCCATCGGCAAGGGAAAGTTCATGCATAAATTCACCAATACACTTTTATATTCTGTCAAATGATTATTTAAAAGCTTAGGGGGATCATTTTGAAGGACTATATAATATGGCCATCTTATCTTGATAAAAATCTTTCAAAGAAAGACGGTAGAAAACTTCCAAAAAATTTGGCATTGGACCACCCAAAATTCGATGAGATTAAAAAAGCTCTCGACGCTACTGGGATAAAGCATGAGATTGAGAAGAACTCAAGGTACCCTAAGGAGCAGGGAAAAGATGACAGAAATCTTGGGAGATTCATAGTTGAAAAAAAGTTCTCCAAAAATGAGATACTTAGAAAAATATCAAAAGAGATAAGAAAAAACAGGGGCTGAACTTAAGATCTGTCCTGTAAAGTTTCAACTTCAGGTATAATCCTTTTACCTGCTGCAACTTTATCTATGCTGTGGACAGTTCCACCGAGCTTTTCTATTTCCTCTTTTAATAACTCATAATCAATTGAATCCCCTTGTATCGAAAGTTTCACTGTTTCAGTTTTTTGATCTATCTCAACGACGGAGATATTGACACCTATAATCCCAGGGATTTCAGATAACTTATTTGCAAAATCGGGGAGTATTGGTTTATGAGGTTTTAAAACATCAAGAACTATCATCCTAATTGAACTCATAAATCTACCTAACTT
>CAZVXE010000024.1:6785-20077 GCA_964630765.1 uncultured Thermococci archaeon | reverse complement strand
AGAGTAAAAGATACAGCCCAAGTTCTTGACAGATACGGAGAGGGATTGGCTATTAGGGTATTTGGTAAGCCAGTAAATATGGTATATGGTGCTGGAAACCAGATGATTAGAAACTTTGCAAAATATTGTTCTATACCTGTTCTAGATATGGATTGTGATATGTACCACCCGCACCAAGCGTTGTGTGACCTTATGACATTAAGAGAAAAATTCGGCCCTCACAACTTAAAGGGTAAGAAATTTGTCATGAGCTGGGCAACAGCCCCAAGTCCATGGAAACCCCTAGCTGTCGCACATTCTAACATTGAACTTATGACAAGGTATGATATGGATGTCACCGTAGCATATCCAAAAGAATTCCCACTTGATGAAAGAATTCTTAAAAACGCTAAAGAAAACGCAGAAGAATGTGGAAGAACTTTTGAAATTGTCCACGATATGGATGAAGCATTTGAAGGTGCAGATGTTGTCTATCCAAAAGGTTGGACAAGTATTAACCATCTTCCAACATTGAAGGACCCAACAAAGAAGCCTGACGAAGAAAAGATCATGTCATTACTCAAGAAGTACGAAGTCGAAAAATCCTGGACATGCAATGCTGACAGGATGAAAAAGACAAACAACGCTTACTACATGCACTGTCTACCTGCTGATGTCAGAGATGGATGGGAAGTTACACCTGAAGTTATTGACGGTCCACGAAGTATCGTAATTGACGAAGCAGAAAACAGATTGCACGTACAGAAGGGTGTTCTCGCAGCTGTATTGGGCGGAAGAGTATAAATTTATTATTTTATTTTATTTTTAAATTTTATATAGGAAAAGGTGATTTTATCGAAACTATTGTTGTTGCACTTGGTGGAAACGCTATAAAACAAGCTCAAGAAAAAGGAACTCATGAAGAGCAGTTTAGAAACGTCGAAATTGCTTGTGAGGCTATTTTAAAATTAATAAAAGATGGATACGAAGTTGTGATCACACATGGTAATGGTCCGCAATCAGGAAATTTAATGGTTCAGCAAGATGCTGCTGTAGCTATTGTCCCCCCAATGCCAATGGATGCTGTAGGCGCCATGACTCAGGGACAAATAGGGTATATGATACAACAGACTCTTCAGAATATGATGAAGATGAAGAAGATGGATATCCCAGTTGCTACTGTTGTTACACAAGTAGTTGTATCCAAAGATGACCCTGATTTCCAAGACCCTTCAAAACCTGTTGGTAATTTTTTCTCAGAAGCAGAAGCAAAAAGAATTGCTGATGAAACAGGGTATGTAATTGACCCAAAACCCGGCCAAGAACATATTGATAAGAAAATGAAAGGGCACGTGATAAAGAAAGTAAAACCTACAGGAGATAAGCCGTATAGAAGAGTTGTTCCATCCCCAGACCCGGTAAGGCCTGCAGAAGCTGCGGCAATCAAAAAACTTGTTGATAGTAACGTTATTGTTATTGCGTCAGGTGGTGGTGGGGTACCTGTTGTAGAGGACAAAAACGGCATTTTAATGGGAATTGATGGTGTAATCGATAAAGATAAGGCCGGAGAAAGACTTGCAGAGGCAGTTGAAGCTGATATCTTTTTAGTACTTACAGATGTTGAAGTCGCCTATTTGAATTATGGAAAGCCTGATCAAAAACCAGTTAACAAAATGACCGTTGCAGAAGCTAAAAAGTATATGAAAGAAGGTCACTTCCTTGCAGGTAGTATGGGGCCAAAAGTCTTGGCATGTATAAGATTCATAGAAGAAGCTAAGGGAAAGAAAGCTGTTATTACATCCCTTAACAAGGCCGAAGACGCTCTAAAAGGAATGACAGGGACTACCATTGTTCCGTAAAGGAGGTAAAAAATGGGAATGATAGTAAAATATGAAAAGGATACAACAATATTCACTCCAAATCTACATTTTGACTGTGATTCTCGTTGGTATTTTAAGAAAGGCGAGCCAACAGGAACTATGTCTGTCCTGAGGTCTGATTTTAAGAAGGGCGGATGGGCAGACTGGCATGATCATGCAAGTGCAGATCAAGCCTATTATGTCATAAAGGGAAAAGTAAGAGTCTGGATGGATAGTGAAGATAATTTTGCAGATCTCGGTCCCGGTGACATGGTAATATTTCCAATGGGTAGAAAGCATAAACTAAAGAATATGGCCGATGGAGAATTATCTCTTGTTGCTATGAATGCACCAGCTTTATAATTTTATTTTTTATTTTATAAATATTAAAATTATTGCCTCTTATATTAATTACAAAAACCTATATAAGGAATAAATTTAAACTCTTTCTATGAGATATGTGGTAGTTACCGGAGGAGTTATTTCTGGTCTGGGAAAGGGTGTGACTACCGCCTCTATATCTAAAATAATTCAATCAATGGGACACAAAGTTACCGTTGTTAAAATAGATCCATATGTTAATGTTGATGCGGGAACTATGTCTCCTTTTGAGCACGGAGAAGTTTTTGTTTTGGATGATGGGGGAGAGGTAGACCTAGATCTTGGAAATTACGAAAGATTTCTTAATATACATCTGACTAAAGCACATAATATCACGACAGGGAAAGTATATCTTAAAGTCATTGAAAAGGAAAGAAAGGGTGACTATCTTGGCAAAACAGTTCAGATTATCCCCCACATCACTGACGAAATAAAAGCTGAAATAAGGAATGTTGCAAAAGGCCATGATGTAACTGTTATTGAAGTTGGAGGGACAGTCGGAGATATCGAGAGTATGCCCTTCCTTGAGGCTTTAAGGCAGCTCTCTATTGAAGAGGATGTTGTATTTATTCACGTTACACTTGTACCGAACCTAAGTGTAGTTGGGGAGCCAAAGACAAAACCCACTCAGCACTCAGTAAAAGCATTAAGGGAAGTCGGAATTAGCCCACATATAATTGTTTGTAGAAGTGTTGAAAAGTTAAACGAAAAATCAAAAGAAAAAATTGCACTTTTTACAAATGTGAGAGTTGATCATGTTATCAGCGCTCCTGATGTAGAAGATATTCATTATATACCCCTTATTTTTAATGAAGAAAAGATAGGGCAGAAAATTTTAGATCAATTTAAAATGGATGGGAAGCCAAATCTTACATTGTGGAAATCAATTCTTTGTAAGGATTATAAAAAAGATGTCAATCTTGCCATTGTAGGTAAGTATGCCGATCTACATGATTCTTACCTCAGTATTTCTCAGGCACTTAAGCACGCTTCATTTAAAACTTGTTATAAGACAAATATATCCTGGATAGAGGCAGAAGAGTTTGAGAATAAAAAAATATCAGATGAACTCGACAAATTTGATGGTGTTTTGGTACCAGGGGGTTTTGGATCAAGAGGTGTAGAGGGAAAAATAAATGTAATAAAATATGCTAGAGAAAATAATATCCCTTATTTAGGCATATGTCTTGGTTTCCAGCTCGCCGTTATAGAATACGCTAGAAATGTCTGTGGCCTTAAAAATGCCAATACAACTGAAGTCTGTGATACGGAACATCCTGTCATTGATTTACTACCTGAACAAAAGAAGATTTCATCTAAAGGTGGGACTATGAGGCTTGGAGCTTCAGAAATTCTTCTTGATAAGAACTCTATGATCTATTCATTGTATAAGTCCGACAAGATTTACGAAAGACATAGACACAGGTATGAAGTCAACAGGGATTACATAGATGCACTTCTAAAAGATAAGCGTCTTGTATTTTCAGGAAGATCTCCAAGTGGCCTTATGGAAGTTCTGGAAATAAAAGACCATCCTTTCTTCTTAGGAACTCAATTCCATCCTGAATTTAAATCAAGGGTAGAGGCTGTTGCTCCAACATTTTATGGGCTTGTAAAAGCAATGGGTGAAAAATAATGAATGTAAAATCCTCTGTAAGGAACATAATATCTGAAATAAGTTCTGTTATGGAAGAGATTGATGAGAATACCGTAGAAGAAGTAATATCTGAGATTTTGAAAGCAAATAAAATATTTATTGTTGGTGCTGGTAGAAGTGGCCTTGTGGGAAAAGCTTTTGCTATGAGACTTATGCAGATAGGTTTCAAGGTTTATGTTGTTGGAGAAACTATAACTCCTTCAATGGAAGAAGGAGACTTACTTATCGCAATATCTAACTCTGGAGAAACAAAAAGTGTTTGCTTAGCATCACAAATAGCTATGACAATTAAAGGGAACATAATCGGGATTACCTCTAATAAAAATTCTAGATTAGCAAAAAAGTCCACCAAATCAATAATAATAGATGCCAAACATAGAACAGATCCTGCAAGATTTGTCCAGAAGGGATTTCATAATGAGGTACCTTCATTTGCTCCTTTGGGTACGCTTTTCGAAGTTTCTACATTTTTATTATTTGAGGGGCTAATTGGGTCTCTAATGGAAAGGACCAATAGGAAAGAAGAAGACCTAAAAAAAATGCATTCAGTACTCGAATAAACGAAATATTTTAATAATACCGATTTTTATAAGGTTAGGGGACCGTGGGGTAGCTTGGCCCATCCTTTTGGCTTCGGGAGCCAGAAACCTGAGTTCAAATCTCGGCGGTCCCATTAAATATTTAAATGCAAACTTCCTAAATCAATAAGGATTCTATTTTTTAGAGATTAGAAATACTCTCGAGGTGTATTTTGATGGTTGATAAATTGAGAGATGAAATAATGGAAAAAATTAAACATGCAGCAGGAAATAAACCCGCTTTTTGTGTAATAGGTGCTGGAAATGGTGGTCTTGCAGTGGCAGGATATCTTGCTGTTTATGGTTTTTCGGTTAATATATGGACTAGAGACAAAGAAAAGATGGAAGCATTAGCCAATGCAGGCGGCATTGAAGTTGAAGGGAAAATTGAAGGATTTGGAGAATTAAATAAAATCGATACAGATTTTCAGAAATCGATTGAAGGTGTAGATATAATAATGGTAGTAGTGCCTGCTAATGGCCATAAAGAAATTGGAGAAAAACTAGTAAAATATGTAAAACCAGGTCAGACTATTGTTCTAAACCCAGGTAGAACTGGTGGAGCTTTAGAGCTATACAATATATTTAGAAAACAGGGAAAAGTTAGGGAAGATATTATTTTTGCTGAAGCCCAGACTTTCCTATTCGTTGCAAGAAAACTAGGTGTGCACAAAGTTAGGATATTTGATATAAAAAGATCTGTTCCAGTTTCAGCTGTTAGATCATATAAAAATCCAGAACTTATTAAAAAACTAAGGATGGCATTTCCTCAGTTTACGCCTACATCAGATGTTCTTCATACTAGTTTAGGAAACGTTGCAGTTATGTTTCACCCGGGTGTGATGCTCCTAAATAGTGGGTGGGTTGAGTCTAATCATGGTAATTTTGAATACTATCTTGAGGGAATTTCACCCGGTGTTGCTAAAGTATTAGAGCATGTGGATAAGGAAAGGATAAAGATTGCAGAAGCTGTGGGGATAAGAGTACCTTCTTTGAAAGACTGGCTTTATTTCTCTTATGGTTCAACTGGTATGGATCTTTACGAATCAGTACAAACTACGTCTGCATATAAAGGGATAATGGCACCTTCAACTATCCACCACAGATATATTCTAGAAGATGTCCCAATGAGCCTTGTTCCAATGTCTTCACTAGGTAAAAAATTTGGTGTGGAAACAAAGTGCATTGACTCACTTGTAAACATAGCATGTTGCCAACAGGACAGAGATTTTTGGAGTGAAGGACGAAATGTAGATCATATGGGGATTAAAAATTTTGATTTAAAAACTATAAAGAGGCTTATGGCTGGTGAGATAGTATGAAGGCTATACTCGCAACTATAGGTAACTGCATACACGTACAAGGGATTAAAAATTTTGAGAGTTTGCTGAATAAAAATAATATTGATACAGAGTTTATTGGAGTCTGTATTGATATAGACAAACTCATAAAAATAATTATAGAAAAAAAACCCGATATTGTAGGCCTAAGTTACAGGCTTGAGCCAGAAACTGCTAAAATATTATTCAATAAGTTGAAAAGGTCGATTATAGAAAATCACATTAAATCAAGATTTTTCTTTGGAGGCACACCTGCAGTGTGTGAAATAGCAGAAGAAGTTCAAATATTTGAGGGCGTTTTTAAAGGAATAGAAACTCAAAACGAGATCCTCGATAAGATATTTGGAAGAGAGAAAGTATATGGGCCTTTAGAATACTCTCAAAATCTCTATGAAAGAATTGAAAAATTTTATCCATTCCCCCTAATAAGACATCATTTCGGACTGCCGTCTCTTGAAAAAACAATTGAAGGCGTTAAAGAAATTGCAGAAAGTAAAACAGTTGATATTATATCCATAGGGCCGGATCAAATAGCCCAAGAATGTTTTTTTAATCAAGAAAATATTTGTAAAGAATTTGAGGGTGGCGGAGGAGTACCTCTAAGAAAAAAAGAAGATCTAGAGTCTATTTATGAATCTTCAAGAATAGGTAACTTTCCCCTTTTGAGGTGTTATGCGGGCACAAATGACTTGATAAAATGGGGGGTCATGTTAAAAGAGACAATAAATAATGCTTGGGGGGCAATACCTCTTTTTTGGTATTCAGAACTAGATGGGAGATCTAAGAGGGATTTAGTAAGTGCAATTGTTGAGAATCAAAAAACTATAAGATGGCATGCAGAAAATAATGTGCCAATTGAAATTAATGATTCCCATCAATGGGCTCTTAGAAAAACTTCTGACCCGATTGAAGTTGCCTCTGCGTATATAGCAACTTACAATGCAAAGAAATTAGGAGTTAGGCATTACGTCCAGCAGTTTATGATGAATGTTCCTCCAGAGATATCTCTTGAGATGGATTTAGCAAAAATGCTCGCAAAACTAGAGATAATATCAGAATTATCAGATAAAGATTTTACTATTCTAAGGATGATAAGAACAGGCCTTGCCTCACTTTCTGTTGACGAAAATATAGCCAAGGGGGAGCTTGCTTCATCAGTAACGATTGGTATGTATTTGAAGCCACATATTGTTCATGTTGTTGGATACTCTGAAGCCTACAATGTTGCAACGCCAGAAGTTATAGTTGAAAGCTCAAAGATTGCCAAAGGTGTAATAAAAAATTGTCTGAAAGGATTGCCAGGAATAGAAGATAACAAAAAAATAATAAAAAGAAAAGATGAGATACTCAAAGATACTAAATTGATTCTAGATATGATAAAGTCACTTGATGATGGCAAAGACGCCTTGACAAACCCAAACACCTTGTATGAAGCAGTCAAAATAGGCCTAATGGATGCAGAAAACTTGAAAGGTTTTAATCCTGCAAAAGGAGAAATTAAAACAGCGGTAATAGATGGGATTGTTCAATGTGTTGATAGGGATACGGGTTCCGTAATCTCTGAGAAGGAGAGAATTAAAAGATTACAGATATGATAGTTATTAATTAATAAGTAATAATTATTAACTATTATTTATTACATATTATTTAATAATCTATTTTAAAAGGCCGGGATCCCTTCTATCAATGTATTCTTTTATCGCTTCTTCAACTGTTGAGCTTCTTTCCCCAGTGTTCAAAGATATTTTGATTGATCTTGGGATGCCCAATTTGTCTTTTATTAATGTATCAAGAGCATTTACAAGCTCTTCGTCCAAGGAAAAACTTTTTATCACTTTTTTCTTTTTATATTGGGGCTTATCTGCATCTTGATGGGTGAAACGTTGAGTCATTATCTCTTTTTTTTCTTTTTCGTGATCAATTTCTTCTTTAGTGAGAATTACTCTTCTCTGTATTTCCTTCTCCAAATCATTCTTTAATCCCTCAGTTAAGGCCATCAAATCCCCTCCAACACCCTTTTACATAATTGGATATAGTCATAGGCTCCTCTTGAGTTCAAAGAGTACTCAAATATTGTCTTTCCGTGAGCAAAACTTTCAGATAATTTAGTATCTATTCGGATATATGGGCTTATACTATCCTTGAAGTGATCCATGCTCTCAAAAAATTCAATATATTCTTTAGTTCTTTTTACCCTTTCATCAACAAAAGTAGGAACAATAAGGTCTATCTTCAAGTTTTTCTGGAAATCTTCTCTTAAATCATAAATCAGTTTATCAACTTTAAAAAGACCTTTTACAGAAAGGTACTCCATTGATACAGGTACAAGCAACTTTTGGCAGAAATTAAGGGCATTTTCATTTAGTATTCCTAGTCCAGTTTGGCAATCAATCAGAACATAATCATAATTAATGCCTTCAAGGCGTTTCTTTAAAGCGTTCTCTCTGTTTCTCCAACCCACCATTTCTAAGGCCACTTGGGATATTGTTTCATCTGAAGGCAACAAATCCAAATTTTTTCTAGCGTTTGTAACGCATTCTTCAAAAGGTGCTTCGTCCTTTAGTAAATGATAAATGCTTTTGGAAAATTTTACCCCTAAGCATTCTGCATCATTTCCTTGATCATCTATATCTATTATTAGTACTTTTTTCCCTGTAAGGGCAAGAGCGTGCCCTAAGTTTATAGTGGTTGTAGTTTTACCTGTTCCACCTTTCTGATTGTATATAGCAATAGATTCCAAGATATCACCTATTACATATTATTTAATATATATTAGATATTAATTGATATGTATTAGTTATTAACTATTAGGATTATTTATAAATGTTTTGGCCTAAAAAGAGGGTATTTTTCACTGTTTTGAGTAGGCTAATTTGATTAAAAAACATAATCTAGGGGTAGTATATAAATAAATTCAAAATACTAAGATAAAAGTTAATATCTAATAATTAATATATAATAAATAATAGTTATTAACTATTAAGTTATTCTATTAAGTTTCCATCTGGATCTATTAGTATGCCTTTTTTTTCAAGATTTCTTCTTAATCTCCAAAAAGAAGTGGTGGAAATACGTTTTTTTGCTTCTTTGAGGAATTTTTCAGCGTTTTTAGGGCTAATAAAATGTCTCTTGACGAATTCTGTCTCTACAAGCTTTATCCTGTTTTTTCTTCCACCGCTTCCTTTAGATTCCATCAATTTTATCTCACGTTCAATTGCTCTTATCAGTTCTTCTCTAGAAATACCATATTTTTTTGATAACTGGGTTTCTATATCCAATATTAAGCCCCCTGCATTTCAAAACTCTGTATTTTGAAATAGAAGAAGTTGTTCAATTAATAAATCTTAGCTTTGAAGAGCATAGGGATTCTATCAACAAATAATATTTTGGCATATATAAATTTATATATTACTAATACCAATTAAGATATCTGGTGTTCATTTGAAGATACAGGTTTATAGTTACGTCGATGAAAATGGGATAAAGATAGTAGTCAAACCTGCGACTAAATTGTTACCTGAAATGTTCAAAGAATACCTGAGGGATATGAAAAAATTCTCCTTTATGTACAATAGAAATATTGAAGCTAATGAAATAACTATGAAAGAACCAAAGCAGCTTGTAGCTCTATTAAATTATTTTGATAAGAACTATAGAGTTACAGGAGAATTAGAAGGTACAAAAGTATATTCATGGGAAGATCTAGGCCTTTTTCTAAGTGAAGCTATTGATATCTTAAAGATGAAATCATTAGAAAGAAAGAGTCAAAAAATAATTGTGTATTGCTCAAGAATTAATATCCAATTTATGGACAAAATTTATGGTGATAAAGTACCAGAATGGATGAAAAGATACGATAAGATGGATAGGGACAAAGTAGTTGAAGAGCTACTTAATGATTCAAACGTTAAATTCATCAAAGAAAGCGCTGGGGATAAAAAAATATACTATGTTGACCAAATACCTGAAAAGCTTGAAGAATGGCTATCGCTTAAAGATAAGTTTATAGAGAAATATTCCACACTGTAGTTAATGCATAAAGGGACCTACTCATTGATATTAATAGTTAAAAATGACCAATATATAGAAATTGGTAAGTTAGGAAATTATTTATTCAAAAAAGGGTATTATGTCTATAACGGTAGTGCTCTTGGTGGGTTTGGTAGGGTAAGGTACCATCTAAAAGAAAAAAAGAATAAAAGATGGCATATAGATTATTTAATAGATAAGGCTAGAATAATCAAAATTATCACTTCTGAAGTTAAAAAAAATCATGAACATGATATTTCTAAGATTCTAACTAGTAAAAAAGATGCAGAGATCCCAGTAATCAAATTTGGATCTTCTGATTGTAACAAAGGCTGTAAATCTCATCTTATTTATTTCAAAAAAATGCCAGAGGTAGAAGATACCTATGAGGGTTTGGGGCTAAAATTTGTTATTTTTGAAAAAGCGGATTTCAAGAACATATAAGGTCTCAAAATCTAATTTTAAGGTTTTTTTAATGTTATATTTAAAATTATTATTTTCCAAGAAATCAGTAGTATTCTCCAATTGATAGAGGGATGATTGGAGTAGATAAGCAGTCCCATTGACAGACAAAAATAACCCTAGACTCTTCAAGAATGTGCGTATGTGGTCCCCTCCATCGATACCTCCGTGGTACGATAAATCAATTAATTTTCTTGGTGGCGAATCAACAGGCAAATATGGGGGATTAAACACTATGAGATCGAATAAAGTTCCAGTTTTTATCGAAGAAAAAATATTTGAGGAAAAGAGATAAATGTTACTTATTGAGTTGGCTAAAGCATTTTGACGAGATAAAAACAATGAATATGGATTTATGTCACAACTGAAGACTGAATCTATTTCCTTTGCAAGATGCATAGAAATAATGCCGCTTCCTATACCTATCTCAAGGGCATTTCTGGAATTATTTGGGTTTATAGCCTCAATCAATAGATAAGAATCTTCACTGGGTGGGTATACATTTTCATCTTGGGCTATTTTAAAGTCTAATATCTCCATCTTATCACATAAGACATCTTAAAAATTAAATAAAATTATAAATGTAACGGAATATTATGTCATATATAGAGGCTGATGAAATGGCGAGCTTCAAAATGAACCTGTTTAATAATGTTTTTTCAAAAGATTATATTAATGATTTTAATCATCAGATTAAGTGCGTAAAAGATTCAGTCATAACGCTTGAAGAGGCAATAAAGCTTCTAGAAAAAGAATGTATACCAGAAATGAAAGACAAGTGCAAAATAGTTTTGGAATTAGAAAACGAAGGGAAATCCTACGAGGATAAGCTAAAACAAAACCTCGATAAAGCTCTATTATTAGGGCCAAATGGAACGAAATATGGTGAAATTTCTAGTATCATAGGTAATATAGGTCAGAAAACAAGATCTGTTTCAGACATCCTAGTTAATCTAAAAGAAGAGAAATTTCCCAATGAGTTAATTAAAGATTTAGTAAAATTAGTAGAGACAAACGAAAGCATTACAAGGGAAATATACCTTATGATGAAAAAGATAGAAGATGCAGATAATGATAAAATAGATAGATTTTCTAAGAAAATACTAAAGAAAAAGAATGAAGCAGAGGAACTAACTGATTTATTGTTAAATAATTTTATTAAAAAGGCTGAAAAAGATAATTTATCTGAAACATTTCAGAGCATAATTACGATATTAAAAAAAATACCTGAAGATGCAAATAATGTGGCCCAAATAATCAATAGACAATTATAGGTAGTAAAATGAAGGTAATAGAACTAAGTAATGTTACAAAAAAGTATAATGGTAGGGTAGCAGTGAATAATTTTTCTTTTACTGCTGAGAGTGGTAAGATTTATGGATTTTTAGGGCCAAATGGAGCTGGCAAGACAACTACAATAAGAATGATTATGGGGATAATAGAGCCAGATTCGGGAAGCATAAACGTTTTTGGGGAAAAGCTTTCTGAGGAGAGTAAGAAAAGGATTGGATATATACCTGAAGAGAGGGGACTTTACAGAAAATATAGAGTATCTGACCTTTTACTTTATTTTGGAAGGCTTAAAGGATTGAGTTTAGAAGATGCTAGGAAAAATACTGAGATATGGCTTGATAGAGTTGGCCTTAAAGATAGGGCCAATAGTAAAATAGAAGAGCTTTCCAAGGGGATGCAACAAAACGTTCAGCTTATTGTATCTCTAATTAATAATCCGGACCTTGTTATTCTAGATGAGCCTTTTGTGGGGCTTGATCCAATCAACACAAGAAATATGAAGGAGATCATTTATTCATTGAGGGAATCTGGGAAAACAATAATTTTTTCTACTCACCAGATGAATGAGGCTGAAAGACTTTGCGATCATATTTTTTTAATCGACAAAGGAACAAAATTAATTGATGGATCGCTAGAAGAAATAAAAAAGAAATATTCAAAAAATTTTGTTTCTGTTGAGTTTAGGAACAAAAAAATACAACTTGAAGATATAGACATTATACAAAATGTGTATTATGAGGGGAATAAAGCCGAGATAGAACTAAGGAAAAATACTAATTATAATGATCTTTTGGAAGTCTTGATATACAAGGGAGATATAACTAAGTATGAAATCTCCGAATCTTCACTTGAGAGTATCTTTGTTGAGGTAGTGACAAATGGGGTCTAAAACAAAAATAGTTGCAGTAACTGAATTTCTGACTAATGTAAAAAGAAAGGAATTTATTATTCTTACCTTTCTTCTTCCTTTAATACTAGTAATGTCAATGATTATTCCGGTATTTTTCATGCAGACAATATCTCACGAGAAGGAAACACTTGGAGTAGTCGATGAAACAGGTGTAGTTTTACCAATTCTTAAAGAGAGGTATAATGACTATATTATAAAAGATCTATTAAGCGCTGAAGAAGCCAGACAACTTCTTGAGAATAATAATATATCTGGATATTTAGTAATTCCAAGCGATTTTATAAAAGTGGGGAAAGTCTCTTATTATTCAAAAGTTCAATTATCGTCATTTTCATCGGCTAATATGAATCTCGAAACTATACTCTCTGACATCGTTATTGAAGGTCTCTTAGAAGAAAAGGGCGTTTCTAAAGAAATCATAACAAAAGTTAAGAATCCGATTGAAATGGAAAGGATTACGGTAACTAAGAAAGGTGAAGAAGTTGAAACACCTTTTTCTTTTGTCGGAAATTATCTTCTTCCACTGTTTCTGTTCATGTCAATTATGAATGCAGGAGGATACCTCCTAAATGGTATAATTGAAGAAAAAGAAAACAAGGTAGTTGAGGTATTACTTTCCACAATATCATCTAATGAACTCCTTTCAGGAAAGATTTTGGGTTTAGGGGGTTTAGGGATATTACAGGTTAGTATTTGGATGAGTGGGATAGTAATCATAACTTCATTCTTAAAAATTCCCTTAGTTTCTCTGGAAAAAGGTATCTTAATAATGGTATTCTTCGTTTTGGGGTACCTATTCTATTC
>CAZVXE010000024.1:0-6685 GCA_964630765.1 uncultured Thermococci archaeon | reverse complement strand
AATTGCATCGAAAATATTCAAAATAGGTATATTGAGATATGGAACTAAGCCAAGTTTCAACGAAGTATTAAGGTGGGTAAGGGGATAGGCTCTAATGAAAAGGATAGGGATAGTGGTATGCCAGATATTTGAGGATGAATTACTAGAGATACTTGAAAGTTTCCCCGAAATAGAAAAGATATTGATTTATAATAATGAAGCCTCTAAAGAATTTCAGAATATAGCTATCAAAGCTCTTCCTCCTGAAAAATTCAGAATAGTAAGAGAGTTATGTTCTGTGAAATTTCTAAAGAGAGAAAATGATGTTGAAGCACTTTTGTACCTACTTCCTCTTGCCTTACATGTAGACCCTCCATTGATAAAAAAAGAAGTGGCTTCAGCGGCAAAAGAGTTAGAAAAACATGTGGATTATCTGGTAGTGTTTTTTGGACTTTGTGGGAATTCTCTTGGAGATGTTGAAGCATTAATGAAAGAAAGCAAGGTAGAAGTTCCAGTTGTTATATTAAAAGATAACCAAGGAGAAATTGTTGATGATTGTATCTGCGCGCTGATAGGGTCAAGAAACAGCTACATAGAAACTATAAATGAGGAACCAGGGACATGGTTTATGACATACGGTTGGGCAAAATATTGGAAAGAATTATCATGCGAGACTGTGGGGTCCTTTGACATCAATAAAATGAAGCTTGTGTTTGATAAAACAGGTTATAAAAGAACGATTGCGGTAGATTTAGATTTTGGAGACAAAGAGCTTTATTATGAAAGATGTAAAGAGTTTTCAGAGATTTTCAATCTCCCAGTTTGTCATAAAAAAGGAAATATTAATTTATTAAAGAAAGCCCTTGGAAAGGCTATAGAAGAGGTATTAGATGATTGACCTTACCAATATCCTGTTGATATTTTTATTTGCAAAGATATTTGGGGACATAGCTGAGAGAAAAAATATTTCCAGTATTGTAGGTCATGTCATTTGTGGTATAGCATTTGGGCCATTTTTATTGGGAATAATTTACCCTGGTAAAGAAATAGAAGTGCTGGCCGATATCGGGCTATTAGTTATAATGCTTTATGCTGGACTTACAAGTGAGTATAAGGAATTATTAAAGGCCAAGTATACAGCGATTATTATTGGGGTATTCGGCGTCATTACATCTTTTGTTTTATGCTTTTCAGTCCCTTGGTTTTTAGGATTTGGATTAATTCCTTCCCTGTTTGTTGGAATCATCCTAACAAACACTGCTGTTGAAATTATAGGGGGAATGGTGGCAAATGAAAGCAATCAGAGCGTATCCCACATCCTCCTTGGGGCATCTTTTTTTGATGATATAATTGCCATATACCTAGTTGGATTGCTGTCAACTATTACAGTTAATCAATCAACGTTTAATCTAGTAGATATAGGAAACGTGACACTAAAAATAGTCATCTTCTTTGTAATTACTATTTTGATAAGTGAATTTTTAATATCTTCTAAGGGTAAGAGGATTGTTAAATATTTAGTTGAAGGCGACCAACACCAGTCTATTATGATTGTATTCATTTTCACACTAGTTTTTGCTCTTTTCGCTTCTTTTATAGGACTCCATGAAGTCATTGGTTCATTCCTTGCAGGCCTCGTACTTAGCAGGATAAAAGAAAAAGAAGATCCAATGTTATCATTTAGGATTAGATTCAATGAAGTAACTAGTGAGATGAATACTTTAATGAGATTTTTATTTATGCCACTATTTTTTGTGTATATCGGGCTTTTGTTTAATCGTGAAAATACTCAAATAAATATTCCACTCATAATTTTATTATTCTTAGGAGCCATGGGGGGAAAGATAATAGGATGTGGTTTAGCCAGCAAACTTTGTAGGCTGGACAACAGAGATTCACTTCTTATTGGGGTAGGAATGTGTGGCCGGGGATCCCTAGAGCTTGCAATTGTAAGGTATGGATTTTCTAACGGCGTTATATCAAGTGACTTATACTCATCAATAGTAATAGTTACGCTGCTTTCTATACTAATTACACCAATCTTATTTGGTAGATTAACAAAGAAATCAGATGTGGATTTCTATGATGTCTCCGTCCCGTAATACATGTTCTGGCCCTACCCTCTGGCCATCAAATTTTGCTGAATCTCCCCAAACTCTAGCAAACTTAAAGTTTTTGTAGAGATTCTTATGAACTTTTTTGGCAGCATCGAGGGCTGTAGAGTCTATTTTCATTGGCATGGCCTCATTGTCAATATCTCTACCTGGAGAACGTGTGTAGACCCTAATAATTCCTAAAATAGAAAATATTTCAAAAGGTAAGATATCAAGATTAACATTGTTAATTGCAGAAACGGGGATAACTTTGAAATTTTTTACATGTTTCTCGAGTCTTTCCAGACCTTCTTTACTCCCAGGCAAATCTCCCTTAGTTCCAATTATAATAGCTTTTTTATATTCTAAAGAGCTATCCAAGACTTCAAAGATATCAGTTAAGGTTACAGGTTCTTTTATAGTAATTATGGCATTGTGAACTCTTTCTTCTTGAAGGATCTTCTTAACGTCTTGAGAATTGCATTCAACTAAAAAATTCTCACCAATTATTTCAATGCCGCCTGTTGGGATTTTTTGAATTTCTATGTTAGGAACTTTTTTATTAATCCTCAAGCCTTTGGCCTCAAGTTCTTTTAATATTAGTTCAAGGTCTTTTACAGGGTCAACGGACAAATCAACTAGGATTACTATTGCATCAACGGCCCTTATTGCACTAATCAATGGGCCACCCATACCCTTACCAAGAGAAACCCCTTCAATTAATCCAGGCATGTCAACTAGCTGTATCTGTATACCTTTGTATTGAAGCATTGCAGGTGTTGGTTTAACTGTAGTGAAAGCGTAATGCCCAATATCAACATCTTTTCCTGTAAGCTTGTTTAAAATTGTTGATTTACCAGAATTTGGAAGTCCTGCCAAAGCAACTTGTGCTGCACCTTCTTTTCTAACAAAAAAACTAGCCCCCCCAGAACCGCCCTTCTTTAGTTCCTTTTCTTTTTCGACTTCCTTTTTTAGTTTTGATAAATTTCTTTTTATCTGGAGCTGCATCTTTTCTGTACCCTTGTGTTTGGGTATAGTACTAAGCATAAGTTCGAGAGCAACTAGTCTTTCTTTGGGAGATTTAGCAGATTTATATGTGTCTTCTGCCTTTAGGTATTCGGGAGTAACATTTGAGGGCATGATATCAAACCAGAGTATTCATATTGATATAAAAACTTAGTTATACCCCTTTAAAAAAATTGAGATTATAAGTTATAGCGTAATGTACAAATAGAGAAGAGGTAAAACATAAATATATATCTTGTATTAATTTAGTTTCTTGATTCCAATCAGGAACTTGTCGCCGTCTATTTCCCATTCTTTATCAATATAGTTATTATCTTTGGAAAATAGTAAGATTTTGGTTCTTGTTTCTCTCTTAATGTAGTCTTCATGATTTTTTAAGTCTGATTCAAAGTTAGATTCAACGTAAGAGTTGATGTATTCCTCTACATTTAGATTTGCCTGTTTTCTCATTTCTTGTATTCTTCGTATAACTTCTCTTGCTATAGCCTCTGACTTCAGTTCTTCTGTAATTACTGTGTAAAGATAGACTCTTCCATTCTCAAACTCGCTTAATTCGTACCCTTGTGGTATAAGATAATTAAAGTTAACATCTTCTGGAGATATTTCAAATCCATCAAGATTGAATAAGCCGTCCTTTTCAAATCCAGATTTTATAAGACAAGGATTATGAGACTTTAATAGCTCGACGACTTTTTTTGCATCTCCCTTAAATTTAGGGCCAATTGATTTATGGTTTGGAAGGATCTCAAGCTCCTGTATTACTTCACCAATTACTATCTCTTTAACATTAATCTGTTTCTTCATTATACCAGATAAGGCTTGAACAGCTCTTTTAACATTCTCGTCTTGAGTTTCAACTATGGCCTTTGAAATCGGCCATCTTAACTTAATGCCTGCTTTTTGTCTGGCGTGAAGAGTACCCTCAATTATGTTTCTAAGTATGGACATGTTTGATTCCAACTCGGAATCAATCAATGAAGAGTCATGTGCATCCCAGTCAGAAAGATGGATTGAGGATTCTCCGACAAAGTTTTTGTATATAGCTTCAGAAATAAAAGGAGATATAGGCGCTAATAGTTTTGATAATCTCTTGAATACATAAAATGCAGTAACGTAAGCACTTATCTTTTCCTTGTCATCGCCCTCAAGCCACATCCTTTCCCTTACAAGACGGATATACCATCTTGAAAGATCTTCTAAGATAAATTCCTTTATTTTTCTAGGTATAAAATGTAAATCAAGTGTATCAAAGTTTTCTTCAACTTCTTTTGTAAGAGTATTTATTCTGGAGAGTATCCACCTATCCTCGTCTTTTAGGTATTTTTTTACATCTTTTAGGGGTGTATTGACATCAAAGTTATCAAGAGACATGTAAAGTGTAACAAACTTGTAGGCATTCCATAATATGTTAAAGGTTCTGTAAATACTTTCAACGTTCTCCCAATTGAACTTTAGTTTATCCCAGGGTGCAATCTCCCATAGTAAGTAGAATCTTGTGACATCGGCACCATATTTTGCTATGACATCCTTTGGATCAACTACATTTCCAAGAGACTTTGACATCTTCTGCCCAAACTGATCCAAGACGAAATCATTCATCAAAACTTGATTGTATGGGGCTCTGTCAAAAACTATGAAGCTTTCAAGCATTAATGTATAAAACCAACCTCTGGTCTGATCAAGCCCCTCAGTTATGAAGTCCATTGGAAAAAGTTCATTGAATTTCTCACTATTTTGAGGGTATCCTAGAGAACTCCATGTTGAAGCTCCTGAATCGAACCAGACATCCGCTATATCAGGAACACGCTTCATCTTTTCAGAGCATTTAGGGCAGTTTAGAGAAACTTCATCGATATAGGGTTTATGAAGATCCTCTGGAACTTTTCCTCCTAATGATTTTATCTCATCAATAGAAGAAACTACAGTAAAGTTTCCACATGAGCATTCCCATATAGGCAAAGGTATACCCCAGAACCTCTGTCTTGAGATACACCAATCCCTTGCACCTTCAATCCAGTTGTGAAACCTCTTTTCACCGGCCCAATCAGGTACCCATTTTACTTTTTTATTTTCTTTCAATATCTGGTCTTTGATAGCCTCTACCTTTACAAACCACTGGTCAGAAGCTCTGTATAACAAAGGAGATTTACATCTCCAACAGTGAGCGTATCTGTGAAAGACTGAATCTCTGAAAACAAGAAATCCTTTGTCTTCAATATCATCGATAATAAGATCATTGGCATCTTTGATGTAGATGCCCTTATACTTACCAGCTTCTTCTGTGAAGTTTCCAGTTTCATTTACGGGAGAAAATATTGGAAGCTTAAATTCCACCCCGGCACTGTAATCTTCAGGCCCGTGACCTGGGGCTGTGTGAACGCAACCAGTACCATCTTCCAATGTTACATAATTTGTAAGGATAACAGTATGTGCATTTGGCTCTTTGAACTGTTTATGAACGGGTACATCATCATCAAGTATGTGCCTATATTTAAGGCCTAATAGAGCCTCTCCTTTCAAAGTTTCAATGGTCTCATAATCATCAACTTCGAATAAGGTCATTAGTTTGTCCAAAAGCTCCTTTGCAACTATCCATACCTCATTCCCTGCTTTTACCCTGACATAATCATACCTTGAATTTACTGCAATAGCAACGTTTGCTGGAATAGTCCATGGGGTTGTTGTCCATATAATAATATACTCATCTTTTCTGTCAACTAAGGGGAATTTAACATAAATTGAGTCATCTTCTACATCTTTGTACTCATCAGTTGACTCATAGCCGGAGAGTGGTGTTTCGCATCTTGGACACCAAGCAACTGTGGCCTTGCCTTTATACAAAAGATTTTTCTCCCAAGCTTTCTTGAAGAAGTACCAAGAGGCCTCTATATATGAATTAGATAAGGTCATGTAAGGATTTTCAAAATCACCTATCATTCCAAATCTCTTGTAAAAATCAATCCATATTTTAAGGAAGGATAAGCCCCTCTCTTTACATGATTTTATGAAAATTTCTGTTCCTATTTTTTCTATATCACTCTTTGTTTTGGTGCCTAATATCTCCTCGATTTTTACCTCAATAGGAAGTCCATGCATATCAAATCCTGGTTGATGCCATACATTATACCCATTCATTGATTTATATTTTAAGACGGGATCTCTCAAAGCCCTTGTCCTAGCATGGCCTATATGTGGCATTCCGTTCATGTAGGGTGGCCCATCAAGGAAGAAATATTTAGGGCCATTTGATCTTAACTGCTTTAATTTGGCATAGATATCTATGTCATTCCAGTTCTCTAGTATTTTTGTTTCTAAAGAAACGGGATTGTAGTCTTCGGGCACCTCGGAAACCATGAAGTCAATAACTATAAATGTTTTAAAGGCTTTTGGTAAATCTAATCTTTTCTCTCAAAAACGAACTTTGGAACAGCTTGTTTTAATGGATCAAAATTATCAATATTCTTTATTTCGACACATTTCATAGAAACCTTAGAGTGAAGTGTGGAAGGCAGCCTCAATATTCTTTTTACATCGACAGTAACCTTCCCGTCGACTAAAGATGCATTTATTCGCTCTATATGGCCCAA
>CAZVXE010000023.1:13407-20180 GCA_964630765.1 uncultured Thermococci archaeon | reverse complement strand
AAGTAGGGGGTATATCTCTATCGTCACTTTCATGGAATTCAAAACTTGCCCTCGAGTTACTGAAGATCATCCAACTAATGGTCCCGCCTGAATATCGGGATATGGATCCACCAAAAAAAGCAATCAATGGAATAAATTTTGATTCAAATACTATTCAGTACAAACTTGCAGAAAGGCCTAAAGTTGGGCAGAATATCCTCTCTAAAATATATTCTGATAATTATGGAAAACTGTATCAATCGCTAGTTGAACGAACTAATTTCAGGGGCGAGTATTCCCTTTTCTCCTCAATAAAAATTAATGATGGAACAAGAAGGCAGATGATCCTTGAAACTTTCAGGAATTTTACCCAGACAGAAATTACTTTGTCAGACATCGACAAGTTGTTGACAGAAGATGATATGTACCTCAGACCTTTAATTAAAATGATTGATGAGAATTTATGGATTCAGATTGTCCACGCACATCACAATAATCCTACTGAAGGAAAAAATTATGATAAAGAATATCGGCACATAATAGAATTATTATCTAAAGACTATGATGTCCTTTTAGCCGACAAATTCAAACAAGATAAAACAAGAGAATTGATAGTTCGTTCCATGCTGAATAGAACTAGTTACAATATCAAAAGATTGGCACAGTCATTTGCAAGGGCGGACGATAAAACTGAAATAACAAATAAATTCCTTAAAGATTCAAGGAGAACTACACTTGATAATTTCGAACAGTTGCTAGGTGAACCCTCGATTAAAAAAGAAATAGATTCAATTAAAGATTATGAATCAAATGAGAGGTATAACGTTGTTCAAGCTACCCTGATTAATACTCCAAATCTAACTGTAATTGAAATATTCCGTGAAGTTAAGTCAACTGATTTATTCAAGGACGAATACGACCTGCAGGATTTACTGGATTGGATGCACAAAAAGGGGCATGTAATCAGAGATTCACAAAATCGCTATTCTTTTATTTTCTTTTGAGATTTAGATTAATGAAAAATCATATTCCCAATAAAAACACTTAAATACTTATTTTCTTAAATCTCAATTCCGGTGAGGCATTGTCAAAGTTGCTACTAAAAAAACTAGAATACTATAATGGAAAAAGATTAGTGATATCAATTGACGGCAGCATCTTTAAAGGGAAGTTACTAGATTTCGATGAAGATGTACTTTGTCTTAGTGATGTGACGGATATTGCTGGTTCCTCAGGCAAGGAACTAGTTGTAAGTCTTAGCAATGTGGTCTGGATTATATTGGCCGAGGATAGTAAATAAATGAAAAAAGCAATACACCATAACATTTATAAATCCTATATTATACTGCCAATACAGCAGAACTTGCTTAAAA
Organism: uncultured Thermococci archaeon; assembly: GCA_964630765.1. Taxonomy (GTDB): domain Archaea; phylum Methanobacteriota_B; class Thermococci; order Methanofastidiosales; family Methanofastidiosaceae; genus Methanofastidiosum. The sequence goes on along the minus strand of CAZVXE010000023.1, from coordinate 18,828 downwards.
AAAAACGTTACGAATTACAGACGGGGATAGAGTGAAAGCGACTTTATTCCTCAATTCTTGACTAATAGTACAATAATAAAATTTGGAGATTTGGGCTATTAGGCCTAATACTCTTTATGTAAAGCCGGAGGCTTAAAAATGGGCGGTAGTGGACGAAATAAAAGACCCCGTAGAGGTTCCTTGGGATACAGCCCCAGAAAGAGGGCTTCAAAGATAGTGCCAACTTTGAATAGTTGGCCAGAAGTGGATGATGTTAAGATCTTAGACTTTCCCGGCTATAAGGTAGGGATGTCCCACATTTTAAGGATAGATGATAGAAAGTATACACTTACAAAAGGAAAAGAAATGGTGGTACCTGTAACTTTGGTAGAAACTCCACCAATTTACGTTTGTGGTGTTAGGGCATACAAGAAGACTCCATATGGACTGAAAACTGTCACAGAGTCTTGGGCAGAAGTCCCGAAAGAACTTTCACGATCAAAAACTGTTTCAAAAAATCCTGAAAAAGACCTTGCTAAAATCCAATCTCTTATAGAAGGTGGAAAAGTAGATGATTTAAGAGCTATTGTTTGCACTCAACCAAAGCTCATTAATCTGAAAAAGAAACCAGAGGTCATGGAAAGCGGGATTGGCGGAGCAGATGTTAACGCCAAGTTGGAATACCTAAAGGGTGTTTTTGGAAAAGAACTAAAGGTAAAAGATGTTCTAGACGAAGGAGAATTCGTCGATGTTATTTCTGTTACAAAAGGAAAGGGATTCCAAGGCGTAGTAAGGAGATGGGGAGTAAAAGTACAGACTAGAAAATCTAATGATGCAAGAAGGCACGTAGGTTCAATCGGTCCATGGCATCCACCAAAAGTTATGTGGACTGTGCCATTTGCTGGACAGATGGGATTCCACACGAGAACAGAACTTAACAAAAGAATATTTAGATTAACAAATCCAAAAGATCTCAACGTTACTCCAAAAGAAGGATTTAAGAATTATGGATTATTAACATCCGACTATGCTATGCTTAAAGGTAGCGTAGGAGGATCCACAAAGAGAATATTAAGGCTTAGAAAATCTGTAAGGGTACCAGTAAGAAGAACTGGAGGGGTACCAGATATTACCTACCTCTACAAAGCTTCAGCAGGGGAGGCATAAACAATGAAATCTAATGTATATTCAATAACTGGAGAGAAGTTGAAAGCAATAGACCTTCCCTCAGTGTTTTCTTATGAGTACAGACCTGATTTAATCAAGAGGGCAGTATTGGCTTCTATAACTCATAGAATTCAACCATGGGGAGTAAGTCCAATTGCCGGAAGAATGACATCTGCACATCCAAGAAGAAAAAATCTTGGAATATCAAGAGTACCTAGAATGAAATCTGGCCCAAGAAGAGCTGCTTTTGCACCTCATGTTGTAGGGGGATTTGTAGCTCATCCACCAAAACCTTGGAAAGTTATCAGTGAGAAGATAAACAATAAAGAAAGGACCGTAGCAATAAAATCAGCTATATCAATTACGGCTAACAAGGAAATGGTGATGTCAAGAGGTCACAGATTTTTAGATAATGTTGAATTCCCAATAATTGTTGAAAATAAAATTCAAACAGTAAAAAAGACAAAGGATACAAGAGAGATATTCAAGAGCCTTGGAGTTTGGGATGACATAATCAGATCAAAATCTAGAACAATAAGGGCTGGAAGAGGAAAGATGAGAGGAAGGAGATATAAAAACAAAATAGGCCCTTTAATAGTTATTGGAAAGGACGCAGGCATAATGAAGGCTGCAAGAAATCACCCTGGTGTAGATATTGTAATGGTCGATAAGCTAAGTGCTGAACATCTTGCCCCAGGTACACATGCAGGAAGGCTCACAATATGGACCGAAGATGCAATAAAGTATCTTTCTAAAAGTGAGGTGTTCAAGTGAAAAATCCACATGACGTGATTGTCCATCCACTTATTACAGAAAAGACTGTAGCTACCATGGAAAGGGACAATATATTAACCTTTATTGTTACCATGAGTAGCAACAAACAGGATATATACAATGCCGTAGAAGAACTTTACGAAGTTGAAGTAGAAAAAGTAAGCACGACTGTTTTGTCTACTGGGAAGAAAAAGGCATACGTTAAACTAAAAGAAGAGTATCCTGCTGACGAAGTTGCAACAAAAATAGGTGTATTTTAAGGTGATATGATTGGGTAAAAGAATTATTTCACAGAGAAGAGGAAGAGGAACACATACATACAAGGCTCCTTCACATAGATACAATGGAAAAGTTAGACACAGAAGCTATGATAACGTAGAGAGAGACGGAGTAACACGCGGTGTTGTTAGAGAACTATTCAATGATCCTGCTAGAACTTCACCAGTAGCAACGATTCTTTTTGATAATAAAGAGCAAGAATTATTTCTTGTACCAGAAGGAATCCGAGTAGGCAGTAGTATAGCAACAGGAACAATGGCCGAAATTGAAATTGGGAATACACTTCCTTTGAAGAATATCCCAGAGGGAACTTATATTTATAATATTGAATCAAGACCCGGGGACGGAGGCAAATTTGTCAGGTCTTCAGGGACTTATGCTACATTAATAGCTCATGATAGTATGAAAACAGTAATACAGCTTCCTTCAGGTGTAATGAAGACTTTGAATTCAGAATGCAGATGTACAATCGGAGTAGTAGCTGGCGGAGGAAGAAAAGAAAAGCCTTTAGTAAAAGCAGGAAAGAAATTCCACAAGCTTAGAAGTAAAGCCACACTATATCCAAAAGTTAGAGGAATTGCAATGAACCACAACGATCACCCGTTTGGTGGGGGTAATCACAAACACCCGGGTAAAGGTACAACTTGTTCAAGAAATGCGCCACCAGGTAGAAAAGTTGGACACATAGCAGCAAAAAGAACTGGTAGGAGGCGTTAAACTTGGCTAAAAAAGAATTTAGTTTCATGGGTTTTACTGTTGATCAAATGGGAAAAATGTCTATGGACAAGTTGATTGAACTCTTGCCATCAAGACAGAGGAGATCTCTTAAGAGAGGACTTCCCGTAAGACAGAAAAAATTACTTAAGAATATACGAGAATCAAGAAAAGAAATGGAAGCTGGAAACAACTATACTGTAAAAACACACTGCCGTGATATGGTAATACTCCCCGAGATGCTCGGAGTTACTATAGGAATTTACAATGGTAAGGAATTTGTTCCTGTAGAGATTACTCCTGAGATGGTGGGACATTATTTAGGAGAATTCGCACCTTCAAGAAGAAGAGTTTCACACGGTGCCCCTGGAGTGGGCTCTACAAAGTCTTCCCAGTATGTGCCATTGAGGTGATCTGATGCCCTATTCAAGAACTGATATAGATGAGACAAAAACTGCAAAAGTTTATGGAAAAAATATGAATATATCTCCAAAACATAGTAGGGAGATATGCAATACGATTAAAGGCATGAAGATCGAAAGGGCAAAGGAATTACTAGAAAGCACAATTAAACTAGAAACTCCTATACCATTCAAGAGATATTACAAAAAAGTCGGCCACAAGAAAGGACTTTCAAAATGGTTTGCCGGGAGATATCCCGTAAAAGCATCAACAAATCTCTTAAAACTTCTTAAGGAAGCCGAATCAAATGCAGAATATAAAGGATTGAACACAACAAAATTAAGAATAATTCATGCGTCTGCTTACAGAGGCAGAGTAATCCCGGGATTTATGCCAAGAGCTTTTGGAAGAGCTTCGCCATATAACAAGGAGCTTACAAATGTCGAGATAATCGTGGAGGAGAGATAATGGCCATTGAGAGAAAATTTATAGAAGAAAGCGTTTCCAATTTAACGATTGATGAATTCCTTGGAGATTCACTAAAGAGAGCTGGCTATGCAGGGATGGACATAAAGAGAAATCCTCTTGGAACTAGAGTTACAGTTTTCGTGCAGAAGCCCGGAATTGTTATAGGAAAAAGAGGAAGGGCCATTAAAGATTTGACAGACCAACTTGAAAGACCTCCTTTTAATCTCGAGAATCCTCAGATTGAAGTGCAGCAAATTGAGAATCCAGATCTTAATGCGGATGTAATGGCATTTCAGCTTGCTAGCGCTATTGAGCGAGGAGAGCATTATAGAAGGGCAGCTTACAATTATCTTAGAAGAATAATGAGGTCTGGGGCAAAAGGCGCTGAAATTAAGATTTCAGGAAAACTCAGCGGAGAAAGAGCTCGTTCAATGAGATTTGCCGAAGGATATCTAAAAAAATGTGGAGATCCAGCCATTGAACATGTGAGAGTTGGGTATTCACCTGCAAAGAAGAAACTCGGTATAATCGGAGTTGTAATCAAGATAATGCCTCAAGACGTATCACTGCCAGATGAAATAAAGTTTAAGTAATAGGTGTATAATAATGGCAATATATAGAGTAGACGATATAAGAGACCTTTCAGTTGAAGAAATTGAAAATAACATAGATGAACTTAAAAGTGAATTATCAAAGGAAAGGTCTTTACTTGCTACAGGCAGCGCACCAGAAAATCCTGGAAGGATAAGGGAGCTTAGAAGGACTATAGCAAGATTAAAAACAATAAAGGCTGAAAAGGAGAAGCAAAATGAGTGAGATTTGTGCAGTTTGTGGTCTTCCCAAAGATCTTTGCGTCTGCGAAGAAATCGCCAGGGAAGAACAACAAATACGCATTTTCACCGAAAGAAGAAGATTTGGAAAACTTATGACGGTCGTTGAAGGAATCGATTCATCAAATATCGACATCAAGGATCTGTGCACAACTCTAAAGACAAAATGTGCATGCGGTGGAACTTCAAAAGACGGAAAGATTGAACTTCAAGGGGCCCACAAGGACAAGGTTAAAAAAATACTAATTGACCTTGGATTTAGTAAGGACATGATTGTAGTTTCATGAATCACATAATACTCCTGGGGAAACAAGTCGAGGTAATCCAAAGCTCAAATAGATATGAAGTTGGCATTAAAGGATTGGTCATTGAGGATACAAAAAATACGATAAAAGTAAGGACAGAAAATGGGGTAAAAATCTTAATAAAAAATAGTATAATCCTGATGATTAACGATAAAAAAATTGATGGTAATTTACTCATAGGGAAGGAAGAAGAAAGAATCAAGAGGATGTGATGTGATGATCGGCATCGATGTAAAAGAACCTAAAAAAAGTTGTAATAATGAAAAATGTCCATTTCACGGAACTTTACCTGTCAGAGGCAAATTAATGGAAGGGAAGATTGTAAGCGATAAGATGAACAAAACAGTCGTCGTTAAAAAAGAGTTTATGACAAAACTTGACAAATATGAGCGATTTGAAAAGAGAAGTACAAGAATTTCAGCACATATTCCCGACTGTATTAACGCTAAAACAGGCGACAATGTGAAAATAATGGAATGCAGACCATTAAGTAAGACAAAAAA
>CAZVXE010000023.1:0-13307 GCA_964630765.1 uncultured Thermococci archaeon | reverse complement strand
CAGAGAAAAGAATACAGGAGAATAGACGGTACAAGAATTAAATTTGAGGATAATGCAGCCGTTATTACTGGTGATGACGGCGTTCCTAAAGGCTCTGAAGTAAGGGGCCCTGTTGCAAAAGAAGCAGTTGAAAAATGGGTTAGAATTGCTAACGTTGCAAGTATTATAGTATAGAGGGAGATAAGAATGATTAAAAAATACTCAGGAAAACCATCAAAGCAGAGAAAAAGGCACTTTAATGCGCCACTTCATAAAAAACACAGTTTAATGTCTTCTCACCTAGCTACAAGCCTTAGAAATAAGGTAGAAGCAAGATCACTGCCATTAAGAAAAGGTGACAAGGTCAGGGTAATGAGAGGGGATTTCAAAGATCATGAAGGTGAAATAACAAAGGTAGACCTCAAAGCAATTAAGGTATATGTAGATGGTGCAGTTGTAGAGAAAGCCGACGGAACAAAAATTGAGTATCCTATACACCCTTCAAATTTAGAGATTATTGATGTTGACAGAAAGGATGAGATGAGAGATAAAGCTATTGGGAGAAAGGGAGAGTAAGGTGGTAACGTGGGGAGAAAAGGACAGAGAAGATCATTAAAAAGATTATTTGCTCCAAAAAATTGGAGAATCGAGAGAAAAGTCAAGGAATGGACTGTAAAACCTATTCCAGGCCCTCATTCTAAAGAGGTGTCAATTCCGATTACAATCTTACTTAGGGATTATCTTGGGCATGCCACAAATAGGAAAGAGGTAAACTTTATCCTACATAATGGTGATGTTCTTGTAAACGGAAGGCCAATAAAAGATTCCAGCTTTCCGGTAGGTATTATGGACGTTATAGAAATTCCTAAAACAAAGGAATATTTCCGAGTATTATTCGACAAAAAAGGGTCCGTAAATCTTCTTAAGATAGATGAGTCTGAAAAGAATACCAAGCTCTTTAAATTGATTAATAAGACAATGCTTACAGGAAAAAAAGTTCAATTGAATCTCCATGATGGAACGAACTTATTATCTGAAGAAGGTTATAAAACATCTTCAACATTAGTAATGAAAGTTCCAGATATGAAGATTGTAGATTCACTTGAATTTAAAGAAGGTTACATCGGACTAGTCATTAAAGGTAAAAACGTTTCAAGGATAGGTAAGATTTCAAAGATAACTCCATTTGGGATATATAAAGATGCAGTAATATTAGAATCAGGAAATGACAAGTTTCAGACATTGAAAGATTATGTGCTTGTCGTTGGAAAAGATTCTCCCATAATTAAACTTGAGTGAGGCTGGCAAACATGGAAGAGATACTAAAAAATTGGGAAAATCCTATGAGAAAACCATACCTATCAAAAGTAACTGTCAATATGGGGGTAGGGGAATCAGGAGAAAAACTAGAAAAAGCTAGGGCACTTCTTGAATTTCTTACTGGTCAGGCACCTATTAGGAATAATGCCAGACAAACCAATAAAGAATTTGCAATTAGGAAAAGTGAACCTATTGCAGTTTCTGTTACTCTTAGAAGGGAAAAAGCTAGTAAATTCCTTATGAGAACACTTGAAGCAGTGGAATTTAATCTAAAGGAAAGAAGTTTTGATAATCGCGGTAATTTCTCTTTTGGCATAAAAGAACACATAGATCTTCCTGATGTTCAATATGACCCTGAAGTAGGAATCTTCGGGATGGATGTCTGTGTTAATCTTCAAAAGAGAGGATTTAGAGTTAAAGAGAGAAGAATTAAAAAGAGCCACGTACCCATAAAGCATCAGTTGACCAAAGAAGAAGGGATACTGTTCGCTAAACAGGAGTTTGGGGTGAACATTATATGAATAAAAAGTTTGGAGTAGGCTCAAGAACATGCAGACGCTGTGGCACACACCGTGCAGTTATTCGTAGATATAACCTCATGGTCTGCAGGCGTTGCTTTAGAGAAGTTGCCAGAAAAATTGGCTTCAAAAAATATCATTAGGTGATTAAAGATGAAAATAGATCCTTTGGCCGACGCACTTTCAAATATTTATAATTATGAAAATGCTAGAAAGCCCGATTGCATTATCCCAGCATCAAAACTCATGGGTAACATCTTGAGAATTATGCAGAAATGGGGATACATAGGAGCATTTGAATTTATAGACGATGGTAAGAACGGCCTATTTAAAGTTGAATTAATGGGGGCTATAAATAAGTGCGGAGTTATAAAACCAAGAACCCCCGCAAAGAATCATGAACTTGAGAATTGGGAAATGAGATATCTCCCAGCAAAGGAGTTTGGAATATTAATAATGTCAACTCCAAATGGAGTAATGTCCCACAAGAAGGCCAAAGAGCAAAACATTGGAGGCATTCTGTTAGCTTATGTTTACTAGGTGATGTTTATGGTACAACATGTCGAATGGTTTATTGATATCCCAGAATCTGTAAAAGTTACAATAGATGGGGCAAGAGTTAGTGTAGAAGGGCCAAAAGGTAAGTTGGAGAGAGATTTTCACTTAAAGAACCTTAAAATGGAGAAGATAGAAGACGATAAACGTATTAGAGTAGCAATGCTTCACGCATACAAGAAAGAAAAGGCTATGATAGGTACCATCAGTTCGCATCTAAGGAATATGATAAAAGGAGTTTCAGAAGGATTTGAGTATAAGATGAAAATTATATATGCACATTTTCCAATGAACGTTAAATTAGATGGTAAACAGCTCGTGATTTCAAATTTCCTTGGCGAAAAGAGCCCTAGAAAAGCAAATATTTTTGGTAATGTGGCGGTAAAAGTTTCCGGTGAATTTGTTACTGTAAATGGTATTAACTTAGAAGAAGTTGGTCAAACTGCAGCCAATATAGAGCTTGCTACAAGGGTAAGAAAGAGAGACCCAAGAGTATTTCAGGATGGTATTTATTTATTTGAAAGGGACGGAGTCCCAATATAGGTGAGATAAAATGAGTTTACGATTATTAAGAGTTAGAAAAAAGCTTAATAGCAAGAGGCCAAAATTTCTAAGAACTGAAACATGGAAACATATCTCCTTTAAAAATGATCCTAAATGGAGAAAACCTAGAGGTAAAGATAACAAGATGAGAATGAAAAGAAGTGGAAAGCAACCTCTAGTTTCAGTTGGATATAGGGGACCAAAAGAAGTCAGAGGCAGACACGCATCTGGCTTGGAAGAGGTCATGATTTCAAATCCAGGACAAGTTGATGGTCTAGAGAATGTAATAATTAGAATTAATGCGGCTGTTGGAAACAAAAAGAAGATTGAGATAGTCAAAAAAGCTGCTAAATCTAATCTTAAAATAGCAAATCCATCATTGACCCATGTAAAAGTTACCTCAGTAGAAGAGTTCGACGCTATTGAACATATTAAAGATTATATCCAGAAATTAATAGTTCCACTTAGCATTGATAGCGACATAAGGTCTGATATAGTGAGAAAGGCAGAAGATGCCGGCATATTGGTGGAGGAATGAGCACATGGATCTAAAAGTTCAGAAAAGACTTGCATCACAGTTATTAAAATGCGGTGAAGGTAGGGTTTGGATTGACGGCAACAGTGCACCTGAGATTTCTATGGCAATTACCAGAGAAGATGTCAGAAAATTAATCGATAGCGGCAAGATTAAGAAGAAACAGGAAGCAGGCATATCAAGACACAGGGCAAGAGAGAGACACGTCAAAAGAAAGAAAGGAAGAATGAGTGGATTTGGTTCCCGAAAAGGAAAAGCCACTGCGAGATATCCTAAGAAGAGAAGATGGATTAATACAATAAGGCCATTAAGAAGGACTTTAATTGAATTAAGAGAATCCAAAAATATTGACAAAGGTTCATACAGAAAACTTTATAGGATGGCTAAAGGTGGAGCTTTTAGAAGTGTTTCTTACATGAGTAATTACATAAAAGAACACGGCCTTGTATCAGAAAAGAGGAAGAGGTGAAGCAATGGCAACTGGACCAAGATCAAGAGTACCTTTTAAGAGAAGAAGAGATGGTAAGACTAACTATAGGAGAAGGCTTGCCTTAGTCAAATCTGGAAAGAATAGGGTCGTAATAAGAAAATCACTAAATAATATATTAATCCAAATTGTAAGTTCTACATTTGAAGGCGATAAGACGCTCACAACAGCCTTTTCAAAGGAATTAAGAGATATGGGGTGGAACTTCCACTGCGGTAACACACCAGCAGCATATCTTACAGGATACCTTTGTGGTAAAAGGGCTAAAAAGATTGCAGATGAATTTATACTTGATATAGGCCTTCAAAGGTCCATAAAAGGTGGAAGGAACTACGCAGCTTTGAAAGGATTTGTTGACGCAGGATGTAACGTTAATGTAGATGAAAGTATATTCCCTCCAGAAAACAGAGTAAAGGGAGAGGACATCTCCTCATATTATGAAGGTCTTGACGGATCTTTAAAAGAGAAGATATTTTCTAATTATTTAAAGAATAAGACTGATCCTTCAAAAATACCAGGGATGTTTGAAGAGATTAAAACTAAAATAGACAAACTATGAGGTGTATGTAATGCCAAGAAAGAAAAAAGAAATCATCGAAGAACCTGTTGAGGAAGTAAAGGAAGAGCCATTAGAGACCCTTGAGGCCAAAGAGATAATTGAAGAACCAAGTGAAATAGTTGAAGACATCCCCGAAGAAGATGCATTGGAAGAAACTCCCCTGGAAGATGAAATTGCTGAAGATGTCGTTATTAAAGATACAACCTCTGAAGAAGAAGTTATAAAAAAACTATCTATTGCTGAGAAGAAAAGGCTTGAGGAAGAAAGAAAATCTATGGGAAATAGGTGGACCCCCAAGACAAAACTTGGCAGAATGGTAGCAAACGGAGAAATTACTGATATTTCACAAATATTAAATAAGGGCCTTAGAATAATGGAGCCTGAGATAGTAGATGTATTACTACCAGAAGTTACTGATCAGAATAATCAAGAAGTCCTTAACATTAATATGGTTCAGAGAATGACTGACTCTGGAAGAAAAGTCAGATTTTCAGTAATGGTTGTTATAGGTAACAGAAATGGTTATGTTGGGATTGGTAAGGCCAAAGCAAAAGAAGTCGGGCCTGCAATTAGAAAAGCAATCAATAATGCCAAACTTAATGTTATCCAAGTGAAGAGAGGATGTGGCAGTTGGGAATGCAAATGTGGTACAGCTCACACAGTTCCATTTAGAGTAACTGGTAAGGCAAGTAGTGTCACTGTAACTTTAATGCCAGCTCCAAACGGTTTGGGCCTTGCAGTAGGTGGGGTCGGTAAGAAAATCTTATCCCTTGCAGGAATAAAAGATGTATGGTCAAAAACCGATGGCCAAACACAGACAACAGTTAACTTTGCGAATGCAGTAATGGACGCGCTTTACCAAACAAACACAATGAGTGCACAAGAGAGAGACATTAAGGTCATAGGTATTGTCACAGGAAATACTAATTAGGTGAGATTATGAACAGATTAGCTGTTATACGAGTAAGAGGAAGGGTCGATGTAAGAAACGACATAAAAGATACCCTAAAAATGCTTAATTTAACTAAGTCAAATCACTGCGTTATAATAGACGATAGAGAGTCTTTTTTAGGAATGCTACAAAAAGTAAAAGATTACGTCACATACGGACCTATAGACACCACCACTCTATCCAAACTCATAGTCAAGTGGGGAAGGTTAGAAGGGGATGTTAGAATAACTGAGGAGTATGTTAAGGAAAAGACTGGAAAAGACTTAGAAACTTTTTGTAAAGATTTCTTAGAGTTTAAAAATGAGCTTTCTGACCTTGATTTGAAAAAGGTATTCAGACTCCATCCACCTCATAGGGGATATGAAGCAACAAAGAAACCATATGCCTTAGGTGGAACTTTAGGCCCAAGAGATATAGAAATCAACGGCCTTATCCAAAAAATGATTTAGGTGTTTTAAGATGATCAGAGTAAAAAAGAAGAGTACAAAAATGAGAGGATTTAGAACATGTGGCGGTGGCTGCTCTAAGAAAAGAAGAGGCGCAGGTCATAGAGGTGGAAGAGGACTTGCTGGGAGCGGTAAGAAAAAGAAAACAAAATGGACAAGAACGATAATTACAATGCCTGGTCACATCGGAGCCTATGGATTTTCTAGAGATTCTTATTTAAGAAAAGATCCATCATTCATAAATGTTGGAGCTATCGAAGAAAAGCTCAACTCTTTAATTGATAAGAACATTGCTGAAAAGAAGGATGGAAAAATATACGTTGATGTTTCAAAACTAGGCGTTAAAAAAGTATGTGGAAAAGGAAACGTAAAAGGAGTTTATGTTATAACAGCAAACGAATTCTCTAAAAAGGCAGAGGAAAAAATCTTATCTGCCGGAGGAGAAGCTGTAATTACAGGTGACAATTAATGGCGGCCATTGAAGGATTTCAGCAAAGTATATTTAGGTTCTTACCTGAGGTTACATTACCTATAAAGCGTATTAATCTAAAGAAGAGGCTCATCTGGAGTGGATTGATGTTATTCATCTACTTCATACTTGCTGAGGTACCTGTCTATGGGATAACTGGTAGCCAGATTGATTATTTTGCAGGCCTTAGGGCCATTATGGCAGGAGAAAACGGCTCAATTCTAACCTTAGGTATAGGGCCAGTTGTTACCGCAGGAATTATAATGCAATTACTAGCAGGGTCAGAGATTATAAAATTTGACCTTTCAACACCTAAAGGAAAGGCAACTTTCCAGGGTACCCAAAAGATTCTAGCAATTTTTCTATGTTTTTTTGAAGCCGCAATATGGATATTAGGGGGCGCATTTGGCAGGCCTGAGAGTTCCTTTTTGATAGGATTTATGGTAGTACAACTTGCGATAGGTGGACTTTTAGTATTAATGATGGACGAAGTTGTCACAAAGTGGGGATTTGGTTCTGGTATTTCTTTATTCATAGCCGCAAATGTTTCTCAGAGAATATTATGGGAGGCATTCAGTTTTGCCAAGTCACCGATAAATCCTGATGAGTTTATCGGGGCCATACCTGCATTTATAAAGTCGTTTATAGATGGGCAGCCTGTTTGGATTAGAGGAGGTCTTCTCCCAGATATAACCCAAGTGTTCTTCACGTTAGTTGTATTCGCAATTGTAGTATATGCTGAGGGTATGAGATTAGAAATACCTTTATCTTATGGTAAGTTCCGGGGAGCAAGAGGGAGATATCCAATAAAGTTCTTATATGCTTCAAATATCCCAGTCATTCTTGCAGCAGCATTATTTGCAAATGTTCAGCTATTTGCTAGAATTTTAACTAGCAGAGGAATCAATTGGCTTGGAACATTTAATGAATACGGGGGCCCAAAGAGCGGATTAATTTATTATCTGACTCCCCCACAAAGCATTGAAATCTTAATCAATGAACCATTGAGGGCATTAATATATTTGCCAATATTTATCGGGCTATGTGCTATGTTTGCAGTTCTTTGGATTGATTTAACTGGTATGGGGCCAAGAGAGGTCGCTAAAAAACTTCAGGGCTCAGGAATGCAAATACCTGGATTTAGACGGGACATCAGGATATTGGAAAAAGTTCTTGACCGATATATCCCACCAATTACTTTAATGGGGGGAATATTTGTTGGACTTCTTGCAGCATTTGCTGATTTCACAGGCGCTCTTGGTACTGGTACAGGAATTCTTTTAACAGTCGGGATAGTCTATAGAATGTACGAGGAACTAGCAAAGGAGCAAATGGGTGAAATGATGCCTGCATTCAGGCAATTTTTAGGGTAGGTGGAAATAATGAGTATATATGATGCCATATTAGAACCCATATATAAGGCGTTGGACATAGCATTTGGATGGCTATTTGCCTATGGTTCAATGTACGCCATCTTAGGGGTAGCCATAGTAATAGGAACTACCCTAACAGTAGTTCAGGCGCTTCTTGTAGACCAAAAGGAACTCAAAATGATGAGGGAAGAAACTACCGCATTCCAGAAAGAAATGCTTAATGCACAAAAGTCAAACGATAAGAACAGAATAAAAAAGCTTCAAAAAAGGAAAGGTAGAATTGACGAAATGCAAAAGAAACTAATGTCAATGTCATTTAAACCCCTGTACATAACTATGATACCGATATTTATCTTCTTTTCATGGCTTAGACAATCTCCTGCTGCGGATATTGTGGATCCTGTAGTTGTAAAACTACCTTTTGATACACTTCTTGTGCAGCTGTTTCACAGGAGTAGTCCAGCTGGATTACAGACTGGTGATTGGCTAGGCTGGCTTGGATGGTATATATTTACAAGTTCAGTAGTATCAAATATACTTAGAAAGATAATGGGAATGGCTTAGAGGTGAGAAATTATGCCGAGACCGATGTATAGATCAAGATCTTTAAAAAGAAAAAAAGTGAGAACACCCTCTGGAAAAGTAGTAACACATTACAGAGAAAAGAGAACTGGAACACCTCATTGCGGTGAGTGTGGAGCTATTCTTGGTGGAGTGCCACGAGGTTTGAGATCTTACGAAATGAGAAGATTACCAAAAACTAAAAAGAGACCAGAGAGGAAATTTGGAGGAGTTCTCTGTCCTGCGTGTACAAGTGATCTAATTAAAAAGGATGTAAGAGGACAACTTTAATGCGTGTGACTATCGGAGGACCTCCAGGTAGTGGGAAAACAACTGTAGCAAAAATTGTTTCAACGGAACTTCGATATGCGCACATCTACACTGGAGATATTTTTAGGAATTTTGCCAAAGAAAGAGGTATGTCTCTCGGGGATTTTTCTAGATTAGCTGAGAAAGATCACTCAATTGACATTGAAGTAGACCGAAGACAGAAGGAATTAGGAAATAAGGATGATATAATCCTCGAAGGGAGAATGGCAAGATTTATGATTGTCCCTGATTTGAGTGTATGGATTACCGCTCCTTTTGAGGAGAGGGTAAGACGAATATCTCAAAGAGAGAATCTCGCTTATGATGTGGTCTTTAAAGATACAGAAAAAAGAGAAAAAAGTGAAATAAATAGATATCAAAAGATTTATAATGTGGATATATCTAATCTGGCTTCATATGATCTTGTGATTAACTCGCTCAGACTGAATGCTGAAGGGGTAAGCCAGATCATAATTGCAGCCATAAATAACATATCACCGGTACCAAAGGGCGACCGGGTATAAATTGGAGGTGACTTAATGGCAATGGAAGTAGGAAGAGTTTGTACAAAACTTTTAGGAAGAGAAGCAGATAAGAACTGCGTTATTGTGGAAGTCGTAAACAAAAACTTTGTTGTTGTTTCCGGACCAAAGGAGTTAACAGGCGTTAAGAGGAGAAGATGCAACATAAAACATCTTGAGCCTTGGGACGTAAAAATTAATGTTGAAAAAGGCGCATCTGACGATACCCTTAAGGAGGCCATACAAAAGGCCAAGGTAGAGGGGTACAGTTGAACGGGTCCGATGGAGACATATTATACAAATCAAAGGACAAGACAAGTTCTAGGTATGGGAAAAAACCAGAAGACCGAAATTTAAATGAACTTTTGCAAAAGGGGATTGTCAATATAGATAAACCTAGAGGGCCCACCTCTCATGAGGTTACTTCTTGGGTAAAGAAAATTCTTGGCATATCCAAAGCTGGTCATTCAGGAACACTTGATCCTAACGTTTCAGGAGTATTACCTGTGACACTTGGGAAGGCAACAAAACTTGTAAAACTTTTAATGACATCTAATAAGGAATATGTTTGCACACTTCATCTTCAAAAGGATGTTCCAAAAAATGATCTTATGAGGGTATTAAAAGAATACGAGGGGGTTCTATATCAGAAACCACCCGTTAAAAGTGCCGTTAAAAGAAGGGTTAGAACTAGGAAAATTCATTACTTAACACCAATTGAGATAGAAAACAAAGACGTGCTTATGAGAGTTGGCTGTGACGCTGGAACTTACATAAGAAAGCTTTGTTATGACATGGGGCTCTCATTGGGGTGTGGTGCAAGCATGGAAGAACTCAGAAGAACTAAAACTGGAGTATTTGGGGAGGAATCTACAATAAGACTCCAAGATCTTCTAGATGCAAAAGTTTTCTCCATAGAAGAAAACAACGAGGACATCCTGAAGAAGTATATAGTGCCTTATGAAAGTGTACTTGGGCCATTAAAGAAGATATGGATTAAGGATACTGCAGTGGAAGCACTATGTCAAGGTTCAATGCTTACTGCTCCTGGGGTATCTAAGCTACAAAGTGGTATCTCAAAAGGAGATACAGTCGCTATAATGACGCTTAAAAATGAAGCTGTTGCAGTTTCAGAAGCCGAAATGAATTCAGAAGAGATATTAAAAAAAGACAAAGACATTGTTGCAAAATCGTTAACAGTACTCATGGAAACAGGAACATATCCAAGGACGTGGAATTAATGTCTCACTATTACTCTGAAGATGTCACAGCACCATTGAAAATAGCAAGGATTTCAGAGACTATACTGGGAAAAATGTATCAATTTGACATAGCACCAGGCGTATTTTCTTCAAAGAAAGTAGATAAGGGGACTATGGCATTATGCGAACTAATGGACTTGGACAAAAGTCACAAAGTACTTGATATGGGATGTGGGTATGGAGTAATAGGGATTGTAGCATCCTCTTATGTTTCGGAAGTTCATATGAGGGACATAAATAAAAGGGCCGTCTATCTCACAAAAAGGAATATAAAGCTCAATAATATAAAAAACGCATCGGTAAGTCAAGGAAACCTTTATGAAGACCTTGATAAGTTTAATATTATATTGACAAATCCACCGGTATCATCGGGGATGGACTTAGTCGGGCTTATGATAGATGAAGCACCAAAACATTTATATGAAGGTGGAAATCTACAACTTGTAATACGAAAAGGCGTAAATATTATAAAAGAGAGATTAGAAAAAAGCTTTGAAAAGGTGAATATAAAGAAGAAATATGGATATAATGTTATATTTGCTTCATAGCCGGGGTTGCTGAGCTTGGTACGGCGCGGGCCTGGAAAGCCCGTTCTCCTCTGGAGTGCATGGGTTCAAATCCCATCCCCGGCGCTATGGTGATTATATGGATGAAGAAGTAAAAGGTATTGTTCGTGTACTAGGTACAAACATAATGGGAAACGACATCTTTGAAGTTGGCGTATTGAAAATAAGAGGTGTCGGACCAGTTATGGCCAGGGCTGTAGCCCAAGTGGCAGGTATATCTCCCAAGACTAAGGTAGGAAATATACCACCAGAAAAAATAAAGATAATTGAGACGATAATTGAGAATCCTATAAATAATGGTATCCCTGTATGGCTTGTTAATAGGAGAAAGGATTATGAGACCGGCGAGAATGTTCATGTCGTTGGGCCAAAATTATTAATGTCATTGAGGGAAGATCTAAACAGGATGAAGAAGATGAAGAGTTACAAGGGTGTCAGGCACCAACTTGGACTTCCTGTAAGGGGGCAAAGAACAAAATCCTCTTTTAGAAAAGGAACCTCATTAGGCGTCCAGAGAAAGAAAGCTACAAGGTGATTTAAGTGGGAGATCCAAAAAAAATCAGACGTAAATATGATAAACCATCACATCCATGGCAAAAAGATAGAATTGACTCTGAAAACGTATTGATGAAAAAATACGGACTTGCCAATAAAAAAGAGATATGGAAAGCTTTGAGTTTTCTTAGAAATGTAAGAAGGCAGGCAAGAGCACTATTGGCTAGCCATGACGAAGCATCAAAAAGGCAGACTACTGACCTTATAACAATGCTTCAGAAGTATGGAATATTGAAAGAAGAGTCAACATTAGAAGAAGTATTGACATTGTCTTTAGAAGATATTCTTGACAGAAGACTACAATCACTTGTATTAAGGAAAGGACTAGCAAAAACACCAAAACAGGCAAGACAGTTTATAGTTCATAAACACATTATGCTAAACGGTGCCAAAGTATCAATCCCAAGCTATTTAGTTCCTAAAGCAATTGAGAATTCAATTGGATATGCTGTTAGATCGTCATTAAATGATCCAAGTCATCCAGAAGTTCCGAAAAAAACAGTAATTGAGGAGGGTAATTAATGCCAAAAGAAGGAGGAAGATGGGGAGTAGCCCATATATACGCTTCCTATAATAATACTCTTATTCACATCACCGATTTAACAGGTGCTGAAACTATAAGCAGAGTTTCAGGTGGTATGATAGTAAAAACTGGAAAAGATGAATCATCCCCTTATGCTGCAATGAAAGCAGCGGCAAAGGCAGCCGAAGAGGCTATAGAGAAGGGCGTAGTAGCTGTTCATATTAAGGTTAGGGCTCCAGGAGGAAACAAGGCAAAGACCCCAGGAAGGGGGGCGCAAGCAACAATTAGAGCACTTACTAGGGCAGGATTAAGAATTGGTAAAATCGAGGATGCTACACCTATACCTCATGATGGTACAAGGGCCAAAGGGGGCAAGAGAGGTAGAAGAGTATAATGGAAATAGAAATTTTCAAAAAAGACGATAGAGAATTAAGATTTTTGGTCAGAGGAGTTTCTGTACCATTAGTTAATGCATTGAGGCGTATATTTATTTCAGAAATGCCCTCTATGGCCGTTGACTATCTTAAATTTTATAAAAATAATTCTCCAGTTTTTGATGAAATAATAGCACATAGGGTTGGTTTAATTCCTTTAAACAATGCATCCGAGATTTACATAACTCCTGAGGAATGTGGATGTAAAGAAGGATGTGAAAAATGTTCAGTTACTTTATCTCTTGAAAAATCGGGGCCATGTACTGTTTACTCAAAGGATTTGGTATCTGGGGATTCAGATATTTATCCAATGCTTGAAGATATACCAATTACTAAACTTGGGGAAGGCCAGGAATTAAAGTTTGACGCAGTTGCTAGAATTGGAACTGCAGAGGATCATGCTAAATGGCAAATAGCTAACGCCGCATACAAATATGTTCCTAAAATTGAATTTAATTTAGATAAATGTGACTTTTGTGAAGAATGTGTTCCTAAGTGCCCTAAAGAGATTCTTTACAAAGAAAAAGATCAAATTAAAGTAAAAGATATTTATGAATGCACTATGTGTAGGGCTTGCGAAGAAGCCTGTGAGCAAAACGTAATTAAAATATCTTATGAAAATGACGCATTCATATTCTTTGTTGAATCATATGAGAATATGAATGTTAATGATCTAGTTTCGAAAGCTTTGGACATGCTGTCCACAAAATTGGACGATTTAAAAAATCTCGTTGAAACCATTTGAAGCGCGGGGGTTGCCGAGCATGGCCAAAGGCGCAGGATTGAGGGTCCTGTTACGTAGGTATTCGTGGGTTCGAATCCCATCCCCCGCACTTTTTT
>CAZVXE010000022.1:0-20423 GCA_964630765.1 uncultured Thermococci archaeon | reverse complement strand
ACCTTGAATTAAAAATTATTGAATTGACAGATATATTTTCTAATACTTCATCTAAAATTATTGCAAGTTCAATTAAAAAGAACGGTGCCGTCTATGGAATTAAATTGAAAAATTTCAAAGGCATACTTGGAAAAGAGGTTCAAAAAGGGAGAAGGTTTGGAACTGAACTAGCTGACCATGCGAAAACATACGGATTATCTGGATTATTCCATATAGATGAGCTTCCAAACTACGGGATTACTGTTGATGAAGTTAACAAGATAAAAACTAAATTGAAAATAAATGAACTAGATTCTTTTGTTATAATTACTGGGAAAGAGAACATTTGCCATAAGGCCTTAGAAGAAATATTTGAAAGATGTAAAAAAGCTTTTTCTGGAGTACCGAATGAAACTAGAGATGCCTTGGATGATGGTAATTCTAAATATTCAAGACCACTACCCGGTAGAGCAAGAATGTATCCTGAAACTGACATTCTACCATTTACTGTCGATACAAAACTAATAGATAATATTAAACAAAATCTACCTGAAACTTTCGATGAAAAGGTAAAGGGATTCATTTCTAAATACGGGCTTAAGAAGGAAGAAGCAGAAAGAATCGTTTTTGAAAATCCAGAACTTTTCGAAAAAGTATCAACTACCCTTGATATAAAATCTACTATTTTTATTAAGGCTATAGATCTTTCTAAAAATTTAGAAAAAGAAGAAGGATATGTAACCGACGACGAAACTCTATACTTGCTTTTTGAAAAAGTATCAAAAGGAATAATTGCAAAAGAAGGTATAGAAGAGGTCTTGAAGAGAGTATCCAAAGGCGAAGATATTGAAACAGTTCTGTCAGAGTTTTCCTCAGAGAACAGTTCTTTTGATGTTGAATCGGCAATTGAAAAGATAATAATCGAGAAAAGAGATTTTATAGTAGAAAAAGGGGATCGTGCCATTTCTCCATTAATGGGCATATGCATGAAAGAATTCAGAGGAAAAGTTGATGGAAGTCTAATAAATAAAATATTAAAAGAAAAAATAGAAGAAATTCTTAAATCTAATCAGTAGATATTTTACTCTAATTTTTTTAATTTACTATTATATTTTGTTAAAGAGTTAATTATTTAAACGGCTAAAAAATTTTAAGTGTATACGATAAATTAAGTAAAAATTTCAATTTCTAATTTTTTACTTTTTAGGGGGTAATATTGTGTGTGGTTTTATTGGCAGCTTTCCTAGCCAAGATATGACTAATGTATCAAAAGGATTATCTAAGATACTTCACAGAGGTCCGGATGATAACAATATAATTAAATCTGAACTGGGTGTGTATGGGCATTGTAGACTTGCCATAATAGATGTTGATTCTGGAATACAACCAATGGAATATAATGGCCATTTAATAGTATTTAATGGAGAAATTTACAATCATCAGGATCTCCGTTCTTTATTAAATGAAGAATTTTCTACAAATTCTGATACTGAGACAATATTAAGATTGTATCTAAAATTTGGCCCAGATATTATAAGTAAATTTAATGGAATGTTTTCATTTGCTATAATAAACAAAAATAATTTGTTCTTAGCAAGAGATCCGATTGGCATTAAACCATTATACTATTTAGAAAATAACGGAATCATTTATTTCGCTTCGGAAATCAAAGCGCTTTCCGATATTGAAGGGAGAATAATTGAATTCCCAAGTGGATCTTATTGGCATTCTGAATTTGGATTTAAGAGATATTATGACTTTTCTAATTTAATAAAACCAAATTTGGAAACAAATCTAGTCTCAAAAGAAGGATTAATCGAAATAAAAGAAGCTCTAAAAAAAGCAGTTAATTTGAGACTAATTGTCGATAAAGATATTCCTTTAGGTGTCGCCTTAAGCGGAGGGCTTGATAGTAGTATTATCGCAGCATTAGCAAGAGAACAAAAATACCCTTTGGATACATTTGCAGTTGGAACAGCCGAATGCAAAGATTTAGAACTATCATCACTAGTTTCAAAACATTTGGATACTAATCACCATACTTATGCATACGATGCCGAAGATATCCTTGATGCACTACCTTCAGTTATAAAACACTTAGAATCTTTCGATGCCGCTTTAATTAGGAGTGCAGTACCAAATTATTTTCTTGCAAGATTGGCATCAAAATATGTAAAAGTCATATTGACGGGGGAAGGAGCAGATGAATTGTTCGGGGGCTATAAATATTTGTCACAAATATATAATCCTTTAGATTTTCATAATGAATTGTTTAATTTAATATCTAATTTACATAATACTAATCTTCAACGTGCAGACAGGATGACTATGGCATTTGGAATAGAAGCAAGAGTGCCATTTTTGGATAAGGATTTTATAGAAACTTCATTAAGGGTACCTGTAAATTGGAAATTACATAATAATCAAAAAAGAATTGAGAAATACATCTTAAGAGAAGCCTTCAAGAACATGTTGCCCCATAGTATTATTCAGAGGCCAAAAGAGAAATTCTCTCATGGAGCTGGGTCAAAAGATATAATGGCAAATTATTCCGAAAAAGAGATTTCAGATGATGAATTCAATAATGAAAAGAATATAGGCGATAAATTAATTTTGAGGTCCAAAGAAGAGCTTTTTTATTATAGAATATTTGTGGATATTTTTGGTGATACTATTGATCCAGAAACAGTTGGAAGAACTAGGTCTATAGTAAAAGATGAATTGATGGCATTATAGGTTTATTACACAATATATTTAAATTAATAACTCTCAAAGTAGTATGTGAGAGTATGGCAGATTTAAGTTTCTTTTTTAATCCTTCTTCTATAGCGGTCATAGGTGCTTCAGATACAGTTGGAAGCGTGGGCTATGAAATAATGAAGAATCTTACTGAAGATTTTCCCGGAGAATTGTATCCAATCAACATAAAACAAAAAATTATTTTTGGTAAACCTAGTTATAAAAGCATACTTGATGTGCCCAACGAAATTGAAATGGCTGTTATTGCTATAGCAGCACCATTTGTCAGTGATGTTTTAGAGGAATGTGGTAAAAAAGGCGTAAAAGGGGTAATTATAGTCTCTGGGGGATTCTCAGAGATTGGGGAAAAAGAAAGAGAGGATAAATTATTAGAAATATCCAAAAAATACGGAATTCGGATAATTGGCCCTAACTGTATAGGGATTTACGATAATTTTTCTGGGGTAAATACAATCTTTTTGTCTAAAGATAAAATTTCTTACCCTACTAAAGGTAAAATTTCATTTCTTTCACAGAGTGGAGCATTTGCAGGACTTATCTTAGATTGGACAAGCAAGGAAAGAATTGGTATATCTAATGTTGTAAGTTACGGCAATAAAATAGATGTAAATGAAGCAGATCTTCTTGACTACTTATGTGATGACGAAAATTCAAAAGTAATTTGTTTATACATAGAAGGGATAAGACGTGGCCAGAGATTCATGGAATCAGCAAAGAGGGTATCAAAAAAGATCCCTATCCTAGCATTAAAATCAGGTAAGACTAAATCAGGAGCTAAAGCAGCTTCAAGTCACACTGGAAGTCTCGCAGGCGAGGACATAATCTATGACTCAGCATTTAAACAATCCCATATAATAAGGGCAAATAATTTTGAAGAACTTTTTGATATGGCCAAAGCCTTAGAGAAGCAGATTTTTCCCAAGAGCGATGGTGTTGCAATAATAACTAATGCTGGCGGTTTAGGTGTAATGACCGCAGACGCATTGGAGATGAATGGGCTCCGGCTTGCTAATCTGGGCGAAGATACTATAAAGAAACTAAAAGAACAGTTCCCCGAAAGAGTAGTTGTCTCTAATCCAATGGATTTAGTAGGTGATGCAGATAAAGAAAGGTATGAAGTTGGACTAAAAGCACTTTTAGAGGATAGAGACGTAGGTTTGATTATAGTTATTTTGTTGCTACAAGTTCCCACATTGTCTTTGGATTCTGTTGATACCGTTCTAAAAATTAAAAAGAGTTCTGAAAAACCTATGATTATCTTGGGGGCAGGAGGGGAAATAATTACCCCATACCTTAAAAAATTGGAAGAAGGGGGATTAGCAGTTTACCCGTCTCCCGAGCGAGCAGCAAGAGCAGCATATGCCTTAGTTAATCATGCAATAGTCCGAGGTGATATACATAGAGAGCGTAAAGAGAATATTGGAGTTTGTAAAGTCTGAAGGTAGAACTTCATTGATGGAACATGAAGCTAAGGAAATTATGAAAGCTTATGGTATTAAAGTGCCAAAAGAAGGAATTGCAACATCTGAAGAAGAAGTACTTAAAATTGCAAGGCAAGTTGAGTATCCTGTAGTATTAAAGATTGCATCTCCCGATATCCAACATAAAACTGATGCGGGGGCGGTAATTCTTAACCTATCAAAAGCAGAGGATATTCTAGAAGGTTATAGAAGAGTACTTGAAAACTCAAAAAAGTTTGATCCCAGTGCAGACATACGTGGAGTAATAGTCCAACATATGATGCCAAAACAAAGGGAAGTTATAATAGGAGTTTCTAGGGATAATCAATTTGGTCATGTCCTTATGTTTGGTCTGGGTGGTATCTTTGTCGAGGTATTAAAAGATGTTTCCTTTAGAATTGTCCCGATAGAAGAAGAAGATGCCCATGAGATGATTTCTGAAATTAGATCTCATCAAATGCTTTGTGGAGTCAGAGGCGAAAAACCTTCTGATGTAGGTGCACTTGTTGATATAATACTTAAAGTATCTAAGTTTGTATCTGATTTTCCTGAAGTAAAAGAACTTGATTTGAATCCAGTATTTGTTTATGAAAAAGGCGCAGTTGCTGTCGATGCCTTGATTGTAATCGATTAATCTACTCCATTACTTCATAATATACATCGTTAAAAGAACCTTTATAATTAGCATTGATTAATGAGTAGTAACGTGTCTTTTCAATATACTCATTCGCACTACTTGTTGGATCAAAAACAACCCAATTTCCTTCATGAAAAAGTTCTACCCAGGCATGGCCGGTATTTTCAGATGTTAGTCCAAATACGACTTTTACATCATCTGGCCCGTATCCTTTTGCTCGGAATAAAGTGCATAATAAAATAGCCTGATCCTCACAATCCCCAGTTCTTAGTCTAAGAGTTTCTTCAGGGAATTGCCAATATTCAAATCTATAATCGTAAGTCAAATAATCTTCTACATATTTAATTTCATCACGTACAAACTTGTATATTTGGACAGGATCATTTGTGTTAATGTTATTTGCGAAAGATTTAATATTCTCCGAATCAGGTGTTATGAAAACAGTCATGTCATATTTTATTAATTTTTCATAATTATTGATCTGCTCTTTTAGGTCACTCACACTCTGCTCTCTTTGTGATATTTTTGTTTGGAGATCAATTATGTCCTCCTTTTCAACTTCAATTCTAGTTTCCATAATATTTATTTTATCTTGGAGATTTGATTTTTCTTGATTATAATAAAAAAGTGTATTTTCTAAATTTTGCTCTTGATTTAAACTATCCGAATATTGATAATATCTAAGTAAATACCCTGCAAAAGCTAGTGAAGCTACTACCATTAATATGATAATTAATATCTTAAACTGTTTGCCGTCCAATTTATGACCTCATCAAAGTTTTATCATTAAATCTGAATAATTCTTGGACACTATATATCTTATAGATGTCCTCCTTTGTAAATGAATCAAAATTATTATTTTCCCTGGGCAAAAGTAAATAGGTATTTCCATTTAATTTAAGTTCTACCCATATGTCTGAAGAAGTTGAATTGAGTAAACTAATTTTTGCCCCAACTACTTCAGCTTCATTTTCTTTAAATCCGGCCGCCCTAAGCATAGATATAAGTAAAATTATTTTATCTTCGTATTGGCCTTTTTTGCTATTAATGATATTTTTTGGATAGTTCCAGTAATCAATCCTGCCATTTCGTATAAGTTTTTCGTCCTTGACAATCCCGTCTCTCGTGTAATTGAATATTTCCCTTGCTTTTTCCGCTTTGCCCATATTGGGCGTAATAATCTGATTCAAAGTCTCTAAAACTAAAGAATCATTGACATCAACAAAATCCCGGGGATCCTTTGATTCATAAACATTGTAAGAAAAAACTTCTTGATTTAATTTATTTTGTATATCAAGAAGAGATTTCTCTTCTTCACTTAGTTTAGTTTTATATTGAATTTTCTCGTTGAGATCTAATCTTTTTTCAATTAAAGAGGAGTTAGTTTCTTGAAGGATTGTATAAGATTCTGTTATTTTATCTTCTAGCTCATAATTTGATTTCAATTGTACGTTTAATTTTTGTGTTTCAGACATAAACATCGATGAAAAAAATAGAATGCCCACTAACAAAAAAAGAATAATAATAAATCTTTTCCCCATGATATTTTTAATCTTGGATCTATATTTAAGAATTCCTTAAATCAAATATATAATCTAATTAAGAATTGATTATTTTTAAAATATATAAATTTCAATGAGGTATATTCAATCAGAACCGATTATTTTCCTTGCAGCCATTGTGAGTGGATCTAAAGCACTTGAAATTGGTGGAGCGTAGGAAGTTTCAGAAGTTGCAACTTGATGAACAGTTGTTTTTCTACCTATTAAAAGGGACATAGCATCAATTCTTCCTTTAACCCCTTCTTTTGAGATAACCTGTGCGCCAATGACCCTGTAATCGCTGTCTGATAGGATTTTAACATAGATATCTTCTCCTCTCGGATAATACTTGGCCCTTGTTAATCCTTTAGCATTACCCTCGATTGGAACAATTCCATATTCAAGTGCCTTTTCTTTTGTAACCCCTACCGTACCAACTTCTAATTCACCAATAACTGCTATACTCGGGCTTGATATTGGTCCAAAAACAGAGTTTTTCCCTAGGATATTATCTGCCACTACCACACCTTGACGGATTGCTGTTGATCCCAATGCACTAATTGTAGATTTATGAGTAATAATATCTGTAACTTCAACACAATTACCGCAAGCATATACGTTCTTAACAAATTTACCTTTTCTTTTTACCCTTAGCGAAGCATCTGTGACGATTCCCCCCGTGCTTCCTGTTTCAATGCCTGCGTTCTTTGCTAATCCAACATTTGGTCTGACCCCTACAGATACGAGGACTAAATCTGTTTCGAACTCATTTCCATTGGCCTTTACATGACTTACTTTTTTCTCACCCAAAATAGAAGAAGCGATTGTAGATGTGTGAATTTTCATGTTTAAAGGGGATAAATAGTCTTCCACAATATTGCTCATGTCTTTATCTAGCATGTTCGGGAGAACCCGGTCTTTCATTTCAATAATTCTTGATTTAAGGCCTTTTTTTAGAAAGGCATGTGCCATTTCCAGGCCAATTGCACCGGCACCTATAATAGTTGGAGATTTTGTATTTTTCAATGAATTTGAAATTTTAAAAGCATCCTCTAATGAATTTAAGAAATATACTCCATCAAGATCTATTCCCTGTACAGGCGGTATTATTGGTTTTGCACCGCTGGCTATAACCAATATATCATATTTTAATTTCTCATCACCAAAAAAAATTTCACGATTGTCCAAATCAATGTTGTCTACTGTAGTTTTATTTAAGATTCTAATATTCATTTCTTCATAGTACTTTATGTCTCTAAGAATAAGGGTCTCAAATGAGTTTATCATTCCAGAAATTACAAATGGTATGCCGCAGGGGCTGTAAGCAAAATACTCACGATCAGTAATAACAGTTATCTCTATTTCTTTATTTTTTCGTCTAACTTGCGATGCAACAGGTAGCCCAGCAGCTCCAGCACCTATTACAACAAGGTGTTTTGGCATGTTTACTATAAACAAATAAAGACCTTTTAAAGTTAAGGTTTAGTATTTGTATAATTGCGGCCACTTTTTAATATTATCACTCATAAAACATTTCGTAATAAAACTATTAAAAAAATACCGCCTGTATTAAGTACATAGGATATAATCCCAAAATGTTTTAGTTTTACCTCCTTAGACGAAGCAAGAATTGTAACCCCAATTTCATCAGGAAGTGGCGTTGCTATAAAAAAGGCACCTATAGAATATGCTAAATATTTTTGATATCGTTGAGGAATTTTTTTTAAGGTAAAAATCGATAATTTGTGATTTGATAATTCTTTTATTTCATCAGCAAAGGATATCCTAATAAAATGGAATATTATCATATCTCCCACCAAAGAACCAATGCCTGCAATCAAACCTAGCAGAATGATATTTTTATTAGTAGAAAAAATTAAGATTAATGCAGTCGCAATAGGGGCGGTGAAAGAAAATACATATAATATGCCCGAAATAAATATGCCCAAATAGCCCCACTCTATAAAGCTTTCAGGTATTAGATTACTTAATCCTCCAAATAGGAAGAAAGTCAATATGTAAATTATGCCCAAAGATTTAAATTTTTTATATTTCAACTCATCACATCAAAATAGATTTATTTGCTGTTTTTAAATGAATCTTCAAGGGAAGATAGTTTTTGGTAAATTACTTGGATAGCGTTGTTTTGTGCATTTAGGTTATCCAATATTGCCCTAATCTCTTCTTCTGCTTTTAAATTTATCAAATAGTCTGTGTGAGCTTCCAATCTTATTTTCGCATCCTGCCTATTTTGGCTCATCATTATCACAGGTGCGGTGTAGGATGCCATTAACGAAACAACAAGATTTAAGAATATGAATGGGTAGGGGTCCCACTGATTAATCCATGCAGATATATTCAAAGAGACCCATATTAGTAAAATAACTGATTGCGCAAATATGAATCCCCAAGATCCTATCTTCGAAGTAACCCAATCAGAAGCCTTCTCTCCAAAAGTTTGCTTTTGGTCATATAATTCATTAACATCACATATTTTTTCATGTTCATGCTTGTAAGGTTCAGGAAAAAATAATTCACCCATATTTTCACCTTTATTATCTCCATATTTAAAATCTTTAATTAATTATTTTGTTTATTTAAATGCTTAATCTTAATTAACCGGTAGTCGAAAAACATATAAAAAGATTAATTATAGAAATCTCAAGATACGTATTTTAGTATAGGATCGTGATATTATGAAATTAATAACTTACTTAACAATCGGGATGTTATTGTTAGCATTTGGGACCTCTGTCTCCGCAGCAGAGAAAAACTTTGATATTATTGTAATCCAAGGATCATCTCTCAATGCAGGCACAGAAAATAATTTAGTCACTATTACGGTTAACAATGAGACTTCATTGGAATTTCAAACTGTAAAAGTTTATTTAGATCTTTCTTCCCCCTTTTCGGCCTCAAGTAAAGAATCTGACCAGTTTGTAATTGGAAATCTTACAACAATTCCAAAAGGCGCATTTTTCGTAATTGATGTTGATAGTGGTGCAGCATATGGAAATTACAAAATACCAGTAATTATCGAAACAAACAGAGGAAATTACCACGAAGAGGTGGAGATTAAAGTTATCGGGGATACACTTGTGAGTGTAGACGATTTCACCGTTAACGGAGTTAAAGGTAAAACTGTAGATCCAGGAACAGTATTTAATGTTAATCTCAGATTGAAAAATGTTGGAGGAAATAGACTTCAGTGGTTAAAAGTATCTTTGGATACACAAGATCCTGAGATAGTTCCTGTTTCATCTTCATTGACCAAGACATTTCAGGATGTTAGAACAGGAGAATATATAGTTGCTTCTTATGATTTATCAATTGGAAAAAATGTTACTCCAAAGAACCATATAATG
The DNA here is from genome assembly GCA_964630765.1 of uncultured Thermococci archaeon. Classification (GTDB taxonomy): domain Archaea; phylum Methanobacteriota_B; class Thermococci; order Methanofastidiosales; family Methanofastidiosaceae; genus Methanofastidiosum. The sequence goes on along the minus strand of CAZVXE010000022.1, from coordinate 10,681 downwards.
ACTTTAGTCCTCTCTTTCCAAGATAATCTCGGAGTTACACACACACAAAATGAAGTTCTCGGATTAAAAATAACTGGAACACCCCAATTAGAACTTGGTAGAAAGACAACTGACCCCACAAGAATTATGCAGAATCAACCTTTTGTATTAACATTGAAAATAGAAAATATTGGAACAACTGATGCGGACAACGTTAAACTCAAAATAGAATCTCCTTTTACGGGAGATAGCGAAGCATATCTTGGTAAGATTCAAAAAGATGATTACGCCAATGGGGTATTTGCTCTAAATTCTGGAACTAATAGCGGGGAAGTTAAATGTAAACTCACTGTTACATATAATGATGATCAAGGGACTCACTCGGATGAAAAAGAATTCTTTGTGTCTGTAAATGCTATACCCCAAGCTACTGGGGCCCAAGTTGCAACTAGTTTGATTGTTCCAATAGTACTACTGGCGGTAATTGTTGGTGGAATTTATCTTTACAGAAAAAAGCGAAAATCAAAAAAACAAGGGTCTTCTAAAGAACTATCTGAGCAATAAATTCAAAATCTTTAGAGGTTATTGAAAAATGGAACCACCAGTAATTGATGCAAGGGCACTATACAAGTCCTATACTCTTGGGAATGCACAGATTCCTATTTTGCGTGGGATAGACCTTACTGTAGAAAAGGGCGAAATAGTGGCTTTAATGGGGCCTTCAGGGTCTGGTAAGAGTACACTTTTGGGAATACTTGGAGGTTTAGATTTACCTACTTCGGGTAAGATACTAATTGATGGAATTGATATAACAAGGCTTCCTGAGAGCAAACTTGCAGAGATTAGAGGTAAAAAAATTGGATTTGTTTTTCAAGCTTATAATCTTGTTTCAACTCTTACTGCAATTGAAAATGTAATGTTGCCTTCCTATTTTGTTAAAGGAAAGAAGAAAGACCCTGAAGAACTTCTTGAGATAGTAGGACTAAGTCACAGAAGAAATAATAAACCGACTGAGATGAGTGGCGGTGAGCAGCAAAGAGTAGCTATCGCAAGAGCATTAATAAATAATCCTAAAATTCTTTTTGGTGATGAACCTACTGGTAACTTAGATTCTAAGACTGAACTAAAAATATTAAATCTATTCCAAAGATTAAGGGATGATTTTGGCTCTACTATTTTTTTAGTTACACATTCTGACGAAGTAGCTAAAATTGCCGATCGTATTATTTATATAAGAGATGGTAGATTGGAAAGGGAGAAAAATGTTGGAAAACTTAAAAATTAGCATATATTCCAAATATGCTATAACCTCCCTTTTAAGAAGAAAACAAAGGACCCTCTTTTCCTTACTTGCGATTGCCATAAGCATAGCATCAATAGTAGCTATCAGTCTTATGGGAAATTCTGTCGATTATACTCTTCAAAGCAGTGTCAAATACTACTTTGGTGGAGATTTGAGACTAGATATGGAAGCTGTTGGATTTAGGACGGGGGAATTTGACTTCAAAGAAACAGAAGAATTTGTACAATCATTGAAGGATACCGGCACAATTCAAGATTACACCTATATACTAGATACTGTTAGAGGTACAGACATACAAAAAGAGGGGGTAACCCAGACTTTTTTGGGTCTTAGAGGAATAGAACTCGGGAAATACCCTCTTTATGATGAAATTCCAGTAATAGAACCTAAAGGTGCAAAATTTAATACATTAATTAAGGAACCTTATGATATAGCAGTCAATGACATATTGGCTCAAAATCTTAAATTAAAAGTGGGAGATACCCTTCCAGTTCTTTCTGATAACGGAAGAACTGAATTTAAAGTAGTGGGCATAGTAAAAGAAGGGGGAGGAGTTGCCGATATTTTTGGCTTGGGCATAGTAAAACACGAGACAATGATGGAGCTCCTCAAACTGGAAGAAAAAGATGCATCGAGTATCTTCATTAAAACAGAAAATGATTCTCTGATGTTCGATGCCGAGAGATCAATCCAAACTGAATTAATTGATCGAAATAAATACAAAATTAATGTTACAAATTATATTGATCAGAACGAAGCAACAATTCAAACACTAAAACCTGTTTTGCAATTTTTTGGTCTTGCAGGCATTATAGCTCTTCTCGTAGGCGCGATTGGCATAATTACAACAATGTTCATATCCATGAAAGAAAGAAAAAGAGAGATAGGAACCATGAAAGCGGTAGGAATTAAAAGCTCCCAAGTAATTAATTTCTTTCTCTTTGAGGCGCTATTTTTAGGGATTAGTGGTAGTTTATTAGGCGTTGTATTAGGAGTTTTAATATCAACTCAATTAGTTCTAATAGCTGGAAGTTTGTTCAATACAGTTTTACGTTTAGTCATAGACCCATTTATCTTAGTATATGGATTCCTTGTTGGGGTGTTCTCAGTATTGACATTCCAGATAGTTCCAGCTTATATCGGAAGCCAGATCAGGCCAATCATCGTACTCAAAGATATGGAAGGCGAAAAGCCATTTTATAGAGATTGGGGATTCGCCAAGATAGTATTTATCTCTTTTTTAGTTTTTGGCGGAATACTCTACTTAAATTTGCGTTCTATATTATTGGTCCTAGCAGTGTATGGATTAATACTATTAATGTTTATTTTCACAATTGTTTCTAGGTATATTATTAAATTAGCTTCTAGATTTCCTACATTTAATCTAGTTTCATTAAAGTTGGGGCTTAGGAGCATTGAAAGAAATCATTGGACAGTTGCAACAGCTCTTCTGGCAATATCAATAGGATTAGGTAGTGTGGGGGGAGTTATGACTACTGGCGAAGGTCTGAAAGATTTCGTAGCTGACGCATTCACATCATTTGCTGATTATGATATCCAAATAAATGGAATACCTGATTCTAAAATCTCCCTCATGGAAGAACGACTTCTATTGATGGAAGAGGTAAAAACTGTATATAAAACGACAGGCGAATTTTCTGGATTTTCATTAAATATCAAAGAAATCAATGGTAAACCTATCTCAAGATATATTAGTGATTTCACTGAAGAAAAACGCATAACAGCAGAAGATAGTTGTTCAAATGTAAATTTAGGAGGTAGGAATCTTGAATTCAATCCTATAAGTCCCGTTACGTTTCGAACAATTAAAGGAAGACTCCTCGGGAAAGAAGATATAGGTAAGAATAATATTATAATATCTACTCAATGTGTAGATACTTTCGGATTTGATGTAGGGGACACAGTCACTTTTCAATACAATGATTACTCTTTGAATATGAAAATAGTTGGAGTCTATCAACCTAGTTTTCAAGGAGGGGGCCCACCTTCAACTAATTTAGGAATTCTTACCTCTGTTGAAACGGTCGATAAAATAATAAGATCTTCTTCAAATAAAGAATTTAATATAATTGAAGTAAATAAAGTAAAACTAAATGATTATGCAAAACTATTAACACCTGATCAACAGAAATCCATACTAATTGTCTCAAAAATCAAAGTTAACATTCTAGGGTTAGGGGAGGAATCTACATATTTTAGTAGAAATGATTTGGACGGAATAATTATTTCTCAAAGACTGGCGCAATCATTTGGTGTAAAAATCGGCGATACATTAACTCTCGAAGAAAATGATTATAAAAAGACATTTATTATTAGAGATATCAAGACGGGCCCTTTTAATAAAGATGCTGAAATTTTAGTTTCTTATAATGCCCTTAGTGGTACTTTTCCTGACATCTATACATATACTTTAAATGTCATTGCAAAAGAAGGGCAGACGGCATCACTATCCAAAAAAGTAAAAGCAATGTTTTCTCCCGATTATTATGTATTTGAATCTTCCGAAGTTTTATCAATTGTTAACAGATTAATCGATCAGGTAGTTATTCCAATATCTTTGCTTGCTTCATTTTCGCTCTTTGTTGCAATAATTGTTATTTCTAACACAATGTATCTTTCCATAATTGATCGAAAGAGGGAAATAGGAATTATGAAGGCAATAGGCGCAAGTAACTTTACCGTATTAAAAAATCTTGCAGTAGAAAATTTGGCAATAGGTGCAATTGGCGGAATTCTTTCTTTAGTGATTCTTTATATTGCATTTGTTGGGCTTGCTGCAATTTTACAAATTGGTGAGGCCCCAGTTAGTCTATCGATATTAGGGGGAATATTTTTCCTATCATTAGTTGTATCAGTAATTGCTTCGATTATTCCTGCATACAATACCTCAAAAATAAGGCCTTTATCCGTGCTTAGATATGAATAGTCATAGTTACTTATTGTTCAGTATCATTTAAACAAAACTAGTATAAAACCGAAAATCTTATAAATGGATTGATTAGATTAACTTTAGGTGAACTTAAGTGGCCATTTCACGAAGCTGTCCAATGCGAATAGTTGTCAGAGATTTAGACGCGCCATTTGAAGATTCTCCAGTAGAATACATGGAATGGGTATGTGAATCTCTAGGAATTGTTACGGGGAGAGATGTAAACAAGACAGCAATTACATTGTTTAGAGTAATAGTCGAAAAATCAGATTATCGATGTGGCATTTCAAGTACCGAATTAGCAGAAGAGCTTTCAATGTCTCGTGGAGCCGTTATTAATCAGCTTAACAAATTAATTGAGTGTGGCCTTATACGAAAAAGTGGAAGAAATTATACTCTCCGAGGTGGAAATCTAACAAGAACAATGATGGAGATAAGAGGAGATTTTGATAGGCTCTTTGAAAGACTGGAGAAAGCTGCAAATTATATGGACAATTGCTTTGGCTTCCCAAGGGAGAATAAAATCTATAAAAAATTATAGGTGTTTTAATGACTGATGAGAATGAAAACCTTGAAAATAATGAAGACAAAATCACTGAACTTGAAAAAAAGATCTCTGAGCTAGAGAAACAGCTTTCAGAAACTGAATCAAAGTCAAAGGAACATTATGACAGACTATTGCGGAGCGAAGCAGATTTTCAAAATCTTAAAAAAAGAACGGAAAAAGAAAAAGACGATACGAGAAAATATGCGTTACAGGAAATCATCATGGGGATATTAAATGTACTCGATCACATTGAAAGAGGGATAAAAGCTTATAGCGAAATAGACAAGAAAAATCTAGATAAGATTGAGGTATTGAAAGGAATGGAACTCATTTACAAAGATCTTAAGGATGTCCTTAGCTCTCATGGATTATGTGAGATTGAATGCATAGGGAAAGAATTTGATCCATTTTATCATGAAGCCCTGGCTACGATTCGTTCAGAAGAAACAGATGATAACAAAGTAATAGAAGAGTTTCAAAAGGGATACATTTTAAATGATAGGGTCATAAGACCATCAAGAGTTAAAGTAACTAAAAAGGAATAATTAGTATAATAATGTTATAATCAAATGAGGTGAGTTATAATGGGAAAAGTATTAGGAATTGATTTAGGAACAACAAATTCATGTATGTCTATAATGGATAAAGGCCAACCCCTTGTAATACCAAATGCAGAGGGTGGAAGAACTACACCATCAGTTGTAGGAGTTTCATCTAAGGGAGAATGGCTAGTAGGCAGAGTTGCAAAAAATCAGATTGTTTCGAATCCTGAAAATACTGCTTACTCAGTTAAGAGATTCATTGGTAGAAGATATGATGAAGTTGATAGTGAAAAGAAGATTATCCAGTACACAATTACGCCTGGAAACACTCAAGAAGTAAGAATAGTACTTGGGGGAAAGGACTATACCCCTGAAGAGCTTTCTGCAAAAATTCTTAAGAAAATGAAAGATGATGCAGAAGCTTACCTTGGAGAGAAGATTACGGAAGCAGTTATCACTGTACCTGCTTACTTTAATGACTCTCAAAGAAAAGCAACAAAAGACGCGGGGGAAATAGCCGGACTTAAAGTTTTAAGAATTATTAACGAACCCACTGCAGCAACTCTTGCATACGGACTTGATAAACAGGAAGAGCAGACTGTTCTCGTTTATGACCTTGGAGGAGGTACTTTCGATGTTTCAATCCTAGAAATAGGTGAAGGAGTATTTGAAGTAAAGTCTACTAATGGTGACACACATCTCGGTGGAGATGATTGGGACCAGCGCGTAGTTGAGTGGTTAGTTGAAGAATATAAAAAGCAGTATGGGAAAGATATAACTAAGGACAAAATGGCAATGCAACGCTTAAAAGAAGCTGCGGAGAAGGCAAAGATTGAATTGTCCGGATTGGCTGAAACTTCTATAAATCTACCATATTTGACTGCGGATGAATCTGGCCCAAAACATTTAGAAGTATCTTTATCCAGGTCAAAATTTGAAGCAATGACAAAGGATCTCATAGACAGAACAATGAAGCCAATTCAACAAGCAATGACCGATGCAAAGGTAGAGCCAGAAGATATTGATTCTATTCTACTTGTAGGTGGATCAACAAGAATGCCTCAAGTATATAATTATGTAAAACAGTACTTTGCAAAAGAGCCAAGAAGAGATATAAATCCTGACGAGTGCGTGGCAATTGGTGCAGGGATCCAAGGTGGAGTATTAAAAGGTGAAGTAAAAGATGTACTTCTTCTAGATGTTACACCATTGTCCTTAGGGATTGAAACTTTTGGCGGGGTATTTACTAAATTGATTGATAGAAATACAACCATACCTACAAAGAAAAGCGAAGTATTCTCAACAGCAACAGATAATCAATCCTCAGTAGAGATACATGTACTCCAAGGAGAAAGGCCAATGGCAGCAGACAATCATACCCTTGGTAAATTCACTTTGAGTGGCATACCTCCAGCACCGAGAGGTATACCTCAAATAGAAGTCACATTTGATATAGATGCAAATGGAATTCTAAACGTTACAGCCAAAGACAAAGGAACTGGAAAAGAACAGAGTATAACCATACAAGCATCAGCTAACTTATCTAAGAGCGAGATTGAAAATCTAAAGAAAGAAGCAGAAGCCAATGCACAGGAAGATACAAAAAAGAAAGAATTGGTAGAAGCAAGAAATCAGGCAGATACGGTAATCTATACAACTGAAAAAGCAATAAAAGACTTTGCAGATAAAATAGATTCCTCTAAAAAATCTGAATTAGAAGGATTAATCACAGAACTAAAAAATGCTATGAACGGAAATAATTCTCAAGAAATAAATGAGAAAACTGAGAAATTATCCAAATCAATGTACGAAGTAAGCACTAAGATTTATCAGCAGACACAGAGTTCTCAAGGGCAGCCAAACGAAGAACCAAAAACCGAAGGCAACACTAATGCTGGCGACAATGTCTATGACGCTGATTTTGAGGTAACAGACGAAGATAAAAAAGATTAATTTATTTTTTTATTATATTTTTGAGGGTTTAGGATGACTAAAAGAGACTACTACGAAGTTCTAGAAATAAACAAAAATGCTACAGACGATGAAGTAAAAAAATCATACAGACGACTTGCTAAGAAATATCATCCCGACCTCAACAAGGGCGATAAAGCAGCCGAAGAAAAATTTAAAGAGATCTCCGAAGCTTATGAAGTTCTTATGGATAAAAATAAAAGAGCTAATTATGATAAACATGGGCATGCCGGAGTAAATAGTCAATTTGGTCGAGAAGGATTTGAATGGAGTAACTTTACCCATTTCTCGGATTTGGAAGACATCTTTGGCGGTGGATTTGGCGGAGGAGGTTTCGGCGATTCCATATTCGATATATTTTTTGGATCTTCTGGCCAAAGAGGTGGAACTTACAGGCCACAGAGAGGAAGAGATCTAAAAACAGGCATATCTATAACACTTGAAGAAGCATATACCGGTACAAAAAAATCTCTTAAAATGAACAAAGGACTAAAATGTTCAGATTGCCAAGGAACAGGGTCTAAAGGTGGATTACCGCCTAAAGTTTGTCCCGCATGTGGTGGCGCAGGTAGAGTTCAAGCTAGAAGAGATACAGTTTTTGGCACTTTTGCAACAGTCACGGCGTGTAATACCTGTGGAGGAAGGGGAAAAGTTATTGTAGAAAAATGCCCTAAATGCAGCGGAAGTGGCAGTGTACGTGGAGAAAAGACAATTAGTCTAGACATACCTAAAGGAATTGAAGATGGTAGTACTCTTAGGATAACACAAGAAGGTGAAACAGGCGCTGCTGGGGGGCCACCTGGAGATTTGTACGTTGAAATTAGGGTAACTCCACATAATAAATTCAAGAGAGAAGGTGCAGATTTAGTATATGCCCAATCAATTGGGATAGCTCAAGCCACTTTAGGGTGCTCTTTATCTGTGCCTACGATTGATGGGAAAGCAAATGTAAAAGTTCCGGCTGGGACTCAGCCTGAAACTATTTTGAGATTAAAAGGCAAAGGCATGCCTAAGCTAAGGGGATTTGGAACTGGAGATTTGCTTGTTAAAATAAAAGTTGAAATACCCAAAAGTTTAACTTCTGAAGAAAAGGACTTATTGAAAAAATACGCACAAATAAGACACGAAAATCTTAGTTAATTAATCCATTTAATCTTTGCACTTAAATTCTATGAGTATCAAAAATATGATTGTAACATTGAAGCTATAAATTAGAGTATATACCTTGAGATTAACTAATCTTAGATAATAATAACTTATAAATAGTATTAGTATAATTTTATTATATGTATGGGGGAAAAGAATGACCTATCTAAGAGAAAACATTGGTCCCAATGGTAAAAAAACAAGCCCTAAACTAATAGATGGATTAAAAAACTTTATTATAGATATCGACGGAGTAATATGCGATGATATCCCTAATGAAGAGCCTGAAAGAATGGAATCGGCAAAAGAGATTCCCAATGCGAAATCTACTATAAATAAATGGTATGATGAAGGGCACATTATAACTTTTTTTACTTCAAGAACTGAAAAAGAAAGAGAAGTGACTGTAAAGTGGTTAAAAGACCATGGAATTAAATATCATAATATTATCTTTGGTAAACCAAGAGGCGGTAATTACCATTACATTGACGATAAAGACATAAGAGCTACAAGATTTGAAGGCAAATTCGGAGAATTTGTCAAAAAAACGAAAGAGATTCAAGTTTTTGAATAATTCACTTATTGCATTATATTATTTAGGTAACTTTTTATATTGATTCAATCCTAAATATGAACATGAATTCTAGTTTCAAAACTGATACTTATCCGAATTTTAGAATTTACAACTCGCTTACAAAAAAAGTCGAATTGTTCAAACCTAGAAATAATAAAGAAATTAAAATGTTCACATGCGGCCCTTCAATTTACCGAAAACCACATATTGGGAATTATAGAACTTTTATATTTGAAGATATACTTCAGAGGTATCTGGAATATTTGGGATATAATGTAACAAGATTGATGAATTTTACTGATATTGAAGATAAAGCAATCGAAGAAGCTAGAGTCAAGGGAACAACTGTAAACGAATTGACAAAAAAAATAGCGGATATATTTCATGATGAAATAAAACTTCTTAACATTAAATCACCTACTTATATAGTGAGATCTACTGAGGTCGTTGACTATGCGATTAAGATAATAAAAAAACTGATAGAAAAGGGGCACGCATATTACTATAAAGAAGATATTTATTTTGACCCAACTACTTTTAAAGATTTTGGAAAACTTTATGGACTAGATATGTCTAAATGGCCAGAAAAGAGAATAAGATTCAAGAGGGATAATTATTCAAATAATGTATGGAATTTAGGCGACTTTATTTTATGGCACTCATGCAAGGATGAGACTTACCCTTGCTGGGATGCCTCAATAGGTAGGGGCTGGCCAGCTTGGAATGCCCAAGACCCAGCAATTATCATAAATTCTTTTGGTTATCAAGTTGATATATGTTGTGGGGGTATCGATAATAGATTAATGCACCACGATTATAATATTGCCATTATGGAAAGCTACTCTGGAGTAGAATTTTGCCCTTATTGGTTACACGGCCACCATTTATTTGTGGATGGAAAAAAAATGTCGAAAAGAAAAGGAAATATACTATATGTCGAAGACCTAATTAATAAAGGCTATTCCACACGAGATATTAGATTCTTCCTTATTTATTCTCAATATCGTGAAAGAATGAATTTCACGTTTAATAAATTTAAAAGGAGTTCAAAAAAACTTAATGACTTTGTAAATATGGCTAATTATCTATTAATGAAAAATAATTCTAATGAGTCCTCTCCAAATGTCAATGTGCTATTAGATGAACTGTCCAAATCTTTTGAGATGCATATGGGAAATGACCTAAACGTCAAGAATGCCTTCGATTCGATTAATGAGATTATTAGAAAATTGTATGTTCTAAAAATGAAAGGAAAAATAAGTGACAAAGATTCAGAAATTCTTTCAAACAAACTTTATAAAATTGATGAAGTGTTAAAAGTAATTTTTGCCAATTAGTCGTGATTTTATGATACGTAAATCTTTACTCTTAAGAATTTTTGATGCCGCATATATGCAGAGATGGAACGATAAAATAAGGCCACTAGATCTAGTAGAACTTGATAAACAAGGCCATAAAATGATTATTGCGTATATATTGGGCAAATTTGAAGAAAATAAAAATGATTTCAGCTGGATTGATATAATAGAAGGTGGGATCTTTGAGCTATTACAAAGGATTGTAATCACTGACCTAAAACCCACTATTCTTTACGAATTCAAAAAGGATGAAGACAAGTATAAAAAATTGAATCAATGGGTTTACAAAGAACTTGAATCTGTTATTAGCC
>CAZVXE010000021.1:0-20880 GCA_964630765.1 uncultured Thermococci archaeon | reverse complement strand
GATATCCCTATATTTTTCTTTACAGATGTTTTGATAATTTTTATTTTAGGATTAAGCGAAAGACAATCCCTTTCCATTTTTTCGGGGCTTGCATCAACAGCTTCGGCGATATCAATTTTATTGATTATACACACATCTGAAAACCTGAATATTATTGGATGTTTCAATACTATATCATCTCCCTCACTTACACTGACAATAACAATTCTTTTGTCTTCACCTAGTGTAAAATCTGAAGGGCATATTAAATTTCCCACATTTTCCATTATAAAATAATCGAGGTCTTGGAGAATTCCTCTTTCCTCTAGATCTTCCAGTTCATGGGATATCAAGTGTGCATCCAGATGGCACTCCTTTCCAGTATTTAATGGAATTACAAGGCATTGGTGTTTTCTAAATCTATTAGAGTCATACTCAGCAACTACATCTCCTGCAATAATGCCAACGTTTTTTCCTTTTTTCACTAAAGCATCAATGGCAATTTCTATTAGAGAAGTTTTTCCAGAGCCTATCGCACCCATTACATTATAAGATCTAATTCCATATTTCTTTAGAAGTTTACTATTATCATTTGCTATCATTGAATTCTCTTTTATGATGTCTTTTTCAATGTCAATGCTTGCTGTTTTATGCATAATATAAAAAAATAATATTTATTTAAATAATTAATGATATAAGAACAAACATTCAAATCGAACATTAGAAATATTTTTGATGTATCAAAACAGTTTTAATGGAATAATTTTTGCAATATCAAATTTTAAAAATCGTTTACCAAAAGATTTATAATTAACAAATTAATCAATAAAATAGTTTGGACTAACATATGAATTGGAGGGATTTATATTAGCATGGCAGTTTCTGAGGGTTATAATTATGATAAGGGTGGTAGTACTGATTATGCAGAAGAGCCATTAAATTTGTCAGATAATGCGATAAAAGTATTAGAAAGGAGATATCTAAAAAAGGATCAAGAAGGAAATGTCATAGAAACTCCAAATGATCTCTTTTTAAGAGTATCAAAAAGTATCGCAATAGCTGATTTACTTTATGACGAAAATGCAGATGTTGACGGATTAACTAAAGAGTTTTATGAAATGATGACAAATTTTGAGTTCCTTCCAAATTCACCTACATTGATGAACGCTGGGAGAGAACTTGGCCAATTATCTGCATGTTTTGTTTTGCCTGTTGAAGATTCAATTGATAGTATCTTTGACGCAATAAAATACACAGCTTTGATCCACAAAAGTGGCGGTGGAACTGGCTTTTCATTCTCAAGACTCAGACCTAAAAATGATGTAGTCCTAACAACTAAAGGTATATCAAGTGGCCCAGTTTCTTTTATGACTGTATTTGACACAGCTACAGAAACGATAAAACAGGGTGGAACAAGAAGAGGGGCCAATATGGCAATTTTGAGGGTGGACCACCCTGATATCCTAGAATTCATTAAATGTAAAGAAGAGAATACTAAACTTAATAATTTTAATATATCCGTGGCAATTACTGATAAGTTTATAGAAGCATTTGAAAATGGAAAAGACTATGAACTTTTAAATCCAAGAACGGGGAAAGTAGATGGTAAATTAAGTGCAAAAGAAGTTTTTAATCTAATAGTGCATATGGCTTGGAAAAATGGAGAACCCGGCATAGTATTTATTGATAGGCTAAACAGAGGGAATCCAACTCCCGCTATAGGTGAAATTGAAAGTACTAACCCCTGCGGGGAACAACCTCTCCTCCCTTATGAATCTTGTAATCTTGGTTCTATAAATCTTTCAAAATTTTTAAAGAAAACTAATAAAGGATATGAAATAGATTTTGACCATTTAAGAGACGTTGTAAAGAAGTCTGTCCATTTTCTAGATAATGTTATTGATGTTAATAGATATCCTTTGGCTCAAATTGAAGACATGACAAAAGGCAACAGGAAAATAGGATTAGGAGTCATGGGATTTGCAGACATGCTTCTAAAACTAGGGGTACCATACAATTCAGAAGATGCAGTCGATCTTGCAAAAATCGTAATGAAGTTCGTTAAAGAAGAAGCTACTGAAACTTCAAGAGAACTTGCTTCAAAGAGGGGACCTTTTCCAAATTTTGAAAATAGTGTATTTCATGACAGAAGAGAAATGCCAATTAGAAATGCCACTGTAACTACAATAGCACCAACTGGTACTATAAGTCTCATAGCAGGTAGTTCCAGTGGAATAGAGCCTATATTCGCAATATCCTACATCCGAAATGTTATGGATAAAGATGAGCTTTTAGAAATTAATCCTGTTTTTGCAGAAATATCCAATGAGCGAGGAATTTACAATCAAGAGCTAATGAAGAGAATTGCAAGGGAAGGTACTTTAAAGAATATAGAAGAAATACCTGAAGACATTAAAAAAATATTTGTAACTGCTCACGATATTGTTCCAGAATGGCATATAAGAATTCAAGCGGCATTTCAAGAGTATACCGATAACGCAGTTTCAAAAACCATTAATTTTCCAAAAAGTGCAACTGAAAAGGATGTCATGCAAGCTTATCTATTAGCTTACAGAAGTGGACTCAAGGGAACTACCATATATAGAGATGGATCTAGAGACGAACAAGTTTTGAATATTGGGAAAGTTAATAAAAAAGAAACTTCTATCCAAAAAGCCCCAAGGCCAAGACCAAAAGTAACTAAAGGATTCACTGAAAAGATAAGAACTGGTTGTGGTAATCTTTATGTTACTATAAACGAAGATGAATATGGGCTTTGCGAAATATTTATGCAAATGGGTAAATCGGGAGGTTGTCCCGCAAGTCAGAATGAAGCAATAGCAAGGTTAATATCATTGGCCTTGAGATCTGGAATAGGAATTGAGTCTATATTGGAGCAGTTAAGACATATCAGATGTCCAATGCCTACATGGGACGAGGGTATACCAGTTCATTCTTGTGCCGATGCAATAGCTATAGTTTTGGATAGGTATATTAAGAAAGAACTAAACACAAAACAAGAAAGACTAGATTTGGTAGTAACCTCAAACGGGACAGCTAATAGTAATGGAATGCCAGCGCAATGTCCAGAATGTGGTGAAGTATTAGTATTCTCTGAAGGTTGTGTAAGCTGCAAATGTTGTGGATATACAAAATGTTAAATTCCATTTTTATTTTCATAATTTATATATAGAATAATTCTTATATCAATTAGTTCAATATATTTTAATTTTTATAGATAATTCTTAATTTAAATAAGAAAGCTTAAAAACTATTATCTCTAAATATGCTAAAGGAATTCTAATGAGAAGCTTCTATCGAAAACGGCCTAGAATACACTTAAAACAAAATTTAATTATTAAAAAAAATGAAAAAGATAATGCCTTAGATTTAGATGAATACACACCTAAAAACGATTCTAAAAAAATCAATAGGAATACAACCCAAGAAATATCTTCAAGTAATAATGTTAATGGGAGAAATTATTCTAATAAATTTGATATTTTGGTGATTGAAGATAATCTTGAAATATTAGAAATGTTAAAAGATACTTTGGAGTCAGTCACACATTACAATTTTAATGTAACTTGTTCACAAAATGCTGAAGAAGCAATGGAAAAAATAGAAAACTCTAATTTTGATTTAATAATATCTGATAACGTCTTGCCCGGAATGTCAGGAATAGATCTTTTGACAAAGGTAAAGGATCAGTATCCTTCCATATTAAGAATTTTAATAACTGGGTATTCTGATTTAGAAGTTGTAAAAGATGCAATTAACAGGGCTGCTGTAAATGCATACATTGAAAAACCATTTGGCTACAAAGAACTAACTGAAAAAGTAATTGACATATTAAAGGAAAAAAATGTTCTTCAAAGAAGACAAGATTTAACATCTTTGGAACAAATATATGAATCAGAAGGTGGACCCGAATTCTTTAGTTCTCTATTTTCCTTTACCCCAAAAGATTGTGAAATCCATACTGTCGTAGAAAAGAGTGAAGAAGATTTAGCGATTAAATACAGTCAAGAAAGAATTGATGTACTTTCAAATTATGGCATAATAAAAAAAGTGAAGAATCTTCCACTAATTATCAAATGCCCAAATTGTCAATCATATGACTATAAAATTGTTTTAAAATGTCCTTCGTGTACATCTGAAAATTTAGTAAAAGGAGAGATTATTGAACATTACAGTTGCTCTACTATTAATTTTTCCAATAAATTTATGAAAGAGGGCAAACTTATTTGTCCAAAATGTAACCAAGAATTAAGGAGACTCGGGGTAGATTATAGAAAAATTGGAAATTGGGTATTCTGTGAGAAATGTAGTGATTTTTATGGCGAAGCAAATATTAGTCTAAGATGCAACAGTTGTAAAACACTTTATACAGTAAATGAATCAATTTGGGAAGAAGAGGAGAAAATTGTTCCCGACAGAGCAAAAATATTGAAATTAATAAGGAGACTAAGTATTCTGAGCGAAATAGAAAAAGAATTGAGAAATAAAGGATTAGATGTTAGAAGGAATATACTACTTAATTATAAGGGCATTGAAAAGAAATTTGACATGGGAGCCTTTAGAGACCTGAAAGACGAAGACCCTTTTGTGGTTTTTGATATTTATATTGACCCACGAGGTATTTTTTCAGATGAAATAAAAACATTTTATAATAAAACTAAAGACATAAATTATGCTAAAGCTTTTTTTGTTGCAGTTCCTAAAATAGATAATAGTTATAAAAAAACTTTTAATGATTTAAAAATTAACACTATTGAGATTGATGATTCAAGTTCTGTTATTGAAGCTTTTGAATCATTGGAATTACCTTCATAAATGCACAGCCTTAGTGAAATAGATGATATTAGAAATAATAGAAAAATACTTTGAGTTTTTTGGATTTTCACTTATTACGGGTATCCAAATGTCTTTATTTCTAATATTACTTGATAGTACTCGAAGCATAGTTAAAACTATCTTCATTATACTAGGGAGAATTAGAGAAATCCTAAATCCCCTACCAGAACTAAAATTTCTACCTTCTATCTCCATAATTGTACCCATGCATAACGAAGAATCAAAGATTGAAGAATGTATTCTTTCTTTGATAGAGGCTAGTTATCCGGCAGATATAAAGGAGATTATTATAATCGATGACGGCTCAACGGATAGGTCATATTACAGATCTTTACCTTATGCAAGACGTGGCCAGATAAAACTTTTTAAAAGAGAAACAAAGAGTGGCTCTAAAAGCGGTGCAATAAATTATGGATTATTAATTGCAAAACACGAGATTGTTATAGTAGTAGATGCAGATACAAAACTAGAGATAGATTCACTAATTGAAATAGTAAAACCGTTCTCAGATAAAGATGTAATGGCAGTTGCCGGAAATATTAAGGTTGAAAATAGAAATAATATTCTTGCAAATTGTCAAGCTTATGAATATACGATGTCAATGGAAATTGGTAAAAGAATACAGTCACTTTTTAGAACAATACTTATAGTCCCGGGAGCCTTTGGTGCATTTCGAATGAATTTTGTTAGTACAGTCGGAGACTATGACTATGATACTGTAACTGAAGATTTTGATTTAACATTTAAAGTATTGAAAAGGGCAAAAGTCTTTTTTGCCCCAGACGCCATAGCATGGACCATATGCCCAGATAAATTAACTACCTGGTATCGCCAAAGAGTCAGGTGGTCGAGAGGGGAAATTGAAACTCTTTGGAAGCATAGGGACCTTTTCTTTAGAAAGCATTTTGGATTTTTAGGAATGGTGGCAGCGCCAGATATGGTATTAATGGATATTGTTTTCTTAAGCCTTAGATTTGTTAATATTTTATTCATATTGTTAGTTTTACCTGTTCTATTTACTTTTGATAAATACTTCGAGTATCTTATTTTTTATTTTAGGGTTTCTTTGATGATATTTTGTTCTTACATGATATTTGAATTAATATCCGTTTTAACTGCTTTAGTAGTTGTAAAAGAGAAGAAGGACCTTTCCTATTTTCTAATTTCTCCAATAATTATCATTTTCTATAGGCCTTTGTATGCATTTGTTAGATTCAAAGGATATTTGGATTTTATCTTTAGGAGAGATCCAGTGTGGAGATAAGTTAAATTTTATTTATCTATTACTTCTTTAACGAATTCAATGTATTCATTTATGTTCATTAAATTTATTTTTTCATCAAGTTCTGAGGATTTAATCTTGCATATCCATGAATCGTATGGTTTAGTATTCAAAAGATCGGGCGAATTTTCAATTTCTTTATTAGTTTCTATTATTGTTCCAGACATAGGGGAAAAAATATCCAACACAGTCTTAACAGATTCGATTTGGCATAATAATCCAAATTGTTTGACATTAGTACCTATTGCAGGAAGTTCGATATAAGCTATTTCTCCTATCTCTCTTTGGGAATAATCATCTATCCCGATAATACATATATCGCCTTCAATTTTCATCCATTCATGTGTTTTAGAGTAAAATAAATCATCTCTAAAGAAATATGTTCCTATCTCCAAATAAACACCAAATTTTTCTCTTCTATTTTACTTAAATCGTTATCTATAACTAGTCTTATTATTTTTACTAGCAAACATTTATAAATATTATGAATAATTATTCATAAAGAGGTGTATCTATGAAGGTAGCCATAGCAACTGACGACAAAGTGACCATATCTCATCACTTTGGTAGAACTCTAGGATTCAGAGTTTTTGAAATAAAAGAAAACGTCATAATTAGAGAAGAATACCGACAAAATATTGGAAAAAGTAACGGGCAGTGTGGTAGCTGTGACCATTCAAGTATGATTAATAACATACAAGACTGTAATTTAGTCATATGTTATGGAATGGGGCAGGGCATCTATAATGATTTAGTTAGCCACAACATTATGGCTGTAATCACTGAGGAACAAACAGTAGATGACGCCATTAGTTGCCTAATGAAAGATGACTTAGTAAACAGACTTGACAAATTGCATTAATGAACTATTAAATATTTTTTTAATTTATATTTTATATCTAATTAGGTACCATACTTGTGGTATTAAAAATATATTTAAATAATACTCCATTTTTGTATTTAGAGACGATTTATATGAAACTTGTAATTGTTGGGGGAGGCGCAGCAGGTTCAGAAGCAGCGCTAGAAGCAAGGAAATTTGATAAAAATGCAGAAATTACATTAATTGAAAAACAAAATTTTCCCCAATATTCATTATGCGGCCTCCCATATGCGGTATCTGGCGATATCGAAAACTTTGATAAGCTTATAATATTTCCAAAAGAATTCTATGAAAAACAAAAAATTAAACTTTTGCTCCAAAAGGAAATTAAGAAAATAAATCCCAATGATAAAAAAGTAATTCTTGAAGATAATTCTGAAATAAGCTATGATTCGTTGATTCTGGCAACTGGCGCTATCCCCTGCAATTATAAAATTGGCTATAAATATCCCGAAGGTATCTATTTCATAAGAACTCTAGATGATGCAATAAATCTATCTAAAAAAATAGAAGCTTCAAAAAAAGCAATTATATATGCATACGGATGGGGGTGCAAAGCAGCATGTAAAGGATGCATTTCTGGCAGAATATCCTTAGAAATGGCGTATGCTCTGAAGAATAGAGGTCTTGATGTAACTATAGTTTCTAACGAAAATAGGCCATTAAGACAGCAAATCGACATGGACATGAGTGAATTAATTGTAGATTATTTGAAGGGCAAAGGTATAAATCTGATAACCGATAAGAATGTTATTAATATAGCTGGCGAGGATAAAGTTCAAGGCTTGATTGCCGACAATGAATTACTAGATGCTGACATCATCATAATGGCTTCTGGAACCAGAACAAATACTTATTTAGCTAAAGATTGCGGAATTGAGATCCAAAAAGGGATAAAGACAGATTCAAGACTTCAAACATCAATTGATGGCATATATGCTTGCGGGGATTGCGCAAGCGTTAAATATTTTTTCACAGGTGAGCAATTTTCTTCAAGCCTAGGAACAAATGCTGTTAGGGGTGGAAAAATTGCTGGAATAAATTCTGTTGGGGGAAATTTAGAATTAAATCCCATAATTAATCTTACAATAATGGATTTCTTCGATTTAAAAATTGGGGCATTTGGATTAACAGAAGATAATTTATCTACTATGGGGATAGAATACGTCAAGGCTAGATACAAAGGTAAGTCTAGGGCAGAATATTATCCAGGATATAAAGATATAATTATCAAAATTCTAGCGTCTACTGAAGGTGATATATTGGGATTCCAAGCCATAGGCGAAGAAGGTATATTTGCTAGAACACTTGCAGTAGGTTTTGCTGTTCAAAAAGGTATTAAGATCAATGATTTGGCAAAAATTGAGAATTGTTATAGCCCGCCTTTGTCTCCAACTATAGATCCTGTTCAAATTTGTGCTGAACTTGTACTTAAAAAATTAAAATAATTTATATTTATTCTAAGTTCCCCACCTTTTGAATAAATTGTTTTCTACTCCAACTTGATCTAAAATTCTCCCAACTATAAAATTAATAACTTCATCTATATTTTTGGGCTTATGGTAGAAAGCTGGCATTGCAGGTAGTATTACAGCACCCTCGTCAGAGAGGGTTGCCATGTTTTTTAGATTTATTGAAGTCAAGGGTGTTTCTCGTGGAACAATAACCAATTTTCTTTTTTCTTTTAGAGATACAGCTGCAGCTCTGGTAATCAGATTGTCTTGAATACCTACGGCTATCTTGGAAATAGTTGAAATTGTAGCGGGGCATATAACCATATAATCAAAAGGGTAGCTCCCCGAAGCAACAGGCGCCTCCATTTCACTATTTTTATAGACTTTGTATGCATATTTATTTAATTTATCTAACTCGTAATTTGTTTCATCCTTAATTATTTTCTTCGCACTTTCACTTACAATTAAATGTACGTTGCCTTTCAAATTTTCCAACAATTTGATGCCGTATATAACTCCACTTGCACCAGTTATCGCAAGAATTCCTTCCATAAAATATATAGGAATTATAACTATTAAAGATTTACCTTTCTAAAATAAGGAATCTATTCCGAAAGTTATATAAGTTACACATCAAGATTGCTTCTATAATATAATCTTTTTAATGGTGAATCTATGCGGATTCTTTTAATACATAGTGACTATTTAGAGTATGAAATTACTTCAAAGACAAAAATAGCTGAGGAGATTGAAGATTCTTTAAAGAAAGGCAGAATGGAAGATTGTCTTTCGGTCTTCGTTGCTGTTGAAGAAGGTGACGATGATTCTGTGATTGATAAAGCATTTAATGAAGTTGCAGAAGTATCAAAATCTGTTAAATCAGAAAAAGTTTTTCTGTATCCATATGCGCATTTAAGCAATAATCTTGCACCTCCTGAAATAGCTATTAAATTATTGAAAGATTTAGAAAATAAATTAAAAACAGAATATGAGGTAAAAAGGGCACCTTTTGGTTATTATAAAGCCTTTAAAGTATCATGTAAAGGTCATCCTCTATCCGAACTTTCTAGGAGTATTAAGTCTCAAGGAGATAGTGAGGTCGTATCTGAAGCTTTGAAAGCTGAGGAAAGAATTAAATCTAGCTGGTATATACTTGACCCTTCCCTAAATCTTATGCCCCAAGAAAAGTTTGATTTTAAAAATCATGATAGTCTCAAAAAATTAGCAGAATATGAAGTTACACACTCTAGAAAAGTCGATATGGTTCCACCCCATGTGGAATACATGAAAAATTTAGAGCTTGTTGATTATGAAAAAGGTTCAGACCCTGGAAATTTGAGGTGGTACCCAAAAGGTGTTCTAATTAAGAGGTTATTAGAAACTCGGGTTAACGATAGCATACTAGAATACGGGGGAATGGAAGTAGAAACACCGATAATGTACAGTATTACTCATCCAATGCTTTCTAAGTACTTAAATAGATTTCCGGCAAGGCAATATATAGTTAAATCTGGAAATGATGATTATTTCTTAAGATTTGCAGCATGTTTTGGCCAATATCTCATGAAACATGACATGATAATTTCTTACAAAGATCTTCCACTTAGATTATACGAATTGACACGTTACAGCTTCAGAAGAGAACAAAGGGGTGAGCTAGTAGGCTTAAGAAGATTAAGGGCTTTTACTATGCCAGATATGCATACTCTTGCTACATCCATGGACAGTGCAAAGAATGAGTTTATCGAACAATTTAAATTATCGATGAAATGGATGGAAGGACTTAATTTAAATTATGAAGTTGCTATAAGATTTGTAAAATCATTTTATGACGAAAATACAGAATTTGTGGAAAGGCTTATGTCATTAATTAATAGGCCAGTTTTAGTTGAAATGTGGGATGAAAGACCATTCTATTTCGTGATGAAATTTGAGTTTAATTTTGTCGATTCATTAAATAAAGCTTCAGCTCTTTCAACTGTTCAAATTGATATAGAAAATACTGAAAGATTTGAAATCAAATATTTTGATGAAGATGGAAAAGAAAAATATCCTTTGATGTTGCATGCTTCAATTTCAGGTGCAATTGAGAGAAATCTTTACGCGCTTCTTGAAACAGCATACTTAGAGTCTAAGAAAGGTAAGAAACCAATGCTTCCATTGTGGTTATCTCCTACCCAGGTAAGAGTTCTTCCTGTAGGCGAAGAGCAACTGGAATACTCATTCAAAATCTTGGAAGATTTAGAAAAATCAGGAATAAGGACCGATATAGATGATAGAGATTTGAGGCTTGGTAAGAAAATAAGAGATGCTGAAAAAGAGTGGGTTCCATATATTATAGTTATAGGTGATGAGGAAATTAAGAATTCCACAATTAACATTAGATCTAGAGAAGATTCATCTCAGAAGAATACTTCTGTAAATGAATTCAAAGCTAGCTTCTTAGATCTTATTAAAGGAAAACCAACAAGACCTTTACCTCTACCAAGAAGACTTTCTTTAAGAGCTAGTTTTAGGTAGGATTATAAAATGGAAAAGATAAATTGTGATGTCTTAGTAGTTGGCGGTGGGCTTGCAGGACTAAGGGCCGCCATAGAATCTAAAAAATATGTCAAAGACGTAATAATATTGACCAAAGGATATGTGGGAAAGGGTGGATGCAGTTCAATTTCTGAAGGAATTTTAAATGCGCCATTATCTGAAAATGATTCTTCTGATCTGTATTATGAAGACATAATGAAAGGTTCAGCAAATGTATCAGACCCAAAATTAGCAAAAATTCTTTCTCAAAATACAAAAAGCGCCATTCTTTCACTTGAAGATTACGGAATTCAGTATAAAAAAGAAAATGGAAATTTTGTCCTTAATCTATCCGGTGGAAATTCAGTTGCACGAACTGTAAGAGTAGAGCCACCCGGTCCTGGGTGCGGAAGAATAATCCCATTGAAACTAATGGAATATGCTAAAAATAACGATATACAATTTTTGGAAGGAAAACATTTAATCAAACTCTTTGAAAAGAACGGTAGAGTTGTATCCGGAATAGTATGTGACGGGAAAAATTTTTTGGAAATTTCATTTAAATCTATTATAATTGCAACTGGTGGGGCAGGAAATATCTATAGAAACTCCACAAATCCTTCCGATGTTGAAGGTGATGGGTATTACCTAGGATTAGATGTTGGAGCTTCTTTGATAGATATGGAATATGTACAATTTTTTCCTACTGTAGCGCTTAAATCCTATCTAGTTTTACCATTCATCTTTACTGATGGTGCTGTTCTTCTTAATAGTAAAGGTGAAAGATTCATTGGAAAATATGATTCAAATCTTTTAGAAAAAACTACTCGAGATGTAATGTCAAGAGCTATTTTCACCGAAGCCCTTGAAGGCAGAGGCACCGACGGTGGAGTTTTTATATCCTATAAAGAAGTCCCTGAGGACATTCTTAAAACAAAATATTCAAAAGAATTAGAGTTTTTCTTGACTAAAGGGATTGATCTAACTAAAGATAATCTTCTTGTTAAGCCTTCCTGTCATTTCTTCATGGGCGGATTAAAAATAAATGATAAATGCGAAACAAATGTCAAAGGATTATATGCCTGTGGAGAAACTGCAGGTGGCGTGCACGGGGCCAATAGGCTTGCAGGCAACGCTTTAGCTGAAACTTTAGTGTTTGGGGAAATTGCAGGAAAAAATGCATCTGAATTTGCGTTAGCAAATGATTTTGACTACATAGATACCAAGAAGTATATCGAATCATTACCTAAACTTATTGAAAGTTCTTCAGAAAAAGAACTGATTAAAGAAATAAAAGAGATCATGTGGAGATACCTTGGGATTATTAGAAACAAAGAAGGGATAACAACTGCAATCAAGGAGTTTTCTGAAATAAAAAATAAATTTGAAAAGATAAACGCAACACAAAATTATTTGGAATACTTCAAATTAAGAAATATTATTTTTGTTGCCCAAGCTGTAGCCATATCTGCTCTAGAAAGAACAGAATCTAGAGGGGCTCATTATAGAAGTGATTATCCAAACGAGGATAAAAATTGGAAAAAGGCAATCATAATAAAAAAAGGATTTAATATCGAACACGAGGCGAGATAATTGTTATTAGCAATAATAGGAAGTCAATGGGGAGACGAAGGAAAAGGAAAAGTAACTGATATTTATGCAGAAAATTCTGACATCGTAGTTAGATTCCAAGGTGGAAATAATGCCGGGCATACAATAGTAGTTGGAGATAAAACATACAAGTTTCACCTAATGCCATCGGGAGCAGTGCACAAGAAATCCCTTGTTCTTGGAAATGGGGTAGTAGTTGATCCAAAAGTGTTGATTGAAGAAATTGAAAAATTAAAAAAAGATGGATTCAATCCAGATATATCAATCAGTGACAGAGCAAATATAATAATGCCCTACCACAGAATCTTAGATGGTATTGAAGAGAAAATGAAAGGAGCCCTTGCAGCGGGAACAACAAGAAAAGGCATAGGCCCTTGTTATTCTGACAAAATATCTCGTTTTGGGATTAGATTTTCTGACTTATTAGATTTAGAAGTATTTAGAGATAAACTTAATTTAATTGTTCCAATTAAACAGAAAATATTTGATGCATTTGGTGAGGATGTTTATCTTAATATTGAATCGATATTTAATGAATATGTATCTTATAGGGCTTACTTAAAAGACTACATAAAAGATACCTCCGTTTTCTTAAATAATGCCTATGATCAAGGCAAGAATATACTAATGGAAGGGGCGCAGGGTACACATTTGGATATAGATCATGGCATTTATCCGTTTACTACTTCCTCAAATACAAATGCCGGAGGTATATGTACGGGCAGTGGAATATCTCCTAAAAAGATTGATAGAATTGTAGGCATAACGAAGGCATATACTTCTAGGGTGGGAGAAGGACCTTTTCCAACTGAACTTCTCGATAAAGAAGGAGAATATTTAAGGGAAAAAGGAAAAGAATTTGGGACAACGACTGGCAGACCAAGACGATGTGGATGGCTTGATTTAGTTTTAGTTAAATATTCCTGCCTCTTGAATAATTTCTCAGGACTTGCAATAACTAAGATAGATGTATTAACTGAAATGAAAAAACTTAAGATCTGTTACGCTTACGATTATAAGGGGAAAATTATCCACGATTTCCCGTCAAATATGAAAATACTATCGGAGTGTAAACCTCTCTACGCTGAATTTGATGGGTGGGAAGAATTTGATTGGAAAAAGATAAAAGATGCGAAATCTTTGCCAACACAACTTCAAGCATATACCAAATATATTGAAGAGCAGACTAAAACACCCATTTGTATGATCTCTTATGGCCCAAAAAGAGATGAAACTTTAATAATAAAAGACTTTTTTAGGGGAGTTTAATTGTTTGGCCTTTTTAACAAATTTAAATATAAAATGGCAATTGTTGTTAGAGATGATTTGAAATTATCAAAAGGAAAATTATCTGCTCAAGTAGCTCATGCTGCAGTAAGTTGTGCAATAAAATCAGAAAATAACAAAAATAAATATTTTTCTGAATGGTTTTCTGAAGGGCAAAAAAAAGTTGTTTTGAAGATTGATGATTTAGATTCACTCCTTAAAGTATTCAATGAGGCAAAAAGCGTTGGCCTGACAACTGAACTAATCAAAGATGCGGGATTAACAGAAATCCCACCTGGAACAATCACTGTTTTGGGTATAGGGCCAGCCCCGGAAGATGAAATTGATAGGATAGTAGGGGATCTGAAGCTTCTATAGAATACCAATACAAAAGCTTATATAAATATTTTTTAAAAATTTATCTTAAGCAGTATTGGAGGTAAAAAAATGAATAAAATAATTATGGTCTTATTAACATTGATATTTGCGATATCTCTATTTGTTTCCCCTATATTGGCCGCAGAAAATACGTCTCCAGAACTTCAAAACGGAGTTCTTTTGTACACTTTCAAGAATAACACATTTTCTTATAAATTTCAAGTAGAATATAAAGACGCTGATGGAGATCTACCCAGATATATGTTTGTCTTTATAAATGGGTCAAGAAGAGAAATGATTAAAGCAGATATAACTGATAACAATGCAAAGGATGGAATATTGTATATATTGCCTATGTCTGAAGATGAACTTTTCAAATTTGCTCCAAAGGCAAAAGAATGGGATATAGAATATTGGTTTAGAACAAATGATGGGAAAGGTCCAGTAAGTACTAAAATATCCAAGTTATTTGCATTAGACACTGAATCAATGGGGCTCAGTACAAGTAATTCTGCGGGTGGCGGAAGAGATGGAGGATCATCTAGTGGCTGTGGTTGCGGTAAATAAAAACTCCAACCAATAATTTTATATATCTTTTTTTTAAACCAATGACAAGGTGAAATTATGGAGTTCTATATTTTCATAGCGATTGTAATAGGATTGATAGCATTATTTGCAATAATAGAGGGACTTAGCAGGAAAAGAAATACTTTGAGTAAGCCTCCGTTAAAAGGCAACGAAAGAAATACCCAATATGTACCGCAATCAATTCCAAAAAAATAAAATAAAATATTATTTTTTTACTCTTTTCCTGATATATTTTACTATTACGTATATTATTCCAAGAAGGATTAATATTGGTATAAAGAATCCGCCCAATATTATTATTCCCGCAACTGAAACTATGAATGCATCTATGGCTCTATCAAATGTGTTCTTTATGCCCCACTCATGGACAATCTTTTCAGGTTCATATAGATTTATATAAAATGTACCAAAAGTTGTTGTATTATCGAGATATTTTATTCTTCCCTCATAACTTTCTATCTCGCCTCTGATTCTCCCAAGTTGGACTTCAATTGCAAGAACGTCTTGTACGTCCTTAGCCATATCTAGAAGTTCTGTGTACCTTTTTTCCTGATTTTTCAAGTTTTTTAATCTTGCCTGTAAATCTATATACTCTTCAGTAACATCGTATCCCGAAGTTTCTTTGGATTTAATCTTTCCAATTTGGACTAAAGAATCACTAAACTCTTCAAATCTTTTTTCCGGTATCTTTATTGTAATATTACCGCTTTTTGTTTCTGAATCAGAAATCCACATATTCGAGTTTGTTACGTATCCTTCGTATTTAATGGCCAGTTCTTTAATTTTTGAGATAGAAGAATCAAAGTTTTCAACTTCTATATTTGCATTCCCATTTTTGACAACTTTTCGATCATTTGAATTTAATTCACTTGATTCCGTAGAACTCTGGTAAACAGTTTTTGAATAGGTATCGGTCTGAGGGGCACCACCGTATCCTGGAGAGTAAGCAACACCTTCATCGTAAATAACTCTCTTGGAGTATATATTTGGTCCTAAAAAAAAAGTTCCTATAAAGAATCCTGAAATTAAGATTGCAATTACTCCAATTGCACCAAGTATCATAAAGGATTTTTTCATTTCATCACCAATAGAAACTTATAATGCTCTATATTTATATATTTCGATATGGTTCAATTTATATTGAACCTTTACTATTTAATTTTAAAGTCTTAAAGAAGTACTCCGATATAGTATCCCCTACTATTTTCACTAAAATATCCTTGTCTTCACTATAACCGAAAGCCCCAAGAGATATCTTTGCAGCGGCAAAATTCATATGCCCCCCTGCAGAACCCATTTTAGAAAAAGCCTTTGTAATTATCTTGCTGATATCAATAATCTGGTCTCTTGACCTAGCAGATACGTATACATAATCTTCAATTATTCCAATAACTATGGATACAGTAATTCCTTCAAGTTTCAATAATAGATCTGCAGATTGAGACAATGATTCCTTATTATCTACATATCCAACATTGGAAATGACATATTTGTCGTAAAGCTTCTTGTTATTTATCGCCTTAGACAAAACATCAAGAGTATCTTGAGAAATATTGGGATTTTCAATAATATTCAAAAGTTCTTTATTAATCTTGGGTTTTAAATAATATACGGCCTCGGTATCTTCCTTCTCAAAATTTCGTTTAAAGTTATTAGTATCAACAAGAATCCCATACATTAATCCTGTGGCTAATTGCTCATTTACTTCGATACCAAAATCTCTCAAATAAGAAGTCATAATGGTGGCAGTTGCACCAACTTTAGGCCTTATATCCATGAATTCTGCATTTATTTTTTCTTCTTCAGTATAATGATGATCAATTATAATATCTGGTTTTATTTCTGATGGGAATATAGTCGTATTAGACAGATTTGGCATATCGATTAATGCAATTTTATCATACTCTCTTAAGACATATTTTTTATGTTCGGCTATCTTCTTGAAATCCCATTTCAAAAGTTCAACCATCAATTTGTTTCCTTCGTGACCAATTTCGCCCCCATAATATATATCTACATTTACCTTCAAACTTTCTGCAATTGCTTTAAGGGCATAAGCGCTTGACATTGCGTCTGGGTCAGGATTATCATGCATTACAATTGCTAAGGACTTTGATTTCTCAAGTATTTTTTTTAATATGTCTTTATTTCTCCAATAATTTGAAAGTTCAAGCTGATTTATTATTATTTGCGCCATAGATCTATCTGGAGTAACAACAAAATCTGCCCCCAATTTTTTAAGTCCGGAGATATGTTCTGAACTAGGGGCGTTAACAATTATCAAAGCTTCTTTATTGAGCTCTCTTGAAATTTTCAAAGCTTCAATATTGATCTTATGGTCTGAAGTAGTGATAATTATTTCTTTAAATTTTGAAATATTTACCCCTATAAGATTAAATGATTTAGTAAAATCAAATAGATAAGTTTTACAACCAATAGTTTCGGCCCTGCTCAAAGCCTGCATATTTTTATCTATGACCACTACCTCTTTGCCTCTCTTTTTAAGTACTAAAGATACTGCATATCCTATTTTACCGGCTCCAAAAATAAGAGACATAAGTCTAATTATGGGATGAAATATATATTCTTAACTGATTTAACCAAAATAATTATAAATGATACTAATATTTACAAGTTGAGGTATGTCTTTGGAAGGTTCAGTAGACGATGAAATTATAAAAATTTCACAAGAATTAAAGGCTTTGGAATCTGAGGCGGAATCATATAAAAAAGAGCTTTTGGCCTTAAAGCAAAAAAGAGATGAAAAGAACGCTCAAGTTTCTGATCTGATTAAGAAAGGCAAGGAAAACAAGGAACTTAGAGATAAAGCTAACGAGGAAACAAAAAAATATAAGGCACTACGTGAAGAAAATAGCTCTAAACTAAGGGTAATTTATGAATCTTTGAATAAAATTAAAGAAGCTACAAAGAACAAGGATATTACTTCCTCTTCAGAGATTGAAAAAAAGATTGACAATATTGAATGGAAACTTGAAACTGAAGTTCTTTCACTGGATAAAGAACGACAACTTGTTGACATCATAAAGGACTTAAAAAAAGACCTTAAAGAATCTAAAAATTATGAAGCTCTTTCCAAAGAAGCCCGCTTTTCTCGAAAAGATTTAGATACGTTGAAAAAAAATTCTGAGGAATACCATAAAAAAGTCCTAGAGCTTTCAGATGAATCCACTAAATATCATGAGCGTATGATATACTATTTCAATAGTTCTGAAGATATCAAAAAAGAAGCAGATACAACACACAAGAACTATATTGAAAAGAAAAAATATGTTGATGAACTATACGACAAAATAAGAGAACTAAGGGCTAAAATCAAAGGATTAGAAATTAATTCAAGAAAAACTGAGAAACAGGAAAAAGAGAAAAAGATAAAAGAAAAGAAAATAGAACTATCAAAGAAAAGTGAGGATATCTTAGAGAAATTTAAAAATGGAGAAAAACTCACCTTGGACGAACTTAAGATTCTCCAGGCTGGGGGAAATATTTGATAGCGGAAATATCTTTTGTCCCTATTGGAGTTGGAACATCTCTTAGTCGTTATATCGCAGTAGTTATAAAAAACATAGAAAAAAGTGGATTAAAATATCAACTCACACCTATGGGTACAATTGTAGAAGGTGAGTGGAATGAGATATCCAAGTTAATCGATTATTCGCATAACTTAATATTTGAAATGGGAATAGAAAGAATTATAACTAACATAAAGATTGATTATAGATTAGACAAGAAGTCTTCTATGCAAGATAAGTTAGACTCAGTCAAAAAGAAGATGGTAGAAACCGATGTTTGAGAAGAAAATATTGGTGCTCTCAGTTGATAGAGATAATGACTTGGGGGTAAAAACAGGTATCCAAGGGCCGATTATAGGAGAAAAAAGTATCCTAAATGCAGCCATGGAACTTGGTATAGCCGATCCTACAGAATCAGATACAAATGTTCTTTTTAGGGCAATCCAAGTCTTTCGAAAATTGAAAAATGAGGACACACCTTGTGAAGTAGTAGCCCTTACCGGTGATATAGATGTTGGTGTAAAATCTGATATAGTGCTATCCGATCAACTTGACCATGTTCTTAAAAAAATAAAAGTAAAAGGTGTAATTCTTGTTACAGATGGGCGTGAAGATGAGAATATCTTACCGGCCATTCAATCAAAGGTGCAGATAATATCCATAGATAGGATAGTTATACAGCAAAGTGAAACAATTGAAGAAACATACTTTATTCTTCATAGATATATAAGGGAGGTCATGGAAGACCGAAAACTTGCAGGGCTTTTACTAGGGGCGCCTGGGCTAACCTTCCTTCTTTTTGGCGCAGCTTTTTTATTGGGGAAACCTCAGATAGGCTGGTTTGGATTTTTATTTATTCTAGGAATCTATCTGTTCTTCAAGGGATTTGGGATTGACAATTTCTTAAAGAAAGAGTTTTCTCCAAAAAGGGTAGGATTTGTTTTTTACCTAATTGCTGTATTATTAGGTATTATTGGTGTATGGCAGAGTTATTACTATCTCCTTCAATTTCCAACTTGGCAAAGTATACCTTTAGTAATTGCAACAATTCTATCAAGAATCGAACTCATTTACGTTGCTTTTGCAATAGCGATGTTCGGTAGATTTCTAGAAGCTTACTCTACAAATAAGAAGGAAGTAATGAGTACACTTGCACTAACATTCTTCACAGCAGTATTCTCATTTATCCTATATCAATCTGCTAAGTTTATCCTAGGCTCTATATCTCTAGAAATTCTAATGATTTATCTGTTTATAGCAGGCGGATTGACTGTCTTATTCATGAGATTAACTGGGAAATTAAAACTAAAAATTATGCCTGAAGCTTGCAGTTAGCAAGTTCTTGTAATTTTTCTATACCACTTTCCATGCCAATACCATAAAGTATATCCCCTTCGTTCAATTTGAAGTTTTTCTTTGGGGAGTAAATGTAGTCTTTATCTCTCTTTATGAGAAATATGTATATGCCTGTCTTACTTTGTAGTTTTATTTCTTGGAAAGTTTTATCTATAATAATGGAGCCTGAGCATATCTTTACCCTAGCAATGATCTGATCAGTTTCTTTCATCGCCTCTTTAAATATCGGGTGAGCATCAATTCCCCTAGTTACAATATCGGCTATTTCAGAAGCTGCGTCAGCAATAGCTTCAGTTGCTTCAGTTATATGAATCAGACTTAGTAGGTCTTCAGGATTACTGACCTTAGACGCCTTTTGAAGTATTTTTCTACCCATTTCATAGTTCAGTTTATCTACAATCTCTTCAAGTTCCATTACTTCCTCTGCAATGTATTTATTATTGTATAGAAGGGCAGTATATGATAGGGCAACCATTAATTCTGAATTATTTTTCATCTGTGTTAATATATCTGCCATACCAGTTTCCATTATATCACCACTTTGTTTTTATGCCACTACATATACTCTTTAATATTTCAAGACCGGTATTACTGCCCCTTGCAATGAGTATATCTCCATCTTTAATAACAAATCCTTTAGAAGGGTTATATTTGATGGAATCTTTTCTTTTTACGGCGATTATATATGTTCCTATTTTAGATCCCAGTTCTGCCTTTTTTAATGTCATGTGCGATAGTTTTGATTTAGGAGATACTTCATATTTTTCTATTTGTTCTTCAGCGTCTTCAAGCGCTTCGTAAACGATTGGATGTATTTTCATATCTCTTAAGATAATATTGGACAAATCTCCAGCTGCATTTGATATTTTTTCGGAGGCAGAGGCAAATTGCAAAACAGCTGAAATTCTCTCTGCATCTTCAACGCTTCTAGCGGCTAGCATTGCTGTTATTCTTATCCTATAATTTAGCTCATCCATCCTGCTCTCAAGTTCGGTAACGTCCTCTGCTATTTCCTTATTTTTGAAAAGGATTGAAGAATAGGCTAAGTCGACCATTAGTTCAGAGATATCTTTCATCTCAACTAAAAGATCCTTTACACTTACCGGCTTATACTTAAAAGGTTTTGATACTTTGCGTCTTTTGCCCATTATTTTTCTCTCCTAAAAGAGTCTAAAC
>CAZVXE010000020.1:0-21057 GCA_964630765.1 uncultured Thermococci archaeon | reverse complement strand
CTTCTGAGGATATGTTATCAAAATCAATCGTTGTTACTTTCATTTTATCACCATAACACCAATGGTGATTTCGTAGCACTGCTTATAAAAGTTTTCATTTAGGTGAGTTTTGGCTTATATACTCCATAAAGAAATTGAAAAGGAAGACCTTTCCAAAGTCCTTCGTGATCTAAAACAGTTTAAGAATACAATGAGGTATGTCATGGAGCCTTCTTACAAGTAATTATTCTAAATATTTTAATATATTTTTATGGATATCTTCTATGCTCATTTCCCCATCAATGACGATGAATTTGTATTTTTTTGATAAGCTTTCATATATATCAAATACTTTCTTTTGAAACTCAAAATTTTCTTCGTAAAGGTCTTTTTCTCTCCTCCTTTTCATGGCAGATTCAGGCCTTACACGGATATAGAATACCATATCGGGATCAAGAGAATATTTCTCTATCTCTTCAATCCATTCGGGATCAACGCCGTTTGCACCTTGGTAGGCCATGTTAGAATATTTGTACCTATCAGATATCACAATCTTATCTTCATTTAGTGCCTTCTTTACTTTGAGATAATGTTCGTGCCTGTCGGCAGCATAGAGCATTGCAATTGTTTCAGACGCAAGAGAGATCTTTTTTTCTAGATTTGATTTAATGACTTTTCCAATAGGCTCTTCATATATGGGTTCGTGCGTCAATAGGACTTCAAAACCTTTCTTTTTGAAAAATGAGGATAGTAATTTTGCCTGTGTTTCTTTCCCTGATGCATCTATGCCCTCAAAGACTATGAATCGTTTCATATACTGATTAGGAGTGATTTGATTTTTATGGTTTAGTGTAAAGAAGCTAAAAGCCCATTATAGTAAAACTTTTAAGTTGCCTCATTCATGGGACACTAATGACTTATAAACCAGTCTTTATCAGAATGGCTGCTGCAGGTAACTTCGAAAAAAAATTTCTCTTAGAGTTTCAGAAAGAATTACAAAATCTTCTTTGGGAACTTGGGATAAAAGCAACTTGTTTTTTTTCTAATTCAGGGAGCAGCATTGAAATTGATCATATCCCAAGTGGAGCCTACACATCCCATATTGGAAAGTATAATACGCACACCTTATTTGCCTATGGCCAGAAAAAGCGAGAAGAGTCATTAAAAAAAGTAGGAAAGTTAGATGCGCTAATAAAGGTATTAGTTATCGTAGATGTTGAGATATTCAAGCAAGGATTTACGGGGACTCTATTTGGAGAGGCGGAAGTCGGGAAAGAAATAGCAATTATATCGACAGCCCCTCTAGAAAATCACTTCAAGAGCAGTTTTCTCATTAAGGAAAGAGCATTAAAAGAAGCCATGCATGAACTTGGCCATACTCTTGGGCTTGACCACTGTAAGACCCCTGGGTGCGCAATGAACATTTCAAAAGATATCTACGACATAGATGAAAAAAAGAAAACTTATTGTATTAATTGTCTGAATATATTGTTTCAGGGCCATCCTTAAGAAACTCTTATGTAAACGGTGTTTGGGAAACCTGATTCTGCCATCCCTTTGTAAACTACTTCTCCTGTATTTTTGCTAACCTCAAATTTTAAGGCGTGGTAGCTTACAGTGAGATTATTTCCTTCAAGTTTTCCAATTCCTCTCAAAACTTCTATTTCATAGTAAGTACCTTTGTCGGCTATCTTGTATGTTGGGCTGTAAGGGTGAAATGAATATGATCTTGTGTCTGCTATCTTCTGCCCATTCTCCCAGATATAAGCATCTACTAGCTTCAATGCATTTTTCTCTGAAATTGGGATCATTGTTTCCATCTGTGTTTTTAGATTATCCCTCTCATCTGTGACGAGATTTTTTTCCATAGTAAGCGTTTCAATATCATCCTTCAAATCCTTATTTTCAGTGAACATCAAATAAGATGCCGCCCCGAGAATAAGGATAAGTATGCCGAGTATTGCAATTATATTTTTACTCATAATATCACTTGTTTCTACTAATACTAAAAAAATATCTATATAAATATTTGTAAAAACTGATAATTAATTATTAATTATCATCGTTATATACAGTATTTGTTATAGATTATAGACGATAGTTTAATCTTTTTAGAAAGATTTAAATATTCTTTTCCAAAATGCTGTTTATGGACAGGAAACTCAGGGTGGGTATTTCACTTTCTCTTATTTTTTTTACCTTAACGTTGTTTATGGCTTATGTCTTAGCCGAAAATGGTTCAAGTTCTCAGCATTATAGATTTCAGATGAAGTTTTTAGGAACAGAAGGAACAGTAAGGCCAGATGAAAATCTTAGGCTTTCAGATGTCAGATTTATTATAGACAAAGAAACAATTACACTAAAGATGAATGTTTACATTCCAAGAAATTCTGGAATAGATAAAATGGAAATTTCTTTAGTCAATGATCCTGACAGGTCAAAAAGGTTTTTCCTTGAGCCTGCCGAGGCCAAGGGGGTAGTGAGCTCAATTAAGCCACTTTATATGAACGCTAGCCAATCTTATTTTTTAAGAGACGGAGATGTAAATAGGAAAATATCACTTTTGACTCTTACATACAAAAGAGTTGGGGATTATTATTACCAGTTACCCCTAAACGCGACAGTTGATTCTTTTTATGGTGAATTTTGGATTGTCTTTGATAAGGGTACAAATGACCCTTCAATATTACACGAAAATAATAACATTAGTCTATCTTTTTCATACCCATATGGGGACGCAGGAATTAATGGAATTAAAGTTCCTGATGATTACACAATAACTACAGTTACACCAGAAACAACTGAGAGGGTTAAATCTTTCATCGTCTATTACTCTGCACCACCAACTAGTGTATTCATTGAGGCTGTGAAGGGTCAGCCAGAACCAACTCCTTGGGAAAAGATGAGTGCTTGGGGTAATTCAAATCTTGGTGTCATCCTTATAGCCTTTACCATATTGAGCGGTGTAGATATTATACTTGAGTATTTAGCCAACTGGAGACATTTAATAAGAATAAGAAATAGTAGACATGCCAAAGCTATCGCCAAGAAAGAGGAATGTGATGAAAGATCTCCCCCACCCGATAGAACAGTTAGGCCAAGACCTATTCCTCCTGCGCCAGTTGAGAGAGAAAGGCCTCTTAGAAGGGAAGAGCCAACTAGCAGATACCGCCCATATGGCAAAGTAGATAGTACAAAGGATCTAATTGACGATATGAAAAGACTTGAGAAAGCCATGGAAGATTATGAGAACTCAGTCAGATTAAGAAAAAAGTAAAGGTTGGAAGATATCTTGGATGATAAAAAATCTGTAGGCATATACGCGGCATCTTTAGTAAAAGATGGGGATGTCGTGGGGCTTGGAACAGGCAGTACAACTGCATTTACGATAATCGAACTTGGGAAAAGAATAAGAGAAGAAGGTATCTCAATATATGGCATACCTACTTCTTTTCAGGCAAAGCTATTAGCGGTAGAATCAAACATCCCCATTACAACTCTTGACGAACATGATATTGATATATCAATTGATGGCGCAGATGAAGTAGACCCTACACTATGCCTACTAAAAGGTAGAGGTGGGGCCCTTTTGCAGGAAAAGATAATTGATTACAGTGCAAATAGATTTGTTGTTGTTTGCGAAGAGAGAAAACTTGTAGAAAAACTTGGAAAATTTTTTCCAGTGACTATCGAAGTATTCCCACTTGCCTATAGAAAAGTCTTTGAATTATTGTCTTCTTTTGGGAGCCCAGTGTTAAGAAAGGGGGACAAAAAAGATGGGCCTGTGATGACGGATAATGGAAACTTCATAATTGATCTATTTACATCTGTTGAAAATCCTAAATCCATGGAAAAGGAACTTAATGATATACCTGGTATATTTGAAAATGGCATATTTACTTCAAAATGCGAAGTAGTATTCATGAAAGATGGAAAAATGGTAGTTCTAAAATCATGATGATAAAATATATATAAGAAAAAAATAAATAAAAGACAGGTGGTAAGAATGAAAGAATATGCTAAGGAATTAAAAATCAATGTTCCGGAGAAAAGTGACATGGATAAAGGATTAATGGACATGCTAAAGTTCTTTTTGGATACCGAATCAAAGGTTAAGATATACCTATATCTTTTAAAAAAGGGCAATTCAACGTATGATAATATTGCAGAAGGAACAGCAATATACCCAAGCGCTTGCCGCGAATCATTAGCATCAATGGAACAGATGAAGGTAGTAGAGAAGGCCCCGGGGGACCCAGAAACATATACCGCTGTTTCTCCTTCAAAACTTGTAGACCGAAAGATTGGCCAACTTGAAAAAGAACTTAATGATTTCTTAAAACTTGAAGAGGTAATAAAAGATAAAAAGGAGATTAAAACACCAATACTTCCTTTCAAAATAAAGATTGAAAGAGTCGAAAATTCGGAGAATAAAGATGAGGAATGAAATCTATTGATAAGAATTGATAATGAGCTATTAGATTTCATAACACATGCTGCAAAAAATACCTATCCAAATGAGTTTGCTGCTTTTTTGAGAGAGAATGAAGGGGTAATTTCTGAAGTTGTTTTTTCTCCTTTTAGTATATTTGGGAAAAATTCATCTACAATTTCTCATTTTAGCCTTCCTCTTGACACGACTATCATAGGTACTGTCCACTCCCATCCAAGCAGAAATGGCTCGCCTTCTGAAGGTGATCTAAATTTTTTCTCACATTACGGAAAGATCCATATAATAGTCAGATACCCTTATGAAAGGGGCGACTATTTCTTTTATTCAAGGAATGGTGAAAGTTTAGAATATGAGGTTGTTTGATGCAGCTAAAAGAATTACTTCTTAACTCTCTTTCAAAATCTGTTTCTGAATTGGTAGAAAAAAAAGAATATGTACCTGTGTCTTTTTCTGGAGGCGTAGATAGTTTTATCGTTTCGGCATTAGCTAAGAAATACTCAAATCCAATACTCTACACAATTGGGAATGAGAATTCAAAAGACCTTTATTATTCAAAAATTGCTTCTAAATCTTTAGATTGCCCCTTAGAAATAATCAAGTTATCGGATGGAGAGATAATAAAAGGAATTGAAAGAACAATAGAGTTAATCGGAGCGGATAACAGTCTTGATGTTTTGATAGGCTCTACATTTTACCTTGTTGCAAAAAGAATAAATCAGGATAGTTTTGATATTTGCCTATCTGGGCAGGGTGCAGATGAATTGTTTTTTGGGTATGACAAATATAGAAGGGCTTTAGCTAAAGGCGAAAATCCAATTGATTTAAGGAACAAGGATGTAGCGGAGTTGGGAGGCATACTTTCTAAGAGAGAATACAAGATATTTGATAGTTTTGGTATAAAATTTATGTCTCCATTTTTAGACGAAGAAGTTAAAAAAATAGGGATGCAAATTGAAAGAGAGTGTAATCTGAAAAATTCTGATGATGATCTAAGAAAACATATCCTTAGAGAGATTGCAAAGGATTTGGGCGCACCGCCTGAGATTATTTATCGCAAGAAGAAAGCACTTCAGTATGGCTCAGGCATCCTTGATGATGTTAGAAGAATATCCAAAGAAAATGGATTTGCCCCATCTCTAAATGCTTATCTAGAATCTATAAAAAAAGGGATTTAATATAAATAAAATAAAAGATTTATTTTTTCTTGCCGAAGCCTATGATCTTCATGAAGAAATTCATTGGTGTAGATTTTGGACTTATTGTTATTGTAACTGTATCGCCACAGTCTTTCTCGTCGCTTGTAAAACTAATTGTACCAGGTTGGGCTCCTCTAAATGTCCAAGTTATCCACTTAATTTTTGGGTCTGTTATGCTTGGAATAAATCCTGCGTGTATTAAGTTCCAATTTTCATCAAAATATTCTACATTTATCAACTCAAGAGGCCCTATTTGATACGGCAGTCCTCCATTAGCTACAATACCAGTTACTATGTCGCTGATTGTTTCATCGCCGATATTAACATCGCCCAGAGCTTCTACACGTAAAGATATTGTTAATATATCTCCAACGTGAGCTGAAGTTCTACTAATCCTATAGTAGTCATTACATGAGTATGTTGGGCCAGTTGCCGTTATTGATGCAACACCAAAAACGCTTGTTACAAAAAGTAACGTTACTAAAATTGCATATAATTTCCTCATATTATCCCTCTTATGTAGGGAATAATCATCATTTATAAGAGTTACGAATCATTATCGCTAAAAATTGAGAATATCTCAAAAAATAATCGTGAAAAAATAGTAACTCTTTTATTAATCGTTTACAATATAACTATTATGGAACTTAAAATAAAGTACCTTGATATCCAGGAAACGCAGGATATTGTTTTTTTGAATGTTAAGGATGCGATAAAGGAAAGAATAGATCCTGGAGAAAAAATTATTATCAAAAGATCTGAGTCATCTTATTCATCATCTGCCGTATTGACAAAAGATATCATAAATGAAGGATTTATCGGGGTTCCTCTAGAAAAATCAAAGCATTATAATCATTTTGAAAATGACATAGTCGAAGTATTTCCTGATGTAAATACGGAGCTTGCCCATATATCAAAAAAGAAA
Source organism: uncultured Thermococci archaeon (assembly GCA_964630765.1). GTDB lineage: Archaea > Methanobacteriota_B > Thermococci > Methanofastidiosales > Methanofastidiosaceae > Methanofastidiosum. The sequence continues at coordinate 14,504 of CAZVXE010000020.1, read as the reverse complement.
CTAGAGGGGAAAATACTGACAAGAGAAGAGATCACAAAATTTGTCGGGGGCATAATAAACGGCAATATCGATAGCGTCATAATATCAAGTTTTCTTACTACAACTCAAATACTTGGAACTTCGACAAGGGAGATAGAGTATCTTACCCGTGCAATGGCAGAAACTGGTACAATGATAAGATTTGACAAAGGGCCAATAATGGATGTCCACAGTATTGGGGGGGTTCCTGGCAATAAAACTGCCCTTCTCACAATCCCGATAGTTGCATCTTCTGGCCTTTTTATCCCTAAAACATCTTCGAGGGCCATAACATCGCCTGCAGGTACAGCCGATGTTGTAGAGGTCCTCTCTCCTGTTGATTTTTCTCCAGACAAATTAAAGGAAATTGTCAAAACAACTGGCGGATGTCTTGCTTGGAGTGGTGTCTTAAATCTGACACCTGCAGATGAAAAGATAGTTGAAGTTGAAAGAAGGCTTCACATTGACCCAGAGCCAATTATCCTTGCAAGCGTATTAAGCAAAAAATATGCAATGGGTGCAGAATACCTTTTGATTGATATCCCTATGGGGGAGGGTACAAAGATTAACACTTGGGAAAATGCAAGAAAACTTGCATCCAATTTCACAGACCTTGGATCGTCTCTTGGAATGCATGTTGAAGTTGCTGTTACCTATGGAGGTCAACCGATAGGAAACGCCGTTGGCCCTGCTCTTGAGGCAAGGGAAGCTTTGATGGCCTTAGAAGGAAAGCAAAGCGGAAGTCTTACTGAAAAGGCTATTGGTCTCGCAGCAATACTCCTTGAACTCGGTAAGAAAGCAGAAGCTGGGAAAGGAAAAGTCATGGCAAGGGACATTCTTGAAAGTGGAAAGGCTTTAGAAAAATTTAGAGAGATTATCGCAGCGCAAGGAGGAGATCACGATATAAAGCCGGAAGAAATCCCACTTGGAAAGTACAAAGAAACTATATTGTCAGAGGATTCAGGTTACATAACTAAAGTTGATAACGCAACAATTGTCAAAGTTGCAAAGGTCCTAGGCACTCCATTTGACAAAGGTGCAGGACTATTGTTGAATTACAAGGTAGGCGACCGCGTAGAAAAGGATGATGTTATAGTAGAGCTTTTTGCAGAGAGCAAGGAAAGGCTTTTATCCGCAAAAAGGTTTTTGGATTACAACAGGATATTCCAGACCGAAGGAATGATCCTAAAAAGATTTCCAGGACTTAAGGTGATTTGATGGAACTTGACTATTATGGTCTTAAGCATAGGAGACTTTTGGAAGATGCACGAAGGAAAAGAGAGGATGGAATTATCCTATTTTTCACGCTATTTTTCTCATCTCTGTTTTTATTCTTAGTTGGATTTGGATACTCAGTTGTTCTTAGCATTGCAGGAGTTATAGTTCTTTTATTGGGCGTCTTACTGTTTGTCTATGAAGATGCTCAGAGCAGGAAATTGCTTGATAAAGCCTCTGAGATGGAACACCCACCTGAAAAACCAGTTGAAAAAGAAGTTGAAAGTGCAATCACTGACCTACTGATTGAAGGATTATCTTATCTGATGAAACATGACTGAAATAGTATCCATTAGAAAAGCCCTTGACTACGAAAAAAGTCTATCAGCGGCCATAGATAAAGTACTAATTGATTTGGGCGGTATCGAGAGGTTTGTAAAAAAAGGCGACAGGGTGGCACTGAAACCTAATTTGCTTGTTTTCTCGTCTCCTTCGAAGGCCATAGTGACTCATCCCCTCTTCACCTTTGAGGTCTTCAAGAGGGTAATTGAAGCCGGGGGTGAGCCTTTTATTATAGACAGCCCTGGCAGCGGGATACCTTTTACTAAAAACTCGCTTAAGTCCCTCTATAGATTGACAGGATACTGGGACACCTTCAAAGACTATACAGATTGTCTTAATACAGATACATCTAAACAAACAGTTGAAATTGAAAATGGGCTTATTTTAAAGAGGGTGGACATTCTAAAGCCATTGCTTGATGCTGATGTAATTATTAATCTGCCAAAAATGAAGACTCATACACTCACATTTCTTTCAGGTGCAGTAAAAAATATGTACGGTTCAGTTCCCGGAATGGAAAAGACAAGATACCACTCAAGATTTAGGGATGTGCATGATTTTTCAAAAGCATTGCTTGACGTCTGGAATGTTACAAAGCCTGAGCTTACGTTAATGGATGGAATTGTCTCACTTGAAGGCGATGGCCCTGCTATGAGGGGTATTCCAAGGAGGACTGAGATTGTCTTGGGATCAAAGGACCCTCTCTCAATGGATTTTGCTATATGCAGACTTATTGGATTGACTTATAATGACCTACCTTACCTAAAGGTCGCGATAGAAAATAATCTTTCTGACGGAAACTATAATCTTATTGGAGAGTTACCGATAATAAATGATTTTATCCTCCCAAGGACCTATCACGGGAAGATATCGCTCGATCCAATTTCTTTGTACAATTATATTGTATTCCCCATATTCACAAGATTTTTGATTGAAAAACCAAAGGTCATAAAGAAAAAATGCATAAGATGCGGGGTATGCGTGAGAAGTTGCCCAGAGAAGGCGATTACAGTAGATAAAGTTTCAGCGAAAATAGACTACAGTAAATGTATCAAGTGCTACTGCTGCCATGAGCAGTGCCCCGAAGGTGCTATTGACCTTAAAAGAATTAACTTATAGAAATCCTTTTAAGTATAAGTGATGGTATTGTTTTGGTGATAAAATGAAAGAAGAAGTATTCTACGGAAGGGGTATGAAGAAAATCAGATCAGAGTACCCAGAGATTTATGATGCTATTATAAAATTAAACGATGCAGTTTACACAGGAAAAGCATTGGACTACAAAACTCAGAAACTTATTGCGATAGGAATAGCCGCATCAAGATGCGATGAGAGCGCAACTGATAGGCAGATGAGGTCTGCAATTAAGGAGCTTGGTGTCACCTCTGACGAGATAGTTGACGTACTAAGGGTAGTACTATTAACTTCAGGTATGCCATCTTTCACAAAGGGCATGAGGATTCTAGAAGAGATAGAAAAATAAATTAAAATTATTTTACTTATTTTTATGCGCAGGATAGGTTTTCACGTATCTGTCGCCCAAGGATTTTTGAAGGTGTTTGACAACACAAAAGCTCTTGGTGCAAACTGCTGTCAGATATTTACACATTCTCCACGAAGTTGGGCATTTAACTTAGTATCCGAAGATGTTGGGAATCTATTCAAAGATAAGTACCATAAAATTGATATCGCCCCCATAGTAGTCCATGACTCATACCTACCAAATCTTGCTTCTGAAGATTCAGCTATGAGAGAAAAATCAATTGATTCTATAAAAAAGGAGTTCATCTCCTGCAACAGATTGGGCCTAGAGTTTTTGAATATTCATCCAGGTGCCCATAAAGGGCAGAGTAAAGATAGAGGGCTAGCACAGATTTGTGAATCCCTCAACTCAATAAAAGACTATGTTGGAAACGTCACTCTGCTTTTTGAAAACACCTCGGGGAGCGGCTCAGTTCTAGGTTCAACTTTTGAAGAGCTAAGATTCTTACTTGAAAACACAAACTTTAGCTGCGGCGTTACTCTTGACACTTGCCATCTTTTTACTTCTGGATACGACATATCAAGTGAAGAAGCGCTTGAAAATACTCTCTCAAGTTTTGATAGGGTAGTTGGTCTAGAAAATTTAAAACTTATACATCTAAACGACTCGCAAGGTGAGCTAAATTCAAAAAAGGACCGACATGAACATATCGGTCTTGGAAAGATAGGACCTACTGGCTTTAAGGCTATAGTAAATCACGATTATCTAAAAAATATCCCAATGATTATGGAAACGCCTGTAAATGAAAAAAGAGGAGATAAAGAAAATATTATTTTTTTGAAGGAAATGATAGAGATTTAAGGTTCCTCTGGGACTGAAGGTTCTTGTCCCTGTTCTGCTTCTCCCATACGTCTAGTGGAATTGCATACTGCTTTTCGATTCTTTCCCTGTGGAGACTATTGTAAGTACAGAATGGGATAACTTTCCCGCCTGGCACTGCATAATGTATGGCGCATCTTTTCACCCTCTCAACATCAAAGTTGTAGGGGTCTTGGAAGTGCATGCATCCGATTAACAATGTGTGGTAGCTAAATTCCGCAAGGGTGTCGACATCTCCTTCCTTTAATACACCCAATAGTAGTTTCTTGATATCTAGGTTCTTTGGTTTCTTCTTTAAATCAATTAAGTGGGGTAATTCTTTTGTTATCTTTGCAATAGCAAGTGTCTTAGTTATCTTCCCGCCATCTTCTACCTTTTCTGTCAAATCGTTTAATAATCCAAAGAATCCATCGACATCGATGAAGTGAGTGATTGGTGTTATCCCTCCATTATCATCGATAAATACATAGGTCGCCACGCCACAATGTTCATGACATGTAAACTTTACCTGGGGAGTTTTTCTCCATGCTTCAATGAAATTTGAAAAAGCATTTACACTGGGCGCCGAGTAGAAATCTTCAGCAAGTATTTCTCCATTTGTCTGTTCCTCAACAAGTTTAACGAAATCAGGTATTGTAATCCTCATCTTCTCAAGATCTTCTGTGTCAATTCTACCCGAAAATGAAACAGGCTGGAAGTTAATGCCCCTGATGATATCGATATTTTTAATACCAAATTGGATTAAATCGCTTACTTGGTCATCATTTATACCCTTTACAAGTGTAGGCACCAAAACAACACTTGTCAAATTGGCTTTTCTGAAATTATCCATGGCCTGAAGTTTAATTGGGAGCGCATTGAATCCTCTAGCGGCGATGTATGGTTTCTCTGTTACACCGTCAAATTGCAAATACACAGTATTAAGTCCTTTCTGCCTAAGTTCTTTGCAAAAATCAAGGTCCTTTGCAAGGCGGACCCCGTTAGTTGCAATCTGCGCAAGGGTAAATCCTAATTTTTTAGCTTCTTGGACTATCTCAGGAAGATCATCTCTAATTGTTGGCTCCCCTCCTGCAAATTGGACTACCATGCATGGAACTGGCTTTTCATCCCTTACCAATTTCATCATTTCAATTAGCTCTTCTTTGGATGGTTCAAGAACATAACCTGCTGTCTGAGCGTTTGCAAAACATATAGGGCATTTCATATTACATCTGTTTGTAACATCAATATTGCAAAGTACTGTTGGGGTAAAGTGATCTGAACAAAGGCCACAATCGTTTGGACATCCTTTCTTGACTTCTGTGTTTGGATTATCCAGTTTAGACCCATCAATATGATATTTTTTAACTTTTTTGAACATTTCGTAATCTGACCAATAAATATCTTGAAAATTGCCGTGCTCGGCACAAGTCTTTTTTATAAGAACCTTGCCCTTTTCCTCAACTATGTCCGCATCAATGACAGCAAAACATACAGGACATATTGATTTAGTTTTATCTATTAATTCTGACATATAAAACACCGGTAAAAGATATAGTAGGGTATCCTAAAATTATATTTAAAAGCTTTTGTGTGATATTTTTTATATCAATTATTATATTTTTATATATTTAAAATAAAAAAACTATATTGGTTTATTTATTATTCTTACATTTTTCTTGCCGGCCTCGAATGCATTGAGATTCAAATCAAGCATTTTTGGTATACTGTCCTTGATTGATTCGATCATGGCATCGTGTGAGATGAGGTTACATATCTCATTGAATGCCCCAAGCATAACGATGTTTGCGACAATTTTTGTCCCTAGTTCTGATGCGATCCTAGTTGCGTTTACTTCTGCAAGTTTGAAGTTGCCTTCTATCTTATTGTCTGGTATTAACTCTGGATCATAAATAATAATGCCTTCCCTTTTTGTCCTTGATGCATACTTAAAGAATGCTTCTTGGCTCATTATTAGCGAAACTGAGGCAGATTCTACTTTTGGGTAGTCGATCTCCTCATCAGAGACAACTACCTCAGAACGTGTCGAGCCACCCCTTGCCTCAGGGCCATAAGACTGTGTCTGGACTGCATTGAAACCATCAAGTACGGCAGCCTTGCCGACTATAACACCGGACAGTATTATCCCCTGGCCGCCAAATCCACTTATCCTTATACCTGCCTTCATTTTAATTCACCACAGAATCTTTTATACTTGGTGTTAAAGTCTTCTTTTTCAATATCAACAAGTTCCCCTATCACCATCTTATCGGTAGTTTTTCCCTCTGCCAACATTTTTTCGTAAAGTTTGACGTTGATTGTTGATTCCTTGAAATGCTTTGTCAGATCAAGAGCCGTTCCCATTTTATTTAGTCTGCCATACGATGTTGGGCATGGGGATAAAACTTCGACAAAAGAGAATCCAGTTTTTTGTAGTGCCTTTTTTATTGAATTTATGCACTGGACAGGATGTGCAGTAGTCCATCTGGCCACATATGGGGCGCCTATTACCTTTGCCGTCATTGAAAGATCTATTGGATATTCAATGTTCCCATAAGGCGTTGTTGTAGTCTTTGATTTTAGAGGTGTTGTGGGTGCGACCTGCCCTCCAGTCATGCCATATATGAAATTATTTATTGAGATAACAGTAATATCAACATTTCTCCTTATTGCGTGAAGAAAATGATTCCCCCCAATGGCCCCGCAGTCCCCATCTCCTGTAAAAACTATGACCTTTAGTTCTGGATTTGCAAGTTTTACCCCTGTTGCATAGGCTATTGCCCTTCCGTGTAGAGAGTGCAGACCATCAGAATAGATATATCCAGGTACACGAGACGAGCATCCTATCCCGGATACAAAAACTGTCTTATTCATATCAATATTAAGATCATGGATTGCACGAAGGGAAAAGTTCATTACACTCCCTATCCCGCAACCGGTGCAGAATATTGTTGGAAGCATATCCTTCCTAAGGTATTTTTCTATGATGATGTCATTAGAAATAAAGCTCAATTTTTATCCCCCTCTATAAATTTCAAGATATCGTAAGGTGTATGGATTGCACCACCAATCTTTGGTGCAGAAATAACTTTTGTGTTCTTGCCGACAGCTTCTCTTATGGGGTGAACCATCTGCCCAAGATTCATCTCTGGGACAATAACTGTGTGGGCATTTTTTAAAAGTCCCTTCATCTTCTCGTAGTGGAAGGGCCAAATTGTGATAAGTCTAATATGGCCTACCTTTATACCATTCTTTCTGGCCATTTTAACAGCGCTGACCGCAGGCCTTGCAGTTGTACCATAGGAGACAACAATAATTTCCGCATCTTCAAGGAATGAATCTTCATGATACCATATAATATCCATGTCATCCTGAACTTTCTCAACTAACCTTCTGACAAGTTCCTCGTGCACTTCAGCAGATGTCGTAACAGGGAAACCTCTCTTGTCGTGCGTTAACCCTGTGACATATGTCCTATAACCTGAACCAAACGGTGCGAATTCAGGGACTTTTGAAGTTCTTGTGAATCCAGTTCTGTATGGCCTATATTTATCAGGCCCTATTGTAGCGGGAACCCTCTCCTCAACCTTGACATTTACAACTTCGGGTAAGACTACTTTTTCTCTCATATGCCCTATTTCAGCGTCCAATAGAAGAATGACTGGAACCCTATAATCTTCAGATAGATTAAATGCTTCAATAGTTAGGTCAAGTGTTTCCTGGACTGATTTTGGTGCAAGAGCAATTATCTGGTGGTCACCATGTGTGCCCCACATTGCCTGCATTACATCACCCTGGGCTGCTTCTGTGGGCTGGCCTGTACTTGGGCCACCTCTCTGAACATTTACGATGACACAGGGTATTTCTGCCATGCACGAGTAGCCAATGCACTCCTGCATCAGTGAGAATCCAGGGCCGCTTGTTGCGGTCATTGACTTTACCCCCGTGCATGATGCCCCGATGACGGCAGCTATACTTGCTATCTCATCCTCCATCTGGACATAAACGCCACCAAGTCTTGGCATCCACAATGCCATGCCCTCGGCAACTTCAGTGGCCGGTGTGATGGGGTAGCCTGCAAAGAATCTGCAGTCTGCAATTAATGCACCATAAACAACGGCATCATCGCCCTGTATGAAAAGATTTTTTTTACCTAGAAGCCTAATAACGTCATTTGTCATCTTTATCCTCCACAATAATTGCAAAGTCAGGACACATCAATTCACACAAGTGGCATTTGATACAATTTTCAGGGTACTTTACTTCTGGAGGAAATACTCCTTTTTTACTTAGTTTTTCAGACTTTACATAAACTTTTTTTGGACAGTATTCCATACACAAAAGACATCCCTTGCAATAGTTTGTATTAATATGAATCAAAAGGATCACCGTAATAATGTAGAAAAGAAATTCAAATCTTTTATAAAGTTTATCATTAAATGATTATTTCAACTTAAGAAATAAAAATAATAGGACATTTGTCCAATAAACAATGTTTTTATCGCCCATATTCTATATGCGCCTTTGCAAGATGCCTTGCTGAAAGTGCTCCAATGAGGGATATCTCACCAGCTAAAACTGTTGCGGCACATATCTCTGAAAATGCCTTGGAGTTGTCACCGCTATTTTTCCCGCCACCTGAAATTCCGAGTAGATCAAGCGCTTCTTTTTGTGTCTCGATTTTAGTCCCGCCACCAACAGTTGCAACTTCAAGAGAAGGGAGTGTAACGGCAAAGTATACCCCGTTTTTATCCTCTTCAACTGTTGTAAATCCCTGGCTCCCTTCAACTACCTGGGCAATGTCTTGGCCGGTAGCAAGAAAGATTGCAGCGACAATATTTGCAAAATGAGCATTGAATCCATAGGACCCTGCTTGAGCTGACCCAAGGAGATTCTTCCTATAGTTTACATCAATTAAGGTAGTTGTGTCTGTCTTGAGTTTAGTCTGGATTATCTTATGGGGTATCACGACTTCAGCGGTAATGCTTTTGCCTCTCCCCTCGATTAGATTTATCGCCGAAGATTTTTTATCAGTGCAAAGATTTCCTGAGAGTGAAACGCAGTTTGCCTCAGGGAAGTTATCTTCAATCAGTTTCAATGCAGCATCTGTTCCAATTGTAACACCGTTCATCCCCATAGAATCCCCTGTATCGTATACAAATCTTAAAAATAGATTCCTTCCCACAAGGTAAGGAACAATCTTCTCAAGTTTTCGGAATCGTGAGTCTTTTTCAGCTTCTTTTTTAATTTTATCAAAGTTCTTACTAATGAACTCAGTTATCTTGTAAAAGTCTCTGGAAGAGTTTAACTTAAGGACTGGTGCTCTTGTCATGCCGTTTCTGAATATTGTTGTTACGGCCCCACCAGATGAAGTAATGACAGAAGCCCCTCTGTTAGTGCTTGCGAGAAGCGCCCCTTCTGATGTTGCCATGGGGACATAAAACTCACCTTTTGCGTAATTACCGTTGACCATTAAAGGCCCGATAACCCCCATCGGCACCTGAACAGCACCGATCATGTTTTCAATGTTCTTGCCAAAAAGATTGTCTGGATTGAGAGCGTATCTGCCGATGTAATCCAGAGTTACATTTTTTATTTTTTGGATTGCATCTCTTCTTATTTCAACAGCTTCTGCTGGAGTTTTTGTGTAACTTTCGATCTGGTATATCTTTATCTCGCCATTAATTACCTTGTTCAAAATCTCTTCTTTTTCCATCTGATCCTCTCATGGATGGGCATATTCAACGATTGGCCTGAATTTATACCCATAGCATATTATGCCATCGTCGTTGTATTCCATTATCTTCCTTGTGACCATTTCGACTTCCATGCCAATCTCAAGCTCTTCTGCCCTGGCATCAGTTATCTGGGCGGTTATTACCGGCCCTTCCATAAGCTCTATCAGAGCTACTGCAAATGGAAGATTATACTTGTGCTCCTTTGGGGGGCTGTTGATATTTGTGAAAGATAGTATCTTACCTCTTCCGATGAGCTGGTAATCCTCATAATTTCTGCTCCGGCATTTAGGGCATACTGTTCTATATGGAAATGATAGTTTCTCACAATCCTTACACTTTGAACCTACAAGCCTATATCTCCTAACTTGTTCTCTCCAGTGCCTTGGTACATCCATCCTAATCACCCCTCTCAAGAACACATACTGATATTGTTGCCCCGCTGCCACCTATATTTTCAGCCAATCCTCTTTCAGCATCAACTCGGCCATCTCCCCTAAGGCTATAAACAAGCTCCCCTATCTGGTATACACCTGTTGCACCAACAGGATGCCCTCTTGCCTTAAGACCGCCGTAAAGATTTATCGGGAGGTCTCCCCCAATATAATGCTGACCTTCTAACGCCATCTTTGTACCCTGGCCTTTCTTTGCAAATCCCATATCTTCTATGGAGAGGGCGCTCATTATAGAAAACGCATCGTGAATTTCAGCTATATCAATATCCTTTGGAGTGACGCCTGCCATCTTGTAGGCTTTCTTACTGGCCTCAACTGCTGCAGAAAGAGTGGTCATGTGCTTTCTGTCATGCACACCTAAAGTGTCAGTTGCAAGGCCAACGCCAGATACGATAATTGGGGTATCAGTAAACTCTCTGGCTTTTTTCTCAGAGCAGAGAATTACAGATGCTGCGCCATCACAAATTGGGGCGCAATCCATAAGAGAAAGTGGGTCGGCTATTATTGGGGAATTCATTACGGCCTCAAGTGAAATTTCTTTTCTGTACATGGCATGTTTACTGAAAGGTGCATTTTTGTGAGATATGACGGGGAATATTGAAAGGTCTTCCCTTTTTACATTAAACTCGTGCATGTAACGCCTCATAACAAGGGCGTTTAGGGCTACAAACGAAACACCATGAAATGCCTCATAATCCCTGTCTGATGCATTTGCAAGAATTGAGGTAGTTTTTGATGGGAGTACATCTGTCATCTTTTCTACACCTGTGACAAGAACATAATCATACATCCCTGACTTTACGCCCATATACCCTTCAATAAAAGCGGCGCCTCCTGACCCGCATGCCGCCTCAACTTTAACTGCAGGTATCGGGCCAAGTCCGGCAAAATCTGCTATCAATGCACCAATGTGCTCCTGTTCTACAAACGGCCCAGAGGACATATTCCCAACATAAAGCGCATCAACTTTGTCTATACCGCTGTCCTCAAATGCCATCCATATAGACTCTATTGCAAGGTCCCTCAATGATTTTTCCCAGTGCTCTCCAACCTTTCCTAGTCCAACTCCAATTACGGCAACATTATCGTCCATTTGTTCACATCCTTATCTTCTTTCTATACCTTGCATAACGTGCATAGTCGATCTCTTCTCTTCTTTCGATATAGGATTTGACTGAAGGAGCTTTTACCTTCCTATCAGCAAGTTTGTCCGTTACTTCAAGTGAAAATGAATCGCTCCCTGCGCCAGACCCATAAGATGTGCAGAATATCTTATCCCCAGCCTTTGCCTTGTCAAGAACTGCGGCAAGCCCCAATAGTGCAGAGCCAGCATATGTATTACCAATATAAGGTGAAACTAGACCATCAATGACTTTTTCCTTTGGGAATCCAAGTATCTTTGCAGCTTCCAGCGGGAACTTTCTGTTTGGCTGGTGGAATATAACATAATTGTAATCGTCTGGTTTTGTTCCAAGCTCCTCCATAAGCGCCTTTGAGCTGCTGACAACATGCTTGAAGTATGAAGGTTCTCCTGTAAACCTATTCCCATGTTTTGGATAATGCTCATGCTGCCTCCTCCAAAAGTCGGGGGTATCGGTAACATAAGATAGTGAACCTTCAATAACAGCTAAGCTTTCTTTAGCACTTCCTATAATGTATCCAGCTCCACCTGCGGCGGCTGTATATTCAAGAGCATCACTTGGCGCCCCTTGGGCCGTATCGACACCTATGCCAAGGGCATATTTTGCCATGCCGGAGCCCACATATGCTATGCATGCCTGGACTGTTTCACTTCCCGCTTTACATGCAAACTCCCAGTCTGCAGCATTGACAAACGGCGTGGCTGCAATAGCTTCTGCTACTATTGTAGAAGTCGGTTTTACAGCATAAGGTTTGGATTCTGTGCCAACCCAAACTGCTCTCAAGTCTTTTGGATCTATGCCTGCCCTTAATAGGGCGTTTCTGGCTATTTCAATGGCTATTGTGACAGAGTCCTCGTCTGCACCTGGCACTGACTTTTCTCTAATTGGTACAAGATTTGGGTCATTTCCCCATACTCTTGCAATTTCCGTGTTCTGTATCCTGTATTTTGGGACATAAGCACCATAGCCTATAATACCTACAGATTTACTAGGCTTCATTTACTTCCTCCTCTAACAAAGACGACTTACTACAGATAAAAGAGATATAATCGGTACGATGTAATAGATGGAAAATAAAATATATATAAATATTTCGGTATTAGTGAAATATTATATCGACAAGAAACGTCATTTCCTGATTTCCTTTATGTAAATTGATTTTTCATTATTGAAATCAATCTTCACTTTATCGAGGTCAATTTTACCTACGATATTTGTGCCGTCAAACTCTTCGCCAGTAGGCCCATATGCCTTATCCTCTTTCAATCTGACCCCTATGAGGCCCTTGTGCTGTCTTGACATGTTTGTGACACCAACATCCCCTCTCTTTGACGCATCAATAGGCGTATTTTCAGGGGTCAATCCACCAGCCTCAACACTGCCCCCTTCAAAAGCGACAAGAGAGACAGTGGGATGTGCAAACTGAATATCGAGCTTACCAATTGGTTTGTTGACAAGACCTGTGATCTTCCTGAAGTATTTCACGGTGTTTGGGGCCACATCTTCGTACAGCTCAATTTCAATGATATTATTTCTATCGATGCCTAAAGTTTTTGCTGATTTGTTTTTTATGACTTCGGATGTATATGGGGGCTCCTGCTCAACTATAAAAGCCTCGTCAGATGTATCGCCAGTCCTTTCCTGTTTGATGCCCTCTGCCTTAAGCTTTCCTTCGGCTTCTTTCTGGGTAAGTCCAAGTAGGGATAGACTAAGGGGCAGAGTCTTAACTGCAATTTTGTCTCCTTTTTTTAACATCTCAATTAATTCTGAGCCCAAAACAATCATGCCGGCAACGGAGTGATTTGGTGTTGTAATTCTTTCCTTTTTGTATATGTAGACTGCACCTGTGTCCTTGCCTTCAGTTCTTACTGAAACAGAATTCCTTTTTCTTAGATTGGAATTTTCGTTTATTACATCAAAACCTATCAAACTCTGTGAAGCTACATAGGACTCATTTACATCATCAACAGTTATTTGGCCATCTTTGGTAAGTGAAAATATGTGCTCCATGGCCATTGGGGTATTATCATGAAGTTTAATTTTGATATGGGTAAATATTCTTTCATCTTTCTTTGGCTTATATGAGAGGTCAGTTGTGGTCTCAAAGTCTTTCTCAACGGTGAAAACTTCAACTGGGTCAATTGAGATTATCTCATCTTCCTCTTCTATAAGAGATATGACATGCCTCCCTTGAGTAATTTTCCCAAGAGTATTCTTAGTCCCATAGTTTCCTTTCTGTATCTTTTTAGAAAGGACAATATATGTGGTGTTATTATCAAATCCAGCGAGAGTGAAAAAAATGTCCCAGGGAGAGTATGTCTGCTCCTCCTTTGTGGGTTTTAAATCTGTAGGGACTGAGCCTATCGCGATAAGTGTTGAAGTCTTCCATCTAACACTCTTTTTCTCAAACTGTTTTGATATTTCCTTAAATAGCCTTCCCTCTTCGGTGTCTTTGATTTTAATGACAAACGAGCCTTTAGTAGTTTTAACGAGAAACTCGTCAAGGTATGAGGATGTCTCTTTTTCCTTCTTTATTACGCCAATTGCAGTCCCTTTTAGATAAGAGATATTATTATCAGAAAAAATTTCCTTTAATGCGGCCCCGTCCTTTGCCTCAATCTTATTGCCATCGATTTCAATCTGCATGATCATACCCTCATTAATACGATGTCCCTAATATGCTCCTCCTTCTTACCTTTGAATGCATCAAAGACTTCTCGCCTTTCCCTGCCTTTTGAATTTCTGTATACAACAAGCCAGTAGGGGAGATAAACTTCCTCAGTTCTCCAGATCTTGGCGTTCCCGAGTATTTCAATTCCCCTAGACACGTCATTTTTTGAAATAAGCGATTCAATTACCCTGCCTGTTATCTCCTTGCTCTTAAGAGAAACATCCAGTTTTTTAAGTTTTTTATCCTCAAATCCCTTGACTAATTTAAATTTAATCTTTGGTTTGACACTTAGATTGCTGCCGTCCTGCTTATACTCTAAAAGCCCTTTTGCTTCAAGAGCCAATATCAAAGAATGGGTCTTTCTGGGAGTGAGCCCTGTTTCTTTTTTTATTTCAGAAATTGTCGGATTCTCCCTGTCAATAAGGTAATCTAAAAACCATTTCTCATCAGGTTTAAGTTTGTAAATTTCTGTAAATCCTACCGTCCTTGAAATCTTCCCGTCCCAGATGACAAGCTCTCCTGTAATGCCGTCAAAGAAACATGACATGCTCTTGTAACTGCCCTTCTTTGGCATATAATCAAAAA
>CAZVXE010000019.1:0-21828 GCA_964630765.1 uncultured Thermococci archaeon | reverse complement strand
TGAACAAACTTGCAAGGAGCGTTTTAGTTCTTTATGCTCTGGATAAAAAAGCAGATGATATAAGTATAGATAATGTTTTGAGGCAAAGCGTTGGGTTAATAGCTAAATTCCCATCAATTGTTGCATATGCTTACCATGCCAGAAGACATTATTTCAAAGGTAAGGACCTAATACTCAGAAATCATAATCCAGATTATTCAACAGCAGAAAATTTTCTTTACATGTTGAGAGAAGATGGGAATTTTACTAAACTTGAGGCCGATACACTTGACATTCTTTTAATTCTACATGCTGAGCACGGAGGAGGTAATAACTCGTCATTCACAGTTCATGTAGTTACTTCATCCGGAACTGATACCTATTCTGCAATATCTGCGGGGATTGGATCTCTAAAAGGCCCACTACACGGAGGTGCAAATAAAAGCGTCATGGCAATGATGAAGGATATCAAAGATAACGTCCGAGAGTGGGAGGATGAAGAAGAGGTAAAAGATTACCTAAAAAAAATCCTTGAAAGAAAAGCTTTCGATGGGATGGGTGTACTTTATGGGCTCGGGCATGCAATTTACACTAAGTCAGATCCAAGAACAGTTATTCTAAAGACAAAAGCAAGGGAGCTTGCAAAGGATAAGAAAAGAATGGACGAATTTAAGTTGTATGAACTTATAGAACAGGTGGGCCCTGAAGTATTTTATGAAGTAAAGAAATCTAACAAAGTAATAACTGCAAACGTTGATTTCTATTCCGGATTTGTGTACCACTGTCTTGACATACCTAAAGAGATGTATACACCTTTATTTGCAATGGGAAGAATACCCGGTTGGTGTGCCCACAGAATTGAAGAACTTATATCGGGCAAGAAGATAATTAGGCCTGCATACGCTCACGTCGGTGAATTTATTCCATACACTGAAATAGACAAGAGGATTTAAAATCCTCATAATTTTATTTTTTCATGAAATCTTCTAAAGGTGGAATCTTACACACTTTATTTCTGTCATCTCTTCAACAGCATATTTTGGCCCTTCCCTGCCATATCCAGAGCCCTTCAATCCACCGTAAGGCATTAAATCAATTCTGAAAGTTGGGACATCATTGATCATAACCCCTCCCACCTCTAGATTGTCAATTGCGTAGTATGCATTCCTGAGATTTTCAGTAAAAACACCTGCCTGTAATCCATATATCGAATTATTTAATTTACTTACTGCTTCTTTAAAATCACTAAATGGTATCAGTGCCAGCGTGGGGCCGAATGTTTCATCTTTTACTATCTTCATCTCTTCAGTTACTTTTTCTATCACTGTTGGCTTAAACGCAAAGCCTTCTCTTTCATTGCCACAGAGAATCTTTGCACCTTGGGATTTTGCTTCATCTAGCCATGATTTGATTCTGACTATCTCTTTCTCATCAATCATAGGGCCAATATCTGTGCCAATTTCTAGCGGATCTCCAATGACAAGATTATTTGCAACATCTACAATCTTTTTCTTAAATTCTTCATAGGCACTATCATGGACGTAAGCCCGTTGGCAGTGAATACAAACTTGTCCAGAATATCCAAAAGCCCCAACTTTAACAGCAGATACGGCTTTATCAATATCTGAATTCTCATCAATGATTACTCCAGAGTTTGAGCCTAGCTCCATTGAAAGTTTCTTTAAACCTGCGTTAGATGCAATTCTTTCTCCTATTAATTTACTTCCTGTGAATGAAATTTTTCTAATCAATGGATTCTTAACGAGGTAGTTTTCAGCATCTTCAGCTGAACAAATAACAATATTAAGCGCCTCTTTTGGTAGCCCTGCTTCTAAAAGGATCTCCCCCAGAAGAAGAGAAGTCAAAGGAGTTTTTGACGCAGGTTTATGTATTACGCTATTCCCCCCAGCTATAGCTGGTCCTATCTTGTGGCACACAAGATTTAAGGGAAAGTTAAATGGTGTAATGGACAATACAATACCTACAGGGACTCTTATGTAAAAACAATACTTGTCAGAGCTCGTAGGTGCGGCATCAAAAGGTATTACTTCGCCCCCGAGTCTTTTTGCTTCTTCTGCAGACAATACAATAGTCTCATAAGCCCTTGACACCTCACCCTTTGAGTAAGCAAGAGGCTTGCCACTTTCTAAAGCCATTGTCTTAGCAATCTCGTCTTTTCTTTCCAACATCAACTCTGCAGATTTTGATAGTATTTCATATCTCCTGTGGCGGCTAAGGCCTTGCATAGCCTTACTTCCTCGCACCGCTGAGTCAACAGCTTCTTTTATATGGTCTGAAGATGCCTTTGAAACCCTATCTATGGATTTTCCGTTATAGGGATTTATTATGTCGATGTAATTATTTGTGTCAATCCATTTCCCACCAATCAGAATCTTTTTCATAGGAATCAATTTTTTTATATTTTTTTATTTTAAAAGTTTATGTAGTTTTTAATGATAATCATTATTAATTCTCACTATTTGTAGCCATTGTTAACCGATAACTTTATATATAAGTTAATATTATTATTCACTAGTGATAGTTGTTGCAGCAACTGTCACGTATCATCAATGCATAAATATGTCTCTTGCCATGGAAATTCGCGATTTCACTTGGCAAAGACAAAAGGAGCTCCTAAAGAACCCCCTCCCCTAATCCTGAAAATGGGCCAAACGGAGGGGGTTCCCAACACTTCTGGTCATAAATTTTATAGCAATACTCTTTCATATTCCATTTTACCTATGCCAATTTTTTCTCCTTCAATGACCTGTATTTCTGGGTCTGGTCTTCCATCTATCATAAACGTATCCTTTTTAGCATCATCCAGAAAGGCTTTATCAATTGCAACTATGTCCTTTGATAGGTATATCCCGGTATTTTCCCTGATGGTCTTTCCTGGGAAAGGCATACAGTCACAATACTCCACAATATTTGCACCCCAGTTAATCGACGTGACATTCTCCTTACCTATAATTTTGAAAAGCCCTTCAACTGCTATTGGAAGAACCTGTCCCAATTTCTCAAGTTCTTTTAATTTTATTGCCCCTCTTGTGCATACTTCCATACATCCTGGGCAGTGCATACAATCCTCTCTTTTTTCAAGAGAAAGGACTCTTTTTCCATTTTTTATTGTAGGTATACCTCTATCACAAATATCCTTACAGGCGTTGCATCCATCACAAAGAGAATCATCATAGCAAAAATTAACAAATTTATGCATAGCAAGCTTTGATTTTTTTGTAACACATCCCATTCCGACATTTTTTATTGATCCTCCAAATCCAGTTAATGCGTGGCCTTTGCAATGGCTGAATACAATCATCTTGTCAACCTCTTTGAATAGATTGGGTAGGAATATTTCATTCAGAGGACTTCTGACCTTAACAGAAAACCCTTCATCGTTACCTAATCCATCTGCAACAATGAACGGGGCACCTATATTTGCAAGAGAAAATCCATGATAAAAGGCATTTTTTATCATCCCGACAGCAGAGAATCTATGTCCGCAGTAGTACGAGGTCGTGTCTGTAAGAAAAGGCTCACAACCTTTTTCTAAAAGGGCAGATACTAACTCTTTAAGGTAAAGAGGATGTACGTGGGCAGGATTTTTATATTCGCCAATATGGAGTTTAATTGCAACCCTGTCTTCTTTGTTGATATCATCAAGAATATTACTCTTTTTTATGATCTTCTTGAATTTACCAACCATGTCTGAGTCTTGTCTCCAGGGGATATAATATACATTTGACATGTATATCGATATTGACATGTATTTTTATTATTTTCTCCGCTTTTCAACGAAAATTTTATATATTTATGTTCGTTATTTAACTATATGTTTGAAGATGCAAAAGAACAACTTGCTAAGATGATTGCAGGGGAAGTTGTATTATCAGACGATCCTGGTCAAACGTTGAGAAAATGGCGTGAGATATTTGGCATATCTCAAACTGATTTGGCTCATCATTTATCTATTTCCCCTTCTGTTGTAAGTGACTATGAGGGAGGTAGGAGAAAATCTCCTGGTTCTTCAACAATCAGAAAAGTTGTTGAGAATCTGATAGAGATTGATATAAGCAGAGGAGGAAAAATAATCCATTCGTTTAGCCACAGATTTGCTAAAGAGGTAATAAGCGATGTTGTGCTTGACCTTAAAGAATTTCCAGTTCCCATTCCACCAAAAAGGCTTATTGATGCAGTTCAAGGAGATATTCTAGTAAACGAAGAGTACCTGAGTAAGGAGATCCATGGGTACACTGTTATTGATAGTATTAAGGCCATTCTTAATCTGAATTCTGAAGAATTTCTTAAACTTTATGGACTATCTTCGGAGAGGGCTTTGATATTTACAAAAGTTTCAACAGGAAGATCTCCCATGATTGCCATTAAAGTTCAGGGAATAATTCCATCAATGGTTGTCTTACACGGGGCAAAGAAAGTAGATGAAATTGCTGTCCAACTAGCTGAATTACAGAAAATACCTTTGATTCTATCGCCTATAGAAACACTTGAGGATTTGTTAAATGGACTAAGGTCTCTTTAATTATAATCTGTATCTGATAATTGCAGCAATACCACCGAATGCCTTTAATAATTGGCTACCCTCTTCAGTTTCTGTGGAAATAACTTCTACCTTACTATTGCCTTCTTGGGCCAAATCTGCGAGCTCTTCTAGGAGGTCTACTTTTTCTTCTATATCTAAACTCAGATTCCCACATTTTTCGCATTGCATGCTAGAGATTTGTTGTTCTAATTTGAAAAGCTCTTCATCTGTTCCTGTCTTTTCAGTTTGATTATCGCATGACCCGCATTTTATCTTAATCCTATTCTTGTTTAATCCTTCTGAGAGGAGCAATAGATCTACGGCACCGGCTTCTAAGTATTTCCTGACTTCTTTTTCTCCATAAGCTGCAAGACTGTCATCCTTTATTAATTCCTTAAGAAATCTTGTCACGATATCCTTTTCTTTTGTTATGTCTAGATTCTCTAAGATTTTTGAACTCTTATCTACAAGCTCGTTTAGTCCAAAAAGTTCGGTATATGCTGTATCTGCAGTTCCCAATATTTTTTTCCTAAGTTCGTGGTGTAGATATTCCCCTTCTTCAAATTCGAATTTGGTATATCCCCCGCCACCGATTAGAATCCCTTCTAGATTTGGCTGAGCAAGGAAAATTTCATTTGAAATTTTACCAACGGTATCTTTGAAATCATCTGCTGCAATTTCCCTTAATCTGGCGAATCTCACTGAAGATTGACCCCCAGCCCTGAACTTTCCAGGAACTCTTGATGTCAAATGTTTAAGTAATTCTACCTTTTTACCCCTTAGAAGACCTATACTTGCCTCTCCTCTTTCTACAATGACTAAACCAAAGACTCTTTTGTCTTCAATCATTTCAAGTAGCGGATCAAGCACAAACTGCTGGTCGCATCTGTAAATTCTTACCGATATTGGGTCAGGAGGATTAAGTGTAAAGAGCTCTATCTTCGGACTACCCTCATCCTCTGAGATATTGCCAGAAAAGATTACAAGTCCGTTAGGTGGTGTCATTTTATAAAGTCTCAAATGCTGCATTACTCTCTCTAAAGCTGAAAGAACATTTTTTTTGGTCCCTTTAGATTTGATATTTGTAGCAGTCCCTTGCTCATCTTTAATCTGTGCAGCTACCTTTGAAATTTCATACCCTGCAGGGATATACACCGAAACAAGTTCTGTATGTCTGCCCCTGATTTTTGACAGGAATTTAAGCTGCTTCTTAAGCTCATAGAGCTCTTTATTATCCATAATCAAGAAAAGATAGAAAATATTTAAAAGTGTTCCTACTTCTTACAATAAAGTGGTCTAATGAGAAAACAAGTCTTCATGGAAATCTACAAGTCCATTAACACAAGAGACAATGTACCGGAATTATCATCTAAATATGGAGTTCAAGAAGATGTTTTGCTTTCGATATTATCTCAAAAAACTGTGAGAAATGTCAAAAAGGATTATTATCCTGTAATGAACAGAATTCGAGAACTGACAAGGTTATGGGACAGAGGCCTCTCCTTTTTTGATATAGCTTCTAAACTATCCTTTTCACCAATACTAATTGCAACTATGGTTCTCAAAGAAAAGGGTTTCAATAAAAAAGATATAAAGGATATTATGCATAATCCAGATTCAATTAAGGATGAAAGAATTAAAAATGAAATTATAAAGGCGATTGAAGTTGATATAGCATATTCGCCAGCATCTTCAAAAATCCAACGGGAGAACGGTAAAAACGGAGAAGAGATGCTAAAGGTTTACCTGGACAAAAAAGAGATACAATTTTTAAGGGAAGATGATTTAAGAAAACTCGGATCGGGCAAGACTCCAGATTTCCTCTTAAAAAAACCGATTAAAATAAGGGGTAGAAAAGTATTCTGGTTTGAGAGCAAGGCTAGTTTTTGTGACTACATAGAGTTTAAACAGGACTACAATAAACAATTAAAACATTATATCTCTCTTTTTGGTCCTGGTATAGTGGTATACTGGAAAGGATATATCGATGACATTGTCACCGATAAAAGAGTTTTAGTTGTAGATACGGACTTCTTTGAAAATATTTTTACTTCTTTTGAATACTTATAGAAGGCTCATATTGGTATCTCATATACTCATAGCTCATATTTGAGATGCTACCATCATCTGCAATCTGGAAAAATGATACTTTCGGATTCTTAAGTCCGGCAGTTACTTTTAATTCTTCTATAGCTGTATCAAGGGTACCTACTCTATCTGCGAGTTTGTAAGAAACAGCTTGTGTACCGCTCCATACATTTCCGTCTGAATATTTTAGGACCTCTTCAGTTGGGAGATTCCTGCCCTTCGAAACAACATAAATGAACCTATCAAAATCCTCATTAATCATCTGTTTGATATTCTCTCGATCATCGTTTGATAATGGCCTCCAGGAAGCTCCAAGGTCTTTATCTTCACCAGTTTTTATTACTTCTATTTTTATGCCAAACATTTTGAAGTATTCTGTTAAATCCTCATGAACGTATATTACGCCAATGCTCCCTAAAGTAGCGTCAGGTTTTACTATTATTTTGTCACTTGCAACTGCTAAGTAATAGCCACCAGAAGCTGCAACACCGCCTACATAAGCAACTACAGGTTTTCGCATATTTAGTCTCTGAACTTCATCATAAATTTCTGTCACTGCGGAAACTCCGCCACCTGGACTGTCAATCCATAAAACGACGCCACCGACTTCTTGGTCTTCTGCAAGTTTTCGTAACTGTGCAGTAATTGGCAGTACATCTTCTTGATCTAATATTCCAAATATCCTAACTACTGCTATATTTCCATTAATAGGGATGTTCTGATTCTTTATTCTATCAATTTCTTCCCTTAGTTTTTGTATTTCCTTGTTCTCCAAAGATTCTTGTGACTCATATGCAGAAAGCTTGGCTTTTAGAATATCAATTTCTCCGCTACTAGTTACCCCGCCCTTTTCGGAGGATATCCCAATATCACTCAAATCTACATTACAACCAATTGTTGCAGTAATAAGGACAAAAATAGCAAATATTAAAAATAAAAATTTTTTATTAAATTTCATCTTAGATTTTCACCTTAAAAAGTATCACTCTTTTTTCTTCTTTGAAGTTTTTTTCTTGGCTTTAGGTTTCTTTGGTTTGGCTTTACTTTCTTTCTTAGTGTCAAGTCCTTTTTGGACTTCTTCAACAGTCGTTGCAAGTTCTTTTAGCTCGCCATTCATTTCTTCTTTGACTGCCTTGGTTTTCTTTGCTTTTGGTTTCTCTTTTTTCTTTTCTTTTTCTTCTTTTGAATAGAACTTTGTCATGAAGACGTAAGCTGCTGCAAATACGACTATCAAAAGGCTACCAAATATGAAAAGCCTGTATTTTTCAAAGAATCCTGTTTCCTTTCCTTTTTCGATGATTATAGTTGTTACTGTAAAGTATAGAGTTTCGCCTGCAAGTGGGTGATTGAAATCGACAACGAAGCTATCTGCTGTTACTTCAACTACTTCACCCATTTGATTTTGGTATACTATAGTGTCTCCAACTTTTGGATTTACTCTAATTAAATATTTATCTTCGGATTCAACAACATTTGCTATTCCAAATACTGTTTCGATTTGTTTCTGTGGCATTGCCTCTACTTTCATTATCGTGTCAGTTACTTCAAGTACCATCAAATTTCCAATTTCAGTTGGCAAAAGATCTCCAACTTTGGGGTCATATCTTAGTACGATGCTAGAATCTTTAATCTCTGTTATTGTGAGAGTTGTAACTTCGTTAGTGATAGATTTTCCAACTTCTGGCTTGTGTTCTATGACAACATCTGTTCCAGTTACTTGAACCACTTGACCTGGCCAATCAGCTAGATCAACGACCATACCTACAACGGGCTGTTGTCCGTATCGAGTAACAAATGAACTAACGGTTGCTTGGAAAGTTTTTGGGATTTCTTCAAATCTTGTTATCTCTTGAGTTTTTGGAATTTCCTCTAAGATTTTAGTCTGGGTAAACTTTAAGTTAGGATCTTCTACCCCATAAGCCTGTTCTGGGGGTATAGAAATAGTCTTTGTTTGGCCTTCCTTCATTCCTAATAATCCATTTTCAAATCCAGGAATAGTCGACCCGTCTCCTACTTTTAATGTCAGAGGCTCATAGATTCTTTCCTCATTGTAAATATCTGCATTTTTTGCTTCATCTAAGATGGAGGTATCAAAAACTGTTCCATCTTGAAGTTTTCCAACATAATCAACTTTAACCGTATCTCCTTTCTCCACTTTCTTCTCTATAGCGCACCCTGCTGAAAGGAGTAACAATCCTATTAAAATAAGTCCAAAAATGTACTTTCTCATTAACTCACGTATACAAATCCGAATACAATCATTTATAAATCTTTCTTTGATAGGTTTTCTAGGTGGATAGATGCTATACGATGTGAAAGATCTCTCACTTTCCGAGAAAGGAAGGATGAGAATTGAATGGGCAGAGAGAGAAATGCCCGTATTAGCACTGATTAAAGACGAATTTAAACAAAAAAATACTTTGAAAGGTTACAAAATTGGGTGCTGTCTTCACGTTACAACTGAAACTGCTAATCTCATGATCGCTTTAAAAGAAGGGGGCGCTGAAGTTTTTCTATGTGCTTCTAATCCTTTGAGCACTCAAGATGACGTTGCCGCATCGCTTGTAAAGGATTATGGCATCTCTGTTTTTGCCATTAGAGGTGAAGATAGAGATACATACTATGATCACCTAAATAAGGTATTGGACGCCAAACCGAACATTACAATGGACGACGGGGGAGACCTAGTATCTACAATAATGAAGGAAAGAAGTGACGCCCTCCCTGGAATAATAGGCGGTACAGAAGAGACTACAACTGGGGTAGTCCGATTCAAAAGTATGGAAAAAGAAGGGGTATTAAAATATCCTATTATTGCCGTAAATGATGCGATGACTAAACATTTCTTTGATAACAGATATGGAACAGGGCAGAGCACTCTTGATGGGATTATCCGAGCTACAAATGTCTTGTTATCTGGGAAAAACTTTGTAATTTGTGGATATGGCTGGTGTGGCAAAGGAGTTTCGATGAGGGCAAGAGGAATGGGCGCAAAAGTCATTGTCACTGAAATTGATCCCATAAAAGCAATAGAAGCAACTATGGACGGATTTCAGGTCATGAAAATGGAAGAAGCTTCAAAAATTGGAGATATCTTTGTTACTGTAACAGGCAATACTCATGTGATTAGAGAAGAGCATTTTAAGAACATGAAAAATGGTGCCATAGTTGCGAACTCAGGTCACTTTAATGTTGAAATTGATATCAACTCATTAGAAAAACTATCAACTTCTAAAAGGACCGTTAGGGATTCTGTCGAAGAATATAAATTAAAAGAAGGTAAGAAAATATACCTCTTAGGGGAAGGCAGACTGATTAATCTTGCCGCCGCCGAGGGTCATCCCGCATCAGTTATGGATATGAGTTTTGCAAATCAGGCTTTGTCTGCAGAGTATCTTTCTAAAGAGGGGAAAAAGCTTGAGAATAAAGTATATTCTGTGCCTTTAGATATTGATAGAAGAATAGCCACTTTGAAGCTAAAATCAATGGGCATTTCAATAGACACCTTGACAAAGGAACAAGAAGTTTACCTTTCATCATGGGAGTCAGGAACTTAGATTTTTACTTTTTATTCTTTTTTAGGGTTAATTATAAATACCCTTAATTATTATTTTCTTAAGGAGATTTTCGTGTTATTAAAGATTAAAATTCTTGATATTGAAGCGACAGATTATCCGCTTGTTCTAATGCATAAAGACGATGCTAAGTTTCTTGGAGTCAGAAGACTGGGCAGAGTCAATGTAAAGTTGGGAAAAGAGGAGTTTGTTGCTGTTGTAGATTTAACAGAAAAAGTAGTTGCCAAAGGTCAAGTTGGGCTTTATGAATATCTGTGTAAACGATTGGATTTATCATGCAGTATTAACGCTGAGGTAACACTAGCCCCTCCCCCCGATTCCGTTCATTACATAAAGAAGAAATTAGATGGGCTCTCTTTAGCTAAAGAAGAAATATTTGATATAATACAAGACACAGTTGAAAACAGATTAAGCGATGTCGAGCTTTCCGCTTTTGTGTCTGCAATTTATACAAGAGGGCTTTCTAATGAAGAAGTAATTAATCTAATTACTAGTATGGTAAACACAGGCCAGACTCTAAATATTAAAAGAAAACCTGTTTTTGATAAACACTGCATAGGTGGGGTCCCAGGTAATAGGACAACTATGGTTATGGTTCCTATTTTAGGTGCCGCAGGTTTAACAATCCCTAAAACATCCTCAAGAGCCATTTCTAGCGCAGCTGGAACAACTGACACAATGGAATTACTTTGTGATGTCAGTTTTCACAAAGATGAAATCGAAAGAATTGTCGATAAAATAGGATGCTGCATAGTATGGGGCGGGGGTGTTGATTTAGCAATAGCCGATGATAAACTGATAAAAATACGAAATCCTCTGGGATTAGACCCTCAATCTCTACTTCTTGCCAGTATCCTTGCAAAGAAAAAAGCATCAGGTTCTGAAAAAGTAGTTATAGATATACCTGTAAGTAAAAATGCTAAGATTAAGGACATGGAAGTGGCAAGGAAACTTGCAAGAGACTTTATTGACCTTGGTGAGAGGCTCGGGATGGAAATAAAATGCATGATCACATATGGGGGAAAACCTGTAGGGCGAGGAATTGGGCCGGCGCTTGAAGCAATTGATGTTTTAAATGTACTGGCCGGCAAAGGGCCGCAAGATTTAAGAGAAAAATCATGTGAAATAGCCGGACTACTATTTGAAATGGGCGGCAAGGCACAGAGAGGTAGGGGGAAAGAGATTGCAGAACAAATGATCGACAGTGGTAAAGCATTATCTAAGTTTAGAGAGATTATAGCAGAGCAGGGAGGAGATCCCAAAATTAAACCAGAAGATATCCCCGTGGGCACGTATAAACATACAGTGAAATCAGAAATTGAGGGAAGAATAGACTTTATGGATACACGAATGATAAATATGATTGCTAGGGCATGCGGAGCGCCAGATGACAAGGGGGCCGGAATTTACTTCCATGTTGAAAAAGGTGAAAAAGTAACAAAGGGTAAAGATCTTTACACTCTTTATTCTGATAAGGAAAAGAAGATAGATAATGCTCTTGAAGTACTAGATGGAAGCCCAATAGGTGTTGAAAAAGTAATATTTGATATAGTTGAGGGTGAGTTATCGCTCTGATTTATGAACTAGTATAAAATTCAAAGCATCTAGCTCTCTATTTTTATATTACTTTGAATTTTCTTTTCTTTAAGATAAGGTATTCTTTTTATATTGCCGCAATTTAAACAGGTAAATGTTACTTTCCCCTTTCCAGTTCTAACTCTCACCGTTTTATTTGGGATTAAAACAGTGAAGCATTTCTTACAGAATTTTCTCTTAAATTTGGAAGGAATTCTTATCTTATGGCGTCTAGAGATCGCCATAGCTGTTTTTATAGAATTTGTTGATAGAATTTCATCATTTTTATGTAACTCTGAGGACTTTAGAAGTTCTTTTATACGCTCAGAAGCTACTTTTTTTCTAACGTTTTTTCTCTCTTTCCATCCCATTAATTTTAATTTTATTATTTAGTTAATAAATTCTTAGGTAAAAAATTAACAAATAATTGCTATTTGGCAAAATAAAAAGCTTTATATACCTTACTTTATCTTAAAGCACGTTCTGCCAACTAAATTGTTTCGTGATATTATGATAAAAGTAGAAGAAGTAATGGTTAGAGATGTAATTTCGGTGACCATACCTGCAACAGTAAATGAAGCCCTCGAAAAAATGCAAAAATACAAGAAGCCAGATTTACCAGTCATAAACAAAGAAAAAGAGCTTGTTGGAATAATTTCCTTAGACGACATAATCAAAAATCCCAATGAAGATCAGATAGCTTTAGTAATGAGTAGAAAGTTTAAATCAGTCAAAGAGGGAGACGGGATAAAAAAAGTTGCTAAAATTCTTTTAGATAATAATTTATCAAGAGTTCCAGTTATTTCTAATGGAAAACTTATGGGTGTTGTGGCCGTTCGGGATATTGTAATGAACGGTATATCAAAACTTGATTTAAATGATACGTGTCAGAACTATATGAAAGAAGAAGTACCTTGCATTTGGCAGGATACCCCTTTAAGGTCTGCACTTATGATCATGGTTTACAGCAAATCCAATTTTTTCATGGTCTTGGGAAATGATGGCGGAATAGTGGGAATTGTAGATACTCAGGATATAATGTCTTCTGGGGAATTCTTAGATGAACTTAAGACCACTGAGCTTAATATTTCAGGTGAAGGTGATGATTGGGCATGGGAGCCTAAAAACGCCTTACATATAGTTTCAAAGAAGCTCACACTCCCTTTAAAACCAATAAAGGATGTAATGTCAACTGAACTTGTAACAGTTTCAAGAAAAACAACCATCAGTAAATGTGCAAAAGAGATGAGAAAAAATAACATTGAACAAATACCCATCATTAATGCCGAGGGTGGATTAATAGGGATTATTAGAGATGTTGATATTATAAAGTCCCTTTTATGAGCTGATACAGTTGTTTGACTCTTTAAAAAATAAATTTTCAGGTCTTGTAGATGGAGTTAGCTCCAAGAAGATAACTGAAAAAGACCTTAATAAAATTCTAGAAGATTTTGAACTTTCACTTCTTGAAAGTGATGTTTCTATGGCTGTTTCTGAAAAGATTGTCAATGAACTGAAGAAGAAGCTTACTGGAGAAAAGATTGGATTAACTTCAAATAAAAAAGATTTTGTAAAAATAGCTGTAGAAGAAACTTTGACTGAGATACTTGAATACAAAAAATATAATATTTTTAAAGAAATAGAAAAAAAGAAGAAAGCAGGAGAAATATTCTCAATAGCATTTGTTGGCTTCAATGGAACAGGCAAGACCACCACCATTGCTAAATTTGGAAAATTGTTAACTGATAAGGGATACAAAGTTGTGATAGCAGCATCTGATACTTTCAGGGCAGGTTCAATTGAACAACTTTGCTTACATGCTGAAAATATCGGGATAAAGGTCATAAAGCATAATTATGGTGCTGATCCTGCGGCCGTTGCATTTGATGCAATAAATCATGCAAAGGCTAGGGGGATAGATGTTGTTCTAATTGATACCGCAGGTCGCTCAGAAATGAATAGAAATTTGATGGATGAAATGAAGAAGTTAGTTAGGGTATCAAATCCCGACATGAAGATATTTGTTGGGGATTCTCTTGCAGGTAATGCTGTAGCAGAGCAAGCAACAAAGTTTTCAGAAATTGGCCTTGATGGTTCAATATTAACTAAAGTTGATGCTGATTCTAGAGGCGGCGCCGCTCTTTCAATAAGTTATATCACAGGCAAACCTATTCTTTTTATTGGAACTGGTCAAGGATACGACGACTTAGAGCCTTTTGATCCCAAGTGGCTCGTTGAAAGGATACTCCCATAACATTTATAAACATCCCGACTTTAGGTTTTCTGATGGCCGGGGTGGGGTAGCTTGGTTATCCTATGGGACTGTGGATCCCATGACTCGGGTTCAAATCTCGGCCCCGGCCCCTACTTATTTTCTTTTTAAATCACAAATTTTATATGTTAGTTTTAATCTTTAGATAAGTATAAACTCAAAAGCTGAAACTAATGAAAGAACCTGGAAAAATTAGCGTTGGAACTAGAGTCACAATGAATACAATGCATAATTTATCTAAATTCTACTCCAAGACTAAATCCCCTAAACTAAGAGTTGCCACGCATTATGCCATACTTGGGATATTCTTTGTTTCTATTCTTTGGAAGCATAAACCCACCAGTATTCAGAAAAAAACTTCTGAAATTAAATTTATAGTATCTGAGGTACTAAGCTGGGTACACAAATAACTTCTTTGGCCAAAATTAAGCTTCTTATTCAATAAAGAAACCGGTTCTAAATAAATTTTATCCGAAAAATATTTAAATTTATAATTATTAATTGATACAAAAGGAAATTAGTGATAAAATGGCATCAGAACCCCCGATTAAATTGGATAGCCTGGATAAAGATATCCTGACTGAACTTCAAAAGGATGCAACTATCTCTTATAAAGATCTCTCAAAGAAGATAGGTGCTGCCGAATCTACCGTTTATGATAGAACAAGAAGATTAAGACAGCTTGGGATTATCAAAGGGATAGTTCCCTTGCTAGACGCAAAGAAATGCGGTAAACTAACTACCGCTTGGATAAGAGTTTCAATAGATAGCATAAAGGATATTGGAAGGATATCTAAAGAGCTATCAATGATTGACGAGTTGCTCGAAGTTCATGAAATTTCTGGTGAATGGGACATCCTAGTGAAAACAAAAGTGACCGATAACGAAGAGTTAAGAAATCTCGAGGTAGAAAAAATCGGCCCGATAAAAGGGATAAAAGGACTCTATTCATTGATTGCTGTAAGGACTGAAAAAGAAGATATAAGAATAAAGCTTGAATCTCTCGAAGAGCAAATGGCAATGAATTCTCTTGGATGATATCTTTAATATAAAAACAAAATAGATTAATCTACTTTGTTGAATGCTTTTTTCATTGCCCCGCAAACTGGGCATTTTTCTGGAGCTTCATCTGCAACCGTGTAACCACAGACACTGCAAACATAGTAATCTTTTTCTGGAAAGTTGTCTAGGTTGTCAAGTGCTTTTTTATAAAGCCCTGCGTGTATCTTTTCTACTTCATTAGCAAAAACAAAAGATTTCTCAGCTACCTTCTCCCCTTCTGCTTTAGCTTCATCTATCATCTTGGGGTACATGCTTACAAATTCATGAGTTTCCCCCGAGATAGCTTCCTTTAGATTATCCTTTGTGGTGTTAATACCACCTAGCGCTCTAAGATGGCTGTGTGCATGCACAGTTTCTGCAGCAGCCGCAGCTCTAAATAATTTTGCAACACCAGGGTAACCTTCTTGGGCAGCTTTGTTTGCAAAAGCAAGATATTTCCTATTTGCCTGTGATTCTCCTGCAAAAGCTTCCATTAAATTTTTCTTAGTTTTTTCTTGCATAAAATCCCTCCGGGTAGGATAATAAATATAATTTCATCATAATCCTATTTCTTTATGTTTTTTATTTATCTCCTCCGCTAGCTTGTCTAGCGATTTGAAGTCATTTTCTTTTGGATAGCCCTTAATATATACTGGCTCAACTAATTCAACCTTAATGTTTGAAATCAATCCTTTTAGGACTTCAACTGTGTTTCCACCCCAACCATAAGATCCTATTACTGAAACAAACCTTGTTTTAGGTCTGACAGCATTAACAAGATACGTTGCATAATAAGCAAGAGGATGTGGGCCAACTAACATTGTAGAAGCTCCAACTACGATAGTTGCAGCATCGACTAATGACATTAAAAGCTCACCAGCATCTGCAATTTCAAGATTGAACAGTTTTACTTCTATTCCATTCTTGGTTAACGCTTCAGTAAGATATTCTACCATAACTTTGGTGCTCCCGTGCATCGATACATAGGGTATGATAACTTGATTCTTGACCGAATCGCCGGACCAATCCTTGTAAGCTTCAATTATAAAAGAGGGTTTATTGTATAGGGGGCCGTGGCTTGGGGCAATTATATCGATGTCCAATTTATCAATTCTTTCAAGATGTTTTTTTATCATTGCCCTGAAAGGCATCATTATCTCAGCGTAATATCTTTTTGCCGAAGGATAAACTTCTTTTTCATCTGAAACAAATAGCTCGCTCGTTGCATAGTGGGAACCTAGGAAATCACAGGAAAAAAGAATTTTATCTTCCTTTAAATATGAAAACATAGTGTCAGGCCAATGCACCCAAGGGGCAATCATAAACTGGACAGTCTTATTTCCCAATGATAGTTCCTGGCTGTCAGATATAACAATGAACTTTTCTTCAGGGATTAATAGAAAAGACTCAATTAATTCTTTACACTTAGCATTTGTAACTATTTTTGCTTCTGGGTACTTCTCTAAAATCTTTGGCAAAGATCCAGAATGGTCCTGCTCGGCATGATTTGATACAATGTAATCTATCTTTTTTGTACCCGTGATTTCGA
The DNA here is from genome assembly GCA_964630765.1 of uncultured Thermococci archaeon. Taxonomy (GTDB): domain Archaea; phylum Methanobacteriota_B; class Thermococci; order Methanofastidiosales; family Methanofastidiosaceae; genus Methanofastidiosum. The sequence goes on along the minus strand of CAZVXE010000019.1, from coordinate 5,206 downwards.
TTGCAGTCAAAAGATTATTCTCTTTACCAAAATCTGATGTATCTATTAACATCGTCTTTTCACTACCCTTTATCAGATAGGAATTATACGTAGTTCCATGTGGCGTGGGGATTAGTGAATCAAAGAGCCTTCTATCCCAATCAATGAATCCAACCCAGTATATGTCCTCTTTAATTGCCCTTGGAGTCATCAAAATCAATCCTCCTGTTTTTCGAACTGGCTCTTACTTGCACCACATACGGGGCATGTCCAATCGTCTGGAAGTTTTTCAAAAGGTGTTCCTGGGGGAATACCGCCATCAGGATCGCCTTCAGCAGGGTTGTAGACATAGCCACAAACTGAGCAAACATATTTGTTCATTTTTTTTCCTCCTTTATTTTTTTCAAAAGTAAGTTATATAAATTATTGTTATCTTTTATGGCCCAACATGCATCATTGGCCATGCATCTTCATAGCTTTCAAATTTCAGTGAATTATCTTTTTCAATTTCTAAAAGCTTGTAATGGCCCATTTCCATATCGGCTATATAATTTAACATATTGAAGATGTCTTTTTCATCTTTGAATCTATTAGAAACTCCAAGATAAAAGTCATGAGCAGCCATTTCTGCATCCATAGCCTGTTGAAGTATTTCGCTAATCTGTATTTTTTCATCCTTAATCTTTATTTCTGGTAGCGGCACTGGTGTTTTATTGGGCATCTCAATAACTTTATTTGGATATTTTCTCTTGTAGAGGCTTTCAAAGAATAATCTGTGCTTATCTTCTTCCTTTGCCAGAAAATCCATTTTGTCCTTTAAGATCGCATTCTTGACAGAATCTTTGATTTTAAGGTAAGCCGCTCTACTATCTATTTCACTTTTCAGCGAGGTGACTATCAAGTCTTCCGTTGAATATATTTCAAGATTATTAAAGCTAGTCATTTTATCATTCAAATTATTATTATCTATCGTATAGATTACAACTTCTTTCATATTAGTAATTAGTTCTATAAAAGTCTTTTGCGAATTTAAAATAGAAAAAAATCAATTTACTTATATTAAAATAAGTGAAATTTTATTAATAAATTAAAAAGATTAGAATATTACTTCTTTTCTACTTTTTCTTCTTTCAGCACTTTTTTAGCAATTATAAATACGACCAAAGCCAATATTACAAAGTTTATAATTTGTGCTAAGAATGAGCCTGCTTTAATTGCGATTGGGCCGATATTAATAACGGCTGTCTGCCAATCCCCGCCTGGTATGAAGGGTGAGACGATGGGCATAACAATGTCGTCTACAAAAGATTTAACAAGAGCTGTCGAAGCTGTCGCCATAATGAAGGCAACTGCAAGCCCTATCACCTTGTACTCTTTTAGAAAATCCATAAATTCTTGCATAAATCCCATATAATCACCATACCATTGATTACATACCAATATAAATAAATTAAGGTTGTGGCTAATATTTTTTCATATATAAAAGATATTTAAATTTATAATGTTATTTTCATATAATATATCAATAGATAATATTTAATTAATAATATTTAAAATTAATAATTATTGTAGGTCAAAAATCGAAACTTATTTAAAGGCTCATAAAAATTTTTAATTAATCGAATAACAAATATTTTGATTTTTTGGCGATAAAATGTTGGATTTAAAAATAAACAATCTTTTCATGATATTTGGAAGAACTCCTGAGAAAGCTTTTCCACTGATCGAAAAAGGTTTAACTAGAAGTGAAATAAAAGAGAAAACTGGACAAGTTGTTGCTCTAAGAGATATAAATCTTGAAATTAATAAAGGAGAAATATTTGTTATAATGGGTCTTTCGGGAAGTGGCAAATCAACACTGATACGATGCATTAATCGTTTGATATTCCCCACAAAGGGCGAAGTACTAATTGGAAACGAAAAATTAAATATCTTAAATCTCAATCAAACAGAATTAATTGAATTAAGGCGAAAAAAATTTGGAATGGTTTTTCAAAGATTTGGCCTCTTACCCCATAGAACTATTCTTGACAATGTTGTTTTGGGTCTTGAAATAAAAGGTACCCCAAAAGAAGAAATGGAAAATATAGGAAAAAAAATATTAAAAACAGTGGGGCTTGCAGGTTGGGAAAATAGCATGCCAGATGAGCTTAGCGGAGGGATGAAACAGCGAGTTGGACTCGCCAGAGCCTTAGCAATTGATCCAGATATACTTCTAATGGACGAACCCTTTAGTGCATTAGACCCTTTGATAAGGGACAATATGCAAGAAGAATTATTAAGAATTCAAAGAAAGATGAAAAAAACTATAATTTTTATAACTCACGATTTAAATGAAGCAGTAAAACTGGGTAATAGAGTTGCAATTTTAAATGAAGAAGGTGTTCTTGTACAGATCGATACAGTTGAGAATATTTTAATTAATCCTGCAACAGAATTTGTTAAAACTTTTGTACAAAACGTCGATAGACATCACGTAATAAAAGTTGAGTATATAACAAAACAAAATAAGATTGTACTTACTCCTGATGTAAGCCCACATGAGGCGATAAATAAATTAAAGAAGAATAGAGTAACTTATTCCTTTGTTGTAGATGAAGATCAAAAACTTTTGGGAATAATTTTGTTATCCGAACTAGACAAATCCAAATTTGAAGAAAATATCACAATTGAGCCATATATTAAAAAATGTAATTCTTTAGAAAGCGTGGTTACTCTTGCAGAGGCTTTGCCCTTGTTAATTACTTCAAAAACTGCTGTGGCTGTTGTCGATGAGGAAGGAATTCTTTTGGGCCATGCAAATGAGAAGGCCGCAATAGAGATTTTGAGGGGTGATCCACATAATTGAAATTCCTCAAATACCCATAGGGGAGGCAATAGTTGATATCATAACTTTCTTGAGAGTAAATTTCTCCGTAATATTTGATATAATAAGATCTATAATATCTGCAATTGTTGGATTTTTTTATTCAACTCTTATTTTCATACCTCCAGTAGTTCTAATTGCAATATTTGCTCTAATATCTTGGAAGACGGCAAAGATAAAAGTGGCAATCTTTGCTGTAGTTAGTCTGCTGCTGATTATTAGTATGGATTTATGGAACGCTACAATCGAAACTTTGTCTTTAGTTTTAGTGGCCACGATTATTGCACTTTTTATAGGATTTCCTTTGGGAATACTAAAAGCAAGATCAAAAGCTTTTGGCGCTATAATAGAGCCAATGCTTGATTTAATGCAAACTCTACCCTCCCTATCATATCTTATACCTGCCGTATTATTTTTTAGGATAGGTGTAGTTCCGGGAGTAATTGCCACTGTTATATTTTCAATGCCCCCTGCAATAAGGTTAACAAGTTTAGGCCTTGAGCATGTTTCTAAAGAAATGATTGAAGTTGGAAAATCATTTGGGGCCACACCTCGTCAACTACTTCTTAAAATAGAGATACCTCTTGCTCTACCTTCAATTATGATGGGGGTTAATCAGACTATAATGTTGGCTTTTTCTATGGTTGTTATAGCAGGATTCATTGGAGCTGGCGGACTTGGAGAAGTCATTATATCGGGATTGCAGCGATACAATTTAGTCGATTCCATAGAAGCGGGGCTTTCCATTGTATTCTTGGCAATTATACTAGATAGAGTAACGAAACAACTTGGAAAAATCTACGATGTAAAGAAAAATTAATTTTTTTATTCATTTTTTTCAAATGAATTTAATATTCTCCTAACTTGCCATATAGAATAATTAACATTGTATTTTTCTTGAATTAATTTTTGAACATCCCTAGAATTTTTTATGTCTAATTCTTTCAACACTATCTTTAACTCTTCTTTCGTGGATTGATTAAGTTTAGGGTGTCTACCCCCTTTGAAATTGGGCATTAGCTGTTCTTGTCCTTTCTCATTCCACTTTTTAAGCCAATGATACCCCGTATTTTTTGTAATTCCAATAAGTTCTGAAGCATCTTCTACACCCATACCTTTGTATAGAAATCTGATAAAATACAATCTCTGTAAGAGTCTAATTTGTCCTTCTAACATGTGAATTGTATAGTCTAATTCTTTAATTGACACATTTTTCTTAACATTATATGTAATTTTTCTAGACATTAATATTAGTATTTTAAATTAAGTTAAAAATGTTTTGCTCTTAATATAATCCATAAACCTTTTATACTATTAAAATTTTTTTATTATTAATCGCTAAATTTGGAGGTGTAATTAGTGTTAAATTCTAAAAAAAGTTTAATTTGTATAGGCACAATAATTTTAGTATTTTCAATTGTGCTAAATACAGGTTGTATAGGACAAGCTGAGGAAGTAACAACTGACAAAGGAACAATAAATTTTGGACTCCCACCTTGGCCAGGGGTAACTGTAAAGACCCAAGTGGCTAAAGTAATATTAGAAGAAATGGGATACAAAGTTGAAACAAATCAATTAGACGCAGGAATAGTATATGCTGAAATGGCGGAAGGTAATATCGACGCTTTATTGGCCGGATGGCTACCTGCAACCCATCAGGAATACTGGAATATTCATCAAAATAATCTTGAATTGGTTCATATAAATGTTCCCGGAACATGGCTAGGACTTGCTGTTCCAACATATGTCTACGAAGCTGGTGTAACATCCATATCTGATTTAAACGGAAGAGAAACAGAGTTTGAAGGAAGAATAGTTGGAATCGAACCTGGAGCAGGAATAATGATCAATACAGGCAAAGCAATAGATGCTTATGGATTAACTGGGTACACTCTTAAAACAAGTAGCACCCCCGCAATGATTGCCGAAGTAGATGCAGCGACATTAAATAACGAATGGATAGTATTTACAATATGGGAACCACATTCTGCGTTTGCAAGATTTGACATACAAAAGCTCGAAGATCCACAAAAGGTATATGGTGACGGAGATGTCGTGTATACCATTGTTAGAAAGGGATTCAAAGAAGACTTTCCAGAAGCTTATGCATTCTTTGAGAAGTTTCAGGTAACAGAAGACACGCAGAGCGAATGGATACTCGAATACAGTGACAAAGGTAGAGATCCAGCAGAAATAGCAAGAGAGTGGGTGAACAACAATAGAGACTTAGTTGAAGAATGGATTTAATAAATCCATATTTTTTTTATTTTTATTTAAATATCTCTTTTGTTTCCTTGTACCAGAGAACAATATCCAAATGGTCAAGAGGGATTTCAATTTCCTTAGAAAATTCTCTCACAA
>CAZVXE010000018.1:0-21993 GCA_964630765.1 uncultured Thermococci archaeon | reverse complement strand
ATTCATGGGCTATCGCATCAATAAAATCTTTCTTTGCCTTGTCTGAGTTCTCCAACTGGTTGTAGGCTTCTTGAAGTTTCTCTGTTTTATTCTGGACTTCAATTTGTAAAGTTTTGTTGAAATTTTCCCTTATTTGGGAGGTCCTTTCTAATTTTTCAGTCATCTCATCCATTTGTCTTGAAAGAACTGCTAGTTCATCATCGCCTTCAAAACCCACTTTTAGATTAAAATTACCTTTGCCCACTTCTTCTGATTGGCGGGATATCATTTCTAGGGGGGTTACTATTTTATCATGTATATATTTGGATAAAGAATAATGTATACCCAGATCTATCAAGACCATTACAGTAATAACAATAAAAAAAGTTTCAATGATAGTTTCATCTACCGAGTAACCAAAAACAATAATGCGAATAATAGCAACGATACATCCAAGTCCAATTATAATTATATTTGTAATATATAATATTTTTATGCGTAATGTGTCAAGTTTTTCTTTGATAGTAATATCCGATTTAAGAAATCCATATCTAAAAACTGCATAAGAAAAAAACACCATCATAATTGAATTTGTTATTGGAAATATCAATATATTCCCTTTTAATTCGGTTAATATTTCAATATAAATTAAAATGAAATTAATAATGACGCTTGTTGAGATTGGAATAAGAGTGCCGATAAATGCCATTAGATATTTTCTCTTTTCAATTACAACTTTTTCTTTTCTGTAAGAGCTTAGAAGAGTATATAAGCCGTAGCCGAAACAAAATATATAGTAAATAAAAAACAAATTGAACAAAGGCCCAAATTCTTCTATGAATCTTCCTTCGACAATCTTTAGGTCTGCAACAAGAAGATTAGTTAATAGACTTAAAGATAATACAGTGCTCATAATTATCAAATAAATATCCTTTATTCTCAATTTTTTTCTTGAAAGTACAAAACTCCACATTAAGTATAAAGTCGGTGTCCACAGTACAAAAAAAATATTAACTTTTTCCCATAATAAGTGATACTCTCTTATAATAATAAGTGGGTTAGTGATTATTATTCCTGCATTTACAAATGCTAATATAGAAAATAATATGTTAAGTTTAGATTTATAATTATTAATTAAGCTGTAACTGCCTAGAATAATATTAAAAAAAAAGGATAAATATAAAATTTCGTACATATTTACCAAAATTTATTCTGATATCCAAAATGCGGGTTTAGCCTCAATCCAAAATTCAGGTTTTGCTTGAATCCAAAATTCAGGTGCGGCTAGAGAAACGAACCCTGTTACTTCATTTTCTTTTAAATGCATTTTAATTAATTCATGTGTAGTTTTATCCATAAAATCACCTACCATTTATTGTTTTAATGATTAATATATAAATTTAACTAAATAAAATTGCGAATTTCTCAATTTATTATATCTTTTAAAATGCTCTCTCTTTTATTTTTAAATTTGTCAATGCTTGAAGATATTTTGCTGGAAGAATCTTCAAAGAACTCGTTTAAATAACGCATATTATATCCTTTTATAGACTCAATCGCCATTTTTTGATACTTTAAAGAGATGCCAAGTGTATCCTCTAAAATATTTGTTTCAATAAATGCAGCAGCGATATCCATTACGTCAGCTTTTCCTTGATCAACTAAATTCTCATTTTCAAGGTATTCAATAACTTTAGCAAGGGGATACGTCATCTGGCCAGAAGTAAAATCATCCTTCCATCCAACAACATCATTAAACAGCTGCATCGAAGTTCCCCAGCATTCCATCATGGAAAAAAAATCTTTTCTTTTCTTTTCGTCTGATCCTTCAAGATACAAATACGATAAAATAGGGATTCTCAAATGGAAGGCCTTTCTTGACATAAGCTCATAATTATAGTTTTTCATTTCCTCTGTCAATAGGCCCTTATAGGTATAATGTTGTTTTTCAAAAAGAATGGCATTTGAAAAATATGTTAAAGTATCTTCTAGGTCTTTCAAAAAACTTTCATTTCTCCCTATTAGCTTAAAGCATATTTCATACATCTTGAACTCACAGATGTTAGATAAAAGAAGTAAGTTCCTGTCAATTTTTTCTGGATTGTCCAGTATGTCATCAATAATTCTCAAATGCATTATCCCATAAACATCAAGATTAGAGAGTTTTCTAGAAACATCTTTTTTATCCCTAATATCAAATCCGTCTGAAAGCCAATATGGGAAAAGAAGAAACGTATTGAATCCTTTTAGAGAAACCTTGAATTTATCAAGAAAGGTAATCCCTAGATCAGAAATTGGTTTTTCCAGACCGCCTATAAAACAATTGACATCAAAAAGTACCTTGTTAATCTCTTTATCAAAATCATCAAAAAAAATCATAATATCCCTTCAAGCCAATCACTTATCTCTTTTATTTCAAAGATATCTAGGGTATATACTCTCCTATCCTTATAAGGGATTTCATCGAGCGATTGCTTGAATTCTTTTCCTTTTCCAAATATGTCTCTTGAATGGTAGATTGCCTTATGGACAATTTTGTTTCTGTGTGTAAAAAGGGCCCTGACTGTGTTTTCAAAGACATCATTTATTTCAAATTTCTTATCCAGTTTGATGTGGGCTATAGAAGACCATACCTTTGGTTCAGGATAAAAGGCCGAAGGAGGGACATCTCTTAAGACCTCAATTTCTGAATAGATTTTAGACATTACAGAAAGCCTAGAATAATCGTCTTCGCCTGGATTTGAAATAAATCTCCTTGCAAATTCTTTTTGATACAGTAATGTTGCAGTTTCAAAGTTCATTTCAAATAATTTGAATGTTATCTGCGAGGATATGGCATAAGGGATACTCGAAACAACTGTATCAAAATTTTTGTCTTCGAACTTTAGGAAGTCATCGCATACTATTTCAACATTATCAAAATTATACTCTTGTTTGAGAATATTGACAAGATTCTTATCCATCTCTACAGCAACGACTTTGTCACATACCTTAGATAGCTTTTCTGTGAGAAATCCCAAACCTGGGCCTATTTCAAGGACTTTCCCCTTACCGTAGGAGGCCATGAATCTTAAGACTTCATCAGAAATAAGAAAATTTTGAGAAAAGCTTTTAGAAGGGCTTATCTTGTATTTATTCAAAAGATAAAAAAGTCTGTCTTGTATCATTCCATCTCTTTTGGGGGTCTGCTTACAAAAATAGAATATCTATCAACTTCTTGCATCTCGTTGATTATTCTATTTATAATCATTTTTTTTGGATCTGGTATAGATGGAACTCTCTCTTTTATGTCATTAAATGATTTGAAGGGTCCTTTTTTCCTTTCCTCTAGGATCTCATTCATCAATTTTTTCCCAAGTCCTGGCAAAAGCTCAAGCTTGTGGTACCTAATTGATATAGGGCCAGAAGTACTGAAAAACTCGACAAATTTTTGCTCGTTTTCAGATACGATCTTCTCGACAATAAATCTTAATTCGCCCTTTGCTGTTGCACTTAGCTCATTGTGGCGGAGTCTTTTTTTAACTCGGGCTATTTTATCCCTTTTGCCTTTACCTATGAAAACTCTTTCATACATTGAAAGATCTTCTGATGGAACTACCTCTAGCAAGGAGAAATAATTTTCACCTATTATATGCGCAATAGGTGTTCTCTTATGAGGCGGGAGGTTCTCGCCTGGGAAACCCTGTGGGAGGTAATCCAGAACTATCCCATACTCCTCAAAAATGCCAGTTCTCATCATCATAAATTTCACTTATTTTTTATATTTTGCAATAATTTCCAATATGGATTTAACTTCATCTTCGTCCAATATTAACCTTTCTTTTGAGAATATTACTTCGACGTCTTTCTTGTCTTCTGGAACAATATCGACTATTTTGATTATATTTTCCTTTTTTAATCTTGGAACTTTTTCTGTAAGTTCTGCAGCAACTTTTTCTATATCCTCAATTTCCATTTTGCTGAATTTATTTGTATAATCTAATGAAATTCCTTGTTCATATCCCAATTCGATTTTTTCAGCTCTACTGGAAAGTATCTCTTTTACTTTTGTTATTGGAACAATATCTTCAGAGATTATTTCCTTTCCTATCATGAAAGAACCTCTTTAAAATACCTGTTTCTTCATATGTTCAGGTCTTGAAATAACAGTCTTTTCTTTATTTCCATCCATTACAGAAAGTAGATAAGCTGAACCCCTCTTTCCAATTACCTTGCCTGTTTTCCCGTGAAATCTTGGGAAGGGCATGCCTTTGTGGACAGACGGTTCTAAAATAACGTGAACGGGGTCTCCTACATTAAATACCTGAAGGATCCTTGATACGGGGACTTTTCCCCTTGTTCTCACATCTTTTGATAGTTTACCTCTTGTCTTTATTCTGAAACCATGAGATTTTCTAGCCATTATTACACCTTCTCTTCAATACTAATTACATTTAGCAATACACACTTTATATTCTTACCCAATAATTCTGCAATACTGGGATTTGTTCTCTCCTCATCCCCAGAGATAAGTTCCTTTATATAAAGTCCACCATCACAATATATCTCTAGTGACGAGCAATTTTCCTTAGAGGTAAGAACTTTATAAACCTTTCTAATTCTTGTTTTATCCGCTCTTCTATGCACAACTCTGTTTGGGGTCTCTTGATATATGTCTCTGTCAATGAAAAATTCCTCAATTTTTTTCTTTTCATCTTCAGTTAGGCATGCATCAATCTCTGCCAAGTAAGTTTTTCTCATGTGGGTATTTTTTATTTTCTCAACTATTTCCTTTTCAACAAAGCAAAGACCTGAAATTCTCACTTTCCCTTCATTCATTTGATTTACTTCTAGTTCAAGCTTTTGAAGATCGATATCTCGGATTTTGGGGGATTTTATTTCTAGAACAAAAGGTCTACCGTTACCAAGCATTAAAACGTCGATGTCTTCTCTACCTGCGCCATGAAAAGATGAATCCGCACCTTTAGTTTCTTTTAAGAACAACTCGGATATCAACTCCTCAACGCTTATGTCATACATTTTCCCTGTATTGCCGCACTTTGCACATCCACGACCTTTGCACTTTGTGCAAAACCATTTGGTCTGTGGGATTCCCCTAACTAGCTTGTTATACCGGCCATAAATAAATAATGGATTAATAATATACTCAACTTTTGAATCGTATGGGTGCAGAAGTATTGTTACGTCTTCTTTTTCTCTTTTGAACTCCTTCCCGATGATTGCCCCTATCTCTTTCCCAAGTTCTCTATTCAGTTCCTGTTTGATGCTTTCCTGGTACTGAAGACCATATTTCTCTTTGAGCATTTCCTCTTTTTTCATGATCTCTTCAGGAATCTTTGTGCCTGCATGAAATGTAAAAAACTCGAAATCGGGAGATATAATTTTTACAATGTCCTCTGTTCTTTCAAAAATATTATCGCAAAGAAAACAAGGCTTTTGTTTCTCAAAATTAGTTGATAGTTCAGGATTCAAACAATTCAATAAATTTCTTATTACTTTGCCCCTTCTTTCATTTGTAGATATTGAAATCTTTCCAAACTGCCTTCCAAGGCAATGATCACAGAGAGTAATATCTCCTAGAATCTCCTTAGAAGTTTTCAATATCATGTGATCTTTATCTCTTTAAAGTCCCTTAAAGGATTTGTCAATTAATCCATAACAAATCTGTAACTTCTTTACTATCTCGTGTTCAGTCGCAGAATCCTTATGGAAGGGTATGCTTTCAAATTTTTGAAGCAGAGAATTGTATCTGTTCTGGGCGTCCCATATCTTAGAGAGGAGGACTTCTCTGTCCTTGTACATTTTTATAAATTCTGAGCAGCCTTCTCTTATCTCCATGATGTCCCTTTCATACTGTATTTCGTAATCTATCTGTTTTATGAGATTCTGGCACTGTTGGATTCTCTCTTTTAAGAGCTCTTGAGATTTCATATCCAGTTCATTTTCAAACTGTTTATAATTAGCAACTATGTCCTTGTATTCGCCTATCATTTCCATAACTAGGGCCTTATCTGACGGCTCAACATAGGAATATCTTGTAATGAAGCCACCAATCTTGTTCACAATCTTATCGATCTTGCTCTGGACAATCTCTTTTTCAGCGTCCTTTATTCTATTGCTGAATTCAGACATCAAAGCCTCTATTTCAAGTCTTAGCTGATCATCATACTCTAGTAACAGTCCCTGCTTTTCTTTAATCAAAGTCTGGTACTCGTCTTTAGCTTCAGCTGTGCTTCTTAGAACTTGTGCGAAACTGTACTTATCCAATAATCCTTTTACTCTTCTAATAAAGTATTGAAGCTCTTCTTCTTTCACTATTTCAGCGTGCTCTACTCTTTTCTTTAGCCTTGCAAGGATTTCATCAATTTCATCCCTCTTATCTTCGGCTATTATAGAAAGGATTTCATTTCTTGTCTTCATTAGGTCTTTGTAAAGGTCCCTTACCTCAAAGAGATTTGAGTTTATGTATCCCTGATCAAATTTAATGTCAAAAGTCTGCGCCCTTCTCAGAAGAACATCAATCTTTTGGAGTTCGTCCCCTTGTACATCTTTTAGCATTGCACTTATTTTTTCTATCTTTCTTTCAATCTCGATTTCTTGCTCTGAATTTGCAAATACTACAATGTCTTCTTTTTCCTTCAAAAGATTCTGGAACTCTTCCTTTGCTTTTATTAAATTGTCCAATATTTTTTCTTCTGTGAAGTCTCCCATTTTCTTATTGAGATATTCGATAAATTCATCAACATAACCCTTCTTTCCATCTTCGATTTCCTTTATTCTGTTATCAAAGGCATTAAGATTTACATTGATTGCCTTTTCAAGTTCATAGTCAACTCCCACGGGGAGATTTTTTTGCTCTCTTCTAAGGCTATTGTATAGAAAAACTGCTTCTTTTATGTTCGCATCTATATGTTCCTTGGGATATTCTTCTAAAGTATTAATTGTCTTCTCCAGGAAATCTTCTAATATCTTGATTTTGGCTTCTTCAGTTTTGATAACTTTTTCCTGTATCTCAGATAGATTACTTTCAATTACAATCTCAAGGTCTGCAGGCAATCTACTTTTTTCTTCAAGAAGTTTGTGATACATCTGTCTAGCAGACTCTAAATCTGTATTGATCTTAGAATAATCAAATTCTTCTAAAGCTTTGTACGAATTCTCTAAAAAGTTCTCAAGTTCTCTTTTCTTGATTGCTTCAATATTTTTAACTCTCAAGTACAAATCGTTTAAGTTTTTTTCAATATTCTTACTCAATTCATTGGAAAATCTTGGGTACAATCTTTCCATATCTCTTGACAGTGAAACATAAGTCCTCTCTGCCTCGGATAAATTTCCTGCAATGTAATCCTCAGTATATTTTTCAAGAGCCCTCCCAGTCCTGTCGTAGACAAAAGAAAGATTTTCAATTTCTCGTTTTTCAACATTTTCAATCCTTGAAAGCAAGTTATCGATAGAGTCTCTAACTTTCTCTTCAATCTTAGAGTCGATTGTTCCTTTCAGAGAATTTCCTATTTTGCTATACTTCTCATAAACTGCCCTTGAATCCATGGGATTTTCTAATATATACTCTTCTGTAAAAATAGGAAGAAGTTTTTCAACTTCATCAAGTATAGTTAAGAGATCAATTCTTTTCCTGTCTTCTATTTCTTTTATCCTCTCACTTAAAATTTTAAGATTATTATCAATAAGGGTGGCTCTTCCACCTTTAAGCAGTCTCTTCTTTTCAAGCAATGAAGAGTAAATTTCTCTAGTTTCATCAAAGTTTTCAGAGATGTATTGAGTGTTCAAATACCTGTTCTTTTCTTCTATTTCCTTTAGAAACATCTCATAATCTTTTTTGAGAAAGTTCTCTGCTTTCTCAAGTCTTTCTTCAATCTTTGATAGGTATCTGTTTATTTCACTTTCAATTTCGGGGGATATATTTTTTGGAAGTTTCTTATTTTCTACATCAAGGAGCGAGAATATTTCGAGGACTTCAGTGTAATTGTCAAGGATATACTCATCTGTAAAAGCTTCCTCTTTATTTTTTACTTTTCTTAAAAAATTAAGAAGTGAAAGTTCCTGCTCTTTCTCTGTTTCATCGATCCTATGTTTAAGCTCTAACAAATTTGAGTCAATCTTTTTCTGGATATCCCAGACAATAACTTTTAGCTCATCAATATCGTCATAGATTTGTTGTTCCTCTAGTTCAGTTCTCTCTTTATCACTAATAACATCTACATTTTCTATAATCTGCTGAAGTTTTTCTTCAAAGTTTTCAATTTCCCACTGTTTAATAGCTTCAACATTATGTGATTTTAATCTATCGAGAAATTCTTTATACCCGTCAAGCAGTCTAGACACTTCGACAATTCTCTCTTCGTTAGACGTTTCAACTTTGGATATTTTTTCAGCCAATTCATCTATTTTCTTGTTTTCAAATGGCATAATAATAACACCAAGGCTATTTTATTATAGTAATATTTTTTATTTATTTTTACTGTTTTTATATATTTCTGCAAGGCTTAAGAGATATTCTTCTTCAGCAAAGTGCAACTCTGCAGGAACAACTAAAGTATGAGGGGGCAAACCGTAGAATTCATTATCGAATCCGGCTAATTCATCCATATTTCCATATATGATTCTTTGGTCATCGTGACTAATCCTTGAAATTACAATAATTTCTTTAATATTTTTGTTTTCATCAATCTTTTTTAGTATATCCATTGCTTCTTTTGGGTTCATAAAGAGATTTTTCTCCCGCTTTACATCGAGCAACAGCATTGTATGGAGGTTTCTTTCTTTATTTTCAATTATAACGTCATAAAAGCTTCTTGGGAAGAAGTTTTCCTCGGGGTAAGGAATACTGGCAGTTTTTCCAAATCTATAAATGTGAAGCCCTGTTTCAGCAATCGCTGAATAAATTGATGAAGCGTGAAATACTTTTGTTTTAACTCCCTTTTTTATAGCTCTTAACAGGATATCTGTGTGAGTTGTTGCAACAAGAGGGTCTCCTGATATAAGAAGTGCAACATCCTCAGATTTTGCAGTTTCCAGAAAAGTGGGATTCTTTTCTATGTCATCTCTAGAAAGAGGGATCACTTCTTTATTTAGGGCCTTTTCGAGCCATAGAAGATCAAAATCAAAATAATTAGTGTAAGTATCCACGTAAATATTATTGATTTTATCTAATAATTCAAAGGCTTTCAATGAAAGGTCTTTTTCTGACAGCCCAAGGCCTATAAGGTATAACATCTGTATTGTAAAAGTGCTTTAAATATAAAAGATTTTAGATTTGATTTACTATATTTTTAAATAAATAGCGATTTTTATTAGAATTAATTTTTTAAAAAATATAAGAAAAAATAAAATATTATTAATATCTAAGGTATTTTTGGAATTCCCAGTCGGTGACATACATTGAGTAGTCTTTCCAGACTTTCTTCTTGTGTTCCATGTATTTCTCGTATATATGCTTTCCAAGGGAGTTTCTTACAACCTTATCGTTTTCTAGTTCTTTTATGGCCTCTCCAAGGTTTATTGGTAAGGTTTCTATGCCTCTTTCCTCTAACTCGGCCAATGATAACTCGAATATATCATAGTCAACTGGTTCAGGAGGCTCAATCTGATTTTCGATTCCATCCATTCCAGCTTTTAGCATAGCTGTAAATGCAAGGTAGGGGTTACATGTTGGGTCAGGAGATCTAAACTCTAGCCTCAAAGCCTTTTCATTAGTTGGGTCGTATCCAGGTAATCTTACTAGAGTTGTTCTGTTAGCCCATCCCCATGAGATATAAACAGGCGCTTCATATCCTGGAACTAATCTCTTGTAGGAGTTGACAGATGGAGAACAAATAGCAGTAAGAGCTTTAGCATGCTTTAAAATTCCACCTATGTACCATCTACCCTTATCGGACAAATTCTTTGTCTTTGGGTCGTAAAATATGTTTCTACCGTTTTGGAATACACTTTGGTGGCAGTGCATACCGTTTCCAGCTTGGCCGTAGAATGGTTTTGGCATATAAGTAACTACAAGACCTTCTTTAGCTGCTATGTTTTTCACAACCTGTTTGTATGTGATAACGTCATCTGCTGCTTCAAGAGCACTTTCTTTAAATCTAAAATCAATTTCGTGCTGGCCATGCCCTACTTCGTGGTGGGTGATCTCGCTTTTAACACCCATCATTTGCATGTATAATCCGGCTTTGTTTCTGATTTCTTCCCCTAAGTCGAGAGGTGAAAAATCTGCATATCCTCCTGCGTCATGTGGTACAAGTTTTCCATTTTCTTCTTTTAATAAGTGAAATTCTATTTCGGGCCCAACATAAAATTCCATTTTATCTTCTGCAAGCTTTTGTATTTCTTTTTTCAAAAGGCTTCTTGGGTCACCTTCAAATGGTTTCAATGTTGTTGGGTAACATACATCACAGATTATTCTTGCTTCATCAAGCCACGGGATTATCTTGAATGTGTTTGGATCGGGCATCAAAACACTGTCGCTGTGTGATATGTCTGTAAATCCCTTAATCGAAGAACTATCAAAACCCATTCCAGATTCAAATACAGAGTCTAGAAGGTCTACGGATATTGAAAAGTTCTTTGGTATTCCAAGCATGTCCACAAATTGCAATCTTACGTATTTTATGTTCTTTTCTTTAATTATCTTCTTTACCTGCTCTTTGTCCATTTTATTCCTCCAAAATTATTTTTTATATTTACCCATTTGTCTAGGTATTTGATAGAAAAAAGAAGTATCATCTAGTATTTAATACTTACTGATATTTAATGGCTAATTTAGGTCTAATAAGGACTAAAAAAAAGATAAAATGGCCTAAAATAATCAAAAAGAATTAGGTAATAAAGAGTAGTTCGTCTCTCCAGTCATCCCTTATTCTTCCATTTTTAATGTTTAACATTGGCAGATAATTATGGAAGAATCTTATCGGATCTGACAGTCTTATTGTCTGCACATCTTCAATTGAATCAGGGCCATGATTCTTCTTTAAGGATGGGACTATGATTTTGTTAAAGTTTTCGACTATATCCTCGTCTCTTTCTCCTTCTAAAATCATTACAAGAGCAACTCTTCCATCGACTTCTGCAAGGAAAGATTGGTATATATGTTCAGTGAAGACGGTTCTTACATTGTTTTCTTCATTAATTTCCCTAATAAATTGAGTGTAGGGGAGACCAAGTTTAAATTTAATGATATAGAGATGTCTGGCATTTATTTTTCCGATACCTGATTTATCCAAATTTACATTTAGATAGTAATGGACAATGCCTTCTTCTTCCAGTTTTTTCCTTTTTCTGTAGACAGTTCTTACGGGAACTCTTGTCGCCTTGCTTATTTGATTATCGCTGCTTCTGGGATTTCTTATTAAAGCTTTGATGATTAATTTTTCTTGCTCATCAATAGTTCTTCCCCTTAAGATACAAATATCTTTTACCATAGTAATTCCTCTATTTCATGCCAGAATAATATATTATCCTACCTAATCAGTATATAAAATTAACTATTATGAAACATTATTGCCATAATATAGCAATATGCGAATATCTTGATATTAGCAAATAGCAAAATATTTATAAGAGATTTAGGCATTTGTAATCATAGTCGTGATTTTATGAAATCATTGGATCAAGTTGATGTCGAAATTTTTAATGCAATTGAAGATGAAAAAAATCGCCAAAATGAAGGGCTTGAACTTATAGCGAGCGAGAATTTTACAAGCAACGCAGTTCTTGAAGCACAAAGGTCTGTTATGACCAATAAATACGCCGAAGGTTACCCTGGAAAAAGGTATTATGGCGGATGCAAATTTGTTGACGTTGCAGAATCTCTCGCCATCGAAAGGGCAAAAAAACTTTTTAAAGCAGACCATGCAAACGTGCAGGCTCACTCGGGAACACAGGCTAATATGGCGGTATATTTTTCATGTTTAGACGTTGGCGATACTGTTCTTGGAATGGACCTATCATGCGGGGGGCATTTATCGCACGGATCCCCTGTTAATTTTTCTGGGAAATTTTACAACTTTCAGTTTTATGGTGTTAATAAAAATACTTATAGAATCGATTTAAATGAAGTGAGACAAAAAGCCATTGAATTAAAACCTAAACTTATTGTAACAGGTGCGAGTTCTTATCCAAGGGAGATCGATTTCAAAGGATTTAGAGAAATTGCAGATGAAGTAGGCGCTCTTTTAATGGCAGATATGGCGCACATTGCAGGACTTGTTGCATGTGGATTTCATAAGTCTCCAGTTCCTTACTGTGATTTTGTAACATCTACCACTCACAAGACTCTAAGAGGCCCAAGGGGGGGACTAATACTCTGCACAGAAGAACACAAAAAGGCAATTGATAAAGCCGTATTCCCATTTGCCCAAGGAGGCCCTATGATGCATACAATTGCCGCAAAAGCAGTTTGCTTCAAAGAAGCTATGGGTGAAGATTTCATTAACTACCAAAGACAAATTGTAAATAATTGTAAAGTTCTATCTGATGAACTTTTATTACTTGGATATGAGCTTATTACAGGCGGAACTGATAATCACTTACTCTTGATGGATTTAAGAAAAAATGACATAACAGGAAAAGAAGCGCAAGAGTTATTGGAGGCTGCCGGCATTACAGCAAATAGAAATGTTATACCATATGATCCAAAGCCACCTAATGTTACTTCTGGGCTTAGACTAGGTGTTCCTGCAATTACTTCCCGAGGAATGAAGGAACCAGAAATGAAACAGATAGCTGGAATGATTCACAGAGTGCTTCAGAAGAAGGACGATTGCACCCCTGAAAAAGTAAGAGCGGAGGTAAGGGATCTCTGCAAAAAATTCCCAATAAATCTATGATCACAAAAATACTAGACGGTAAGGCCTTATCTCTCAAAGTAGCAAATGAGCTTTCAGAAAAAGTTTCAGAATATAAAAAAAATGGCCTTCACCCCAAACTGGCAACTGTTTTGGTAGGCGATGATCCTGCATCTAGAGTTTATGTTAATCTAAAGAAGAAGGATTCAGAGAAGATTGGGATTGACTACGAAGAATTCTATTATGATGATATTTCTGAAGAGGATCTTCTTTCACTAATTGATAAATTGAATAAAAGAAAGGATATTCACGGTATTCTAGTCCAGTTACCTTTACCAAAACATATTGACAGCAACAAAGTACTGGAAAGGATCGACCCCATAAAAGATGTTGATGGATTTACACCCATCAACGTTGGCAGGATACTCCTAAATATATCAGATATATTTCCATGCACCCCTAAAGGAGTAGTTAAAATTCTGGACGAATATAATATACCAATAGAAGGTGCAGACATAACAATAATTAACAGAAGCAATATTATTGGAAAGCCTTTGGCAGCCATGATGATAAATAGGGGCGGAACAGTTACTGTAGTCCATAGCAAAACAAAAGACTTGAAGGAAAAGACAAGGCATGCCGACATAGTTGTAGTTGGAGTTGGGAAAACAGACTTTTTAACTGCAGATATGGTAAAAGAAGGGGTAGTTGTAGTTGATGTTGGGATCACGCGTGACGTGGATGGCATTAAAGGTGATGTCAAGTATGACGAGGTCAGTAAGAAAACATCTTACATCACCCCAGTTCCCGGCGGAGTTGGCCCTATGACAAGGGCTATGCTTCTGGAAAACCTTATAATCTGCTTCATAAAACAGAACGATTGTGCAAGATGATTTTCTAGAGGCGTTAAAGCTTATTGGGTCCAAGCCAGGACTTGAACGATTAAATTCAAAACTTGGGCTTGAAAGAATAAGGTTTCTTCTTGAAAAAAGCGGGATAAGCTGGGAAGATATACCGGTAGTCCACGTAGCAGGAACAAACGGCAAAGGCTCTGTTGTTACTTTTATTTCTGAAATATTTTCTCAATCCAACTACAAAGTGGGGTCTTACATATCCCCTCATCTGATCGATATATACGAGCGGATAAAAATTGGAGATAAAAATATTTCTTCAAAAGATTTTGATAGAATCCTTTCAGAATTAAAATCATATTGCGAAGAAGCAGAAAAATTGATGGACATCGGAAGTCCAACTTTTTTTGAAGTTCTAACCGCCGTTTCTATCATCTATTTTGCCGAGAAAAAAGTTGATGTTATAGTTTCTGAAGTTGGCCTTGGGGGGAGGCTGGATGCGACCAATATACTAAACGGTAAATCTGTTGCAATAACAAATATCTCACTTGATCACCAGGAAATATTGGGCCACAGTAAACAAGAGATACTAATTGAAAAAGCGGGAATAATAAAAAAAGGATCATTAGTGTCTTCCTGCATTGATTTAGAATTGGCACCTTTGTTAGAAAAAATCTGCATAGAGAAAGGTGCTACATTAAAATTATTTAATAGAGATTTTGAAGCAATTGAGAAAAAAATTAGCTTTGAAGGCTCTGTTTTTGATTACCGCTCTAGTGATAATTTCTTTAAAGATGTTAAAATTAGGATGATAGGAAGGCACCAAATAGCAAATGCAGCATGTGCAATTAATTTGGCGGAATCTATGTCTTCTCTTGGATTTGAACTAAACGAAGATTCCATCAGGAAAGGCCTTGAAAAATCTATTTGGCCGGGGCGCTTCCAGGTATTGAGGAGAAATCCAATGATTTTAGTTGACGTCGCACACAATCCAGCTGGTGCCAAATCTCTTTCAGAAACTTATAACAGTTTATTTGCAGATTCAAAAACACTTTTGCTTGTTGGGATATCTGTAGATAAGGATATTGACGGAATTTTAAATGAATTTTCCAAAATTTCAAAAAGAATAGTCTTGACAACAATCCCTCCGAGATGTGCAAATATTAATATTCTTGAAGAAAAAGCAAGGATGTATTTCAACGATATTAGCTCTTTTGACGATCCACTCAAAGCTTTTGATTATTGTGTGTCAAACCTTAAAAAAGATGAAAAATTACTAATCACTGGATCCATATATATCGCTGGATACATATTGAAAGGAAGGAAATTACTTGGCAGTTGAAACTAAGAGATTATTTTTTGGCTCAATGTTGGGATTCTATAAATCATTTTTTCATGGATTCACAATGGTTCTTTTTAGTATTTATTTTACCACGCTAGGGATATCTTTACTGCCCTACGCATTATTATTCGTTATCGGCGATGGTGTTTCATTTTTTCTTAAACCGTTAATCGGCGCTCTATCGGACAGAATCGGGGAGAGGTACTTATTGCTAGTTGCTTTGGCACTATCCTCAGTATCCGCTTTTCTCATTTCCTTTACTGGTAATCTTCTGTATCTGGCGCTACTTCAAGTATTAGTTGCAGTTTCTCTTGCTACCTTCTTGACTGTTGTGATAATTTTCTCGCTTAGACCTATAACACAAAAACCTGAGAGGAAAGTCAGTATTTTTGGAGGAGTTACTGGATTGGGATGGGTTTTTGGTCTTTTGCTTCCCGGAATATTTGTCGATATACTGGGATTAAAAGGAGCTTTCTATTCATTATTTTTAATCGGATTATCTATAACAGTAATTTATGTATTCTCCATGAAGGAATTCAAATTTGAATTAAGGGAAAAGAGCTACCCCTCAATTCAGACACTGAAAAAAGTATTAGATCCTTTAGTATACAAGACATTTGATATAGCAGTGTTCACAGCATTTTTGATATTCTTTGTAAGATTTGCCATAGGAAAACTTGGAATGGCCGGGTCCATAGTTTCATTGATTGTTGCATTTGAATCACTTGTTTTTGGGCTTTCTGAGATTCTTATAGGGCGTTATGCAAAGATTGAAAGTAAAAGAATGTGGATTAAATGGGGTGCATTAATCCATATAGCTGGGATTACGTTATTAATTTTTTCCAACAATATTGTCTTATTCTTTATATGTTCGGGCCTTATTGGATTGGCCGGGGCATTCATTGATGTTTGGTGTTATTCCTTCTTGTGCGAGGTAATAGAAGTTACAAAAAGAGGGACATTATTCTCTACGTTTTCCCTAAGCCAAGACCTTTCTACAATAACAGGTTCAAGTCTTCCCGCTCTTGCATCATTTTTCGCAATAAATCCGTTCGCTTCAATGATCCTCTTTCCGGCAATAATTCTTGTTTATTCTATTAAACGCGGCTGATGATTCGTTTATTAGTAATAATCATGTCCATTTTGATATCATGTTTTTGAACAGGCAATGAATCAAAAATCTGAAATTCATAAGCAAGACCGACTTTAAGACCTTTAGAGTTCATTAGGAACCTATCAAAATAACCTCCACCTCTTCCGAGCCTCTCGCACCCGACCCCAAAGGCAAGGCCGGGAATAAAAAATAATTCAATTTCTTTAGGATTGGTACTTTTAGTGTTCTCATTTGGTTCAAGGATATCGAAGTTTCCGATTTTTAGATCCCTCAATTCTTCAATTTCTCGTATTTCAAGAGAATTATCCTCTTTTTTAGTCAAAGGAACACAAACGGCCTTTCCAAGAGTCATTGAATGAGTGATCAGATCAATTGTATCTACTTCTTTATCCTTTGAAACATAAGTAAAAATAGTGTTTGCCAAACGATATTCCTTGAGGCTATAGATAGTATTTTTTATTTTCTCATCCATGATGCCCTTTTTAGCATAATCCAGGTTCGCCATTTCTTCTTTTATTCTGGCTCTTAGCTCAGACTTAGAAAGCATAAACTAAATAACGAAAACTTTTTAAAAAGATTTACAATTGAATTTGAAATCAAGATGGTTAAGATGGAAAGTGACATCGACATAGCAAACAAAGCACAAATCTGGCCCATAGAAAAAATCGCCGAAAAAGCAGGGATTAGTGAGAAATATCTTGAATTGTTTGGAAAGCACAAAGCAAAAATAGATTTGTCAATCTTAGAGTCTAATGAAAAAAATACTAAGGGTAGTTTAATTTTAGTAACTGCGATGAATCCAACACCTTATGGTGAAGGGAAGACACTTACCACTATAGGATTGGGTCAAGCTCTATCAATTCTTGGAAAAAAAACAATGATTACTCTAAGAGAGCCTTCGATGGGCCCTGTGTTTGGTGTAAAAGGGGGGGCCACAGGCGGTGGACATTCACAAATCCTTCCAATGGAGGATATTAACTTACATTTCACAGGCGATATTCATGCAGTCCAAGCTGCACATAACCTTCTGGCGGCCATGCTCGATACACATATCTTGATGGGTAATGAACTTGACATTGATATTAATAATATTGTGTGGCCTAGGGCCATCGATATGAATGACAGAGCCTTGAGAAATATCGTTATTGGTCTTGGGGGTTCTGGAAATGGTATTCCCCGTGAATCTAAATTTATTATTACTGCAGCATCAGAAATAATGTCAATTGTGTGTCTTTCAAAGGATATAGCAGACCTTAAAGAAAGACTCTCTAACATTACCATTGCATTTGACAGAAAAGGCAATCCCATAAACGCGGGAAAATTAAAAGTTGAAGGTGCACTGGCAGCAATATTAAAAGAAGCACTTAAACCAAACCTTGTTCAGACAATTGAGCACACGCCTGCAATTATACACGGTGGGCCTTTTGCCAATATATCAATTGGTACAAATTCGATAATTGCGACCAATATCGCCCTTAAATTGGCTGATTTTGTCATAATTGAAGCTGGATTCGGCGCAGACTTAGGTGCAGAAAAATTCCTTAACATCGTTTCAAGAAAAGGTAATTTTTCCCCTTCTGCGGTAGTATTAGTCGTCACATGCAAGGCAATAAAGTACCATGGCGGATTAAAGGATATTATTACCTATCACGATGAAGAAGCTTTCTTAAAAGGCCTAAAAAATGTTGAAAAACATATTGACAATCTCAAATTATTTGGGATTCCAGTAGTTGTATCAATTAATAAGTTTAATTTTGACAGAGATCAGGAAATTGAAATGATAAAATCTCTTTGTGCAAAGAAGGAAGTGCCCGTGACTTTATCCAAAATGTTTTCAGAAGGGGGCAATGGTGGAATAGAACTTGCAAATATAGTATTGGAATTGTCAAAGCAAAAGAATAATTTTAAGCCACTTTACGAACTAACTGACGATATTGAAAAAAAGGTAGAGATAATTGCTAAAAAAATCTACGGTGCAAAACGTGTAATATTTGAAACAAAACCCAAGAAAAAAATTGAATTATATAAAAAACTTGGATATGGAAATCTGCCAGTATGCATTGCTAAAACTCAAATGTCTTTATCTGATGACAAGAATCTAATTGGAGTTCCTCCTCCTTTTGATCTTGAAGTAACAGATGTTGAACTTGCAAGTGGGGCCGGCTATATTGTTATAATTTGCGGTAATATTACCCTAATGCCTGGTCTTTCAAGATCACCGGCAGCTGTAAAAATGGATATTGATGACAAAGGAAACATAAAAGGGCTAATGTAGCATAAGCTTATCTTATTAATATGTCCTTAATAGGTATACTTTTTTTATTTTTTGGCTCAAAATGGCCAGTTATTAATAGAAATTAATATATATATTTTCTTTTAAGCTTTTATTATGAACAAATTTCCGAGAGAAAAGGATATTTCAGGCTGTTCTATATTCGGATTAATCAATACTGACGGAGAAAAGGTCAGTGGCAGTGTCATCACTGAAGCAATTTCTGTTCTCCATGATAGGGCAAATGGCCTAGGCGGGGGGTTTTCTGGATATGGGATATACCCAGACTATCCAGATGATTATGCATTACATTTATTTTTTGATTCTGTCAAGGCAAAAGAGGAAACTGAAGAATTAATTAATAAACACTTTCTAATTGAATACGATGAAAAGATTAGAACTGATAATTCTATTAATCTTCCTAATAAGCCATTATTGTGGCGATATTTTGTTAAAAATAGGAATATTTTGTCCAAAGATTCCGAAAGAGAAGAAACTTTCAAGGCTGTAATGGATATTAATAATAACATTGAAGGTGCATATGTAATTTCAAGCGGAAAAAACATGGGGGTATTCAAAGGTGTGGGGTACCCTGAAGACATCAGTAGATTCTACCGTCTTGAAGATTACAAAGGTTATATATGGACCGCGCACGGAAGATTCCCCACTAATACTCCTGGATGGTGGGGCGGAGCGCACCCTTTTGGATTGCTTGACTGGACTATAGTCCATAACGGCGAAATATCTTCTTATGATACCAACAGAAGGTATCTTGAGATGTACGGTTACAGATGCAATCTTGTAACAGATACTGAAGTAATAACTTATCTTTTTGATTTTTTAGTTAGAAAGAATAATCTTACTCTATCTCTGGCATCAAAGATTCTTGCAAGCCCAATGTGGGTAGATATAGACAGAATGGAAGAAAAAAAGAGAGAGTTGTTAAAAGCATTGAGAATGACCTATGCCGGGGCGCTACTCACAGGGCCATTTTCTGTTATTCTAGGATTTGAGAATGGGATAATGGGTCTCGGGGATAGATTAAAACTCAGGCCACTTCTTGTAGGAAAAAATGAGAATACAGTCTACATGTCAAGTGAAGAATGCGCAGTGAGGAAAATTTGTCCGGATCTTGATTCAGTTTACAGGCCAAAAGGTGGAGAGCCTGCAATAGCTTTGTTGGATGGTAAATATGTCTAGCGTTATTCCTGAATTTATTGTAGATAAAAATGAAGACAGATGCATCAAATGTAAGGTCTGTGTAAGGCAGTGTTCTGAAGAGGTCTTCAAGTACTTTGAGGATTTTGATTTAATCCGTATTTACAATGACAAGTGTGTTGGATGTCATCGGTGTGAAATGATGTGTCCAACAGATGCTTTGACTATAACTAAAAATAAAGCCCTTTACAAAGATAATTTTCATTGGAGCTCATACACTATTAATAGTATAAAAAAACAGGCTGAAACTGGAGGCATGACACTTACTGGCAGTGGTAACGATAAGGCTTACGTTTCTTACTGGGACAGAATGCTACTCGATGCTTCGCAAGTTACAAATCCTCCAATTGACCCTCTAAGGGAACCGATGGAATTAAGGACATATTTGGGTAAGAAACCTGACAGAATTTTACTTAAGGAAGAAAATGGGGAAATATCCCTTGATACTAAGTTGGCACCTCAGATAAAGCTTGAAACTCCAATCATGTTTTCCGCGATGTCTTATGGTTCTATTAGTCTCAATGCGTGTGAATCTCTTGCATCTGCAGCCTCTAGGCTTGGTACATTTTATAATACAGGGGAAGGGGGGCTCCATAAAAAACTGTACAAATATGGCAAAAATACTATTGGCCAGGTAGCTTCTGGAAGATTCGGAGTCGATACAGATTACCTAGCTGCTTGTGCAGCAATTGAAATTAAAATTGGCCAAGGGGCAAAACCTGGAATTGGTGGACACCTCCCTGGAGAAAAAGTCACAGTAGAGATATCTGAGACAAGAATGATTCCTTCGGGCACAGACGCAATATCGCCTGCGCCTCACCACGACATATATTCCATTGAAGATCTAAAACAACTAATTTCCCTTATTAAGGAAGCAACTAATTATGAAAAACCTGTTTTTGTAAAAATAGCAGCCGTTCATAATTCTGCCGCTATTGCATCTGGAATTGTTAGGGCAGGCGCAGATGTCATTGTCATTGATGGATTTAGGGGCGGTACAGGTGCTGCACCTTCTGTTATTCGGGACAACACAGGCATTCCTATTGAAATTGCACTTGCTGTGGTAGATCAAAGATTAAGAGATGAAAGTATCCGAAATGAAGTTTCAATAGTAGCCGCAGGTGGGATAAGATCAAGTGCAGACGCTGTCAAAGCAATGGCTTTGGGAGCAGATGCAGTATACATTGCAACTGCAGCATTAATTGCGATGGGATGTACACTGTGCCAGAAATGCTACAAGGGAAAATGTAACTGGGGTCTTACAACTCAAGATCCAGTTTTAACAAGAAGATTAAATCCCGAAATAGGGTCTGAGAAATTGACAAATCTTGTCAACAGCTGGAACCTCGAAATAAAAGAAATTCTTGGAAGCATGGGGATAAATGCAATAGAGGCTCTTAGGGGAAACAGGCTTAGATTGAGGGGAGTTGGACTTACAGAATTGGAATCTAAGATACTAGGCATTGAGCATGCGGGGATGTGAGCATGAAAAGAAGAATAATATGTAATGAAGATTTCTGCATCGGGTGCAGATTATGTGAAGTACACTGTAATGTTAAGCACTCTAAGTCAGGGGATATAATTCTGGCATATAAATATGAAAAGGAAAAAGAACCCTCGCGGATGGCATTTGAGCAAAAGGAACACGTATGCGGTTCAATTGTGTGTATGAATTGCAAGGATCCCCTATGTATTAAAGCATGTTCAATGGGAGCAATAAAAATCGAGGATGGAACAGTTATAATAGATAATGAAAGATGTGTTGGTTGCTGGATGTGCGTTATGGTCTGTCCCTTTGGCGCTATAAAGAGAGGGGACGAAAAGGCATTCAAATGCGATCATTGTCATGGTGAGGAAGTACCCATATGCGTTCTCAACTGTCCTAACAAAGCACTGGTATACGAGGCTGATTAGATGAAATACGTTATTATTGGAAATGGTGCGGCCGCAGTTGGGGCTATTGAAGGCATAAGGAGTAACGATAAGAAAAGTGAAATAATATTAATTTCTAAAGAAAATTGCATATCATATTCAAAACCTCAACTATACAAAATGCTAAACCAAGAAAACGTAAAGAGCATATATTATAGGAATGAAGAATTTTACATTAATAATAATGTATCAACTATTCTGGGGAAGACCCTAAAATCAGTTGACTTTAACAAAAAACTATTGATATTAGAAGATGACAACATAAAATATGATAAATTACTCATCGCAACAGGCGCTAAAGCAAATGTACCAAAAATTAAAGGATTTGATGGGGAAATCTATTCTTTCACAAATATTGATGAGGCACTGAAACTCAAACAATCTCTTATCAATAAAGAGAAGATTGCCGTTCTTGGAGGGGGGCTAATCGGGGTCAAGTTATCTGAGTATCTGCATAAGATGGGGAAAGAAGTGACCCTTATAGTAAG
>CAZVXE010000017.1:0-23332 GCA_964630765.1 uncultured Thermococci archaeon | reverse complement strand
CTTCAAGTTTATTTAAATCAGAAAAAACAATCTTAAAAGCTTCAACAAATTGGAGAGCAGTTGCAGAATCATTAATATCGTTTGAAGTTGCCCCTAGATGCACATATTTTCCATGAACTCCACATTGCTCAGAAAGTGAAAGGACTAATGCCATTATATCATGATTTATTTCTGATTCTATCTGCTTCATTCTTTCTAGAGAAACATATTTTGTATTTGCTTTCTTGAATATCTCATCGCCTGCTTCTTTCGGTATGTGGCCTAATTCTGAATGAGCTTTTGCTATTGCCCCTTCAACTAGAAGCATCTTATTTAATCTTTCCTCCTCGTCAAATATTTTTCTCATTTCCAAAGAACCATATCTATTATCAATTGGATGAATCATTATAATCCCTAATCTATTTTTATAAATAAAGTTTATTAAGTTTTTTGACAAATTGCATCAAAAATAATAAAGTTACCGAAAGACATATGATTTAAATATATATTCTACAATGTATGGACATTGTTACGATTATTGGCCTAACGGCTGCGTTCCTTACTACTGTCTCGTCATTACCTCAAGTAATTAAGACTATTAGATTAAAAGAAACAAGAGATATTTCTTTCTGGATGTGGACTTTTCTATCGGTAGGGATATTTTTATGGCTAATATACGGATTATACAAAAAAGACCTTCCTATTATTTTAGCAAATGGGATATCGTTATTCCTCGTATTAATTGTACTGGGCTTAAAAATAAAATATAAGTAGGTTATTTCTTTTGATTGCATTCTTTTATCATTTCTTTTAATTCTACTACTTCATCAATTACTTTCCAACCTTCGCCCAAATAAATTGTATCGACTAAGTTTCTTAAGAAAGCAAGATTTGACTTGGGGTCGTTAAGATTGTGCTTAGATACTAAATTTAATATTTTTTCTAAAAAAGAAAATGTAACCGGAAAGTCTTCTTGAAGTAGTTCAATAAGGTCATTTTTTAGTTCTTCCGAGCAGTTCAATGCATCATCGGCAAATAAAAGCGCAAACTCGGCCCATCGATCCCCCAACATTAGTTCAGGACCCCTAATTAGGTTATTTAAATTGGACTTTGTTCTTGTATCAATCATTTTTTGCGGATCATGCCCGAGATCCCTCTGAAGTTTGTAAAGAGGGGAATGCTGAGCTAAAGAATTCATATTAATATCTATACCAGTTTGTCTATTATATTTATTTACCAATCCTTTGAATCCCTTAATCATTAAGATCCAATGTCCTATTTCATGCGTTATTAGTAATGGATCAAACGATTTTGGATTTTCTAACCATATTGGTAATACTACATTTCCATCTATCACCGCAGGATATGCGCTATTAAGTTCCCCCGGTATATGTTTTAATTCAGGATTATCCTTTCGATCGCCCATCATTATTTCAATTGGGTAGCCAAGCAATTCTTCGGATAATTTTTTCCATAAATCGAGAAATTTCGAAGTTGGTTCATCTGCCATTTTTCTTATATAACTTTCGGGTAAAGGATTCATTTAATCACCAATAAAATACTAATATTAATCATTATCGGACTCCTTTATAATCTCAATTCCTTCTTTTACAAGAAATATAAAGATTATTATGCCTACTATTGGGTCAGCCTGCCAAAATCCAAATAAATAATTCAAAGTTAGGCCTAAAAAAAGAGGAAGAGATAAGAAAGCGCATGCAAGAGTTTCTTTTGAATCTGCAACAAGCGCTTTGCTACCTATCTTTTTTCCAATAGAGTTTTTCTGATAAAACAGCAAGGGCATTATCGATAGTGAGGCCATTGCAATAATTATT
The DNA here is from genome assembly GCA_964630765.1 of uncultured Thermococci archaeon. GTDB lineage: Archaea > Methanobacteriota_B > Thermococci > Methanofastidiosales > Methanofastidiosaceae > Methanofastidiosum. The sequence continues at coordinate 21,518 of CAZVXE010000017.1, read as the reverse complement.
CCAGCTATTGAGGGATCAGGTTTTTCTACAACGATGAGTTTTCTTATTGACTCTACTAAAACATAAAAACCCAAGATAAAAAAAGTTAATCCTACTAGCTTTGTTGCTTTTTTTTCTATATCTAACTCTTCGTCTGCATCTACAAAACCATGTTTTTTTAATCTCCAAATTAAAATAATTCCGGATAATGATTCAACGATGCTGTCTAGGCCGAATCCTATCAAAGCAATGCTATTTGAAAGACTTCCAAAAATTATTGAAAAAAATGCCTCCAATATATTGTATACAACTGTAAAATATTCTAAGGATAATCCTCGCTTATATAAATCATCCATGATTTTTTTCGCCTTTAAATAATTATAAAACTATCTAAATTAGGATTAAATCTCACAATTTTTTGAATAAGATATCAATTAAACGAGAAAATATAGAAGCCTTGTACCTAGAGCTGTAGTGATATCCCAAATCAACTATACCTCTGTCAAAGTTTTCATTAAAATTTGTTGTTTTGTAATTTAACTTAAAAAAAGATGAAGTATCCGAACCTGAATCTATTGCTTTACTTTGTTCGTCAAGGTAGTAAGGACCATTAGGTCCGATTATGAATGACGGATTAAAAACTAAAAAATCAAGTTCAGAGATGCCATGATTTATTTTATTTGCCCATAACATGTTACTAGAATAATTAATTTGACCTTCGTTATAAATTCCATAATTATTATTTGAAATAATATTATTTTGCATGTCAATGATCCCTTTATTATAGATTCCAAATCCTTTAGAGCCGCCATTTGAATCGATAGTATTATTTATCAAAATACCTTTAGAATTAGTCGAATCAAATAAAATTCCTTTTTCATTATTACTAACAAGGTTATTTTTAAAGTATAGATCTACTGGGCCAAAAACTTGGATGCCAGTATTATTGTCAAGGAACAAAGAATTTTCTACTTTAAAATCGATAGTGCTCTCTGGGGAAAAAGAATATGCAGTTAGAGAACTAGAGTTAACAAAATTTGAATCAATTATTGTTATCTCCATCGATTTATAGGTAGATTTTATGTCATTTCCTGATGAGGTCTCTATTTCAGGAGGCGAACTCTCCCCATAATAAATATCACACCTATTTATTGTCATTTTATAATCTCTAATGGGATATACGGCAGAGATAAATGAAATATCTCCTAAATTTTCGAATTTACAATCAGATAACACTAAAGTAATGGAATGGCTAGGAACATAATTCTCAAAAATAATGCTCTCAGAAGTCTTTGCATTTTTAAAAGTGATTCCAGAAATTGTAAAGATCATAGGATTTGCGTTATTTTGGGTTTTATATATCCTAAATACATGGTCTTCGAGAAGAATTATAGTTTTGTCAGATCCATCCCCAACTATTGGAAGACTTTTTCCTGAAATATTGACATCTGCACTTAAAGTATGAATGCCCTCGTGGATATAAACAATGTCCCAACTACAAGTATTGTTGGTAATTGTATTCGCTAGATCATCACCAGGATAAATATGGTACGAAGTTGCATAAGCTATTTCTCCAAAAGATATAATTAAACTAAGTGTGAATAACAATATAATTAAGATTTTCTTCATTCTTATCAGATTATAAAGAAAGAAAATAAATAATTAATTATAATATATTATAGGCCAAGTTACTTATCACTGATTATTGTATAGATGATTGAATAACAACAAATATTTAAAACAATTATTAGATTATTATATATGCAAGAAGCTTTAACTACCCTGGAACGGTCAGAGAAAGGTGTAAAAGTTACCTATATTGGGCTTCTTGGAAATATTGTTCTAACTATCTTCAAGTTTATTGCTGGTATCTTGGGCCAAAGTACTGCAATGATAGCAGATTCTATACATTCTATTTCTGATACAGCTTCTGATATTGTAGTATTGTTAGGTTTTCAATATGTAAAAAAACCTGTAGATGAATCTCATAACTATGGGCACGGCAAAATAGAAACTTTATCGACAGCAATTGTAGGGATAATGCTTATACTTGTGGCTTTATTTATTGTATTTTCGGGCGTGGAAAAACTTCTGAAATCATTACAAGGCGAAATAATACCAAAACCGGAGTTAATTGCATTATACGCTGCAATAATATCCATTATAGTTAAAGAATCAATGTATAAGTATACAGTAAATGTTGGAAGGGCCATAAACAGTTCATTAATTATCGCAAATGCATGGCATCACAGATCTGATGCATTCTCTTCAATAGGAACCATGATTGGTATTGGCGGCGCCATTTTTTTAGGGGAAAAATGGCGAATCTTGGATCCGATTGCAGCTATTTTTGTAAGTGTCCTAATTATTAAAGTTGCAATTGAAATACTACGCGATAGTGTGAATGAGTTAATTGAAACTTCAGTAGACGAAGACAAGAAGAAAGAATTATTAGATGTAATTTCTAAAGTAAATGGGGTTGAAGATTTCCATAAACTAAGAATAAGGCATATAGGGCATTATTATTCTATGAGTATTCATATTCTAGTTGAGAAATCATTGAATATTGTTGAAGCTCACCAAATTTCGGATAGGGTTGAAGGAGAAATAAGGAATTTTCTAGGACATGAAACAATCATTACAGTGCACATCGAACCCTATCAAAAAGAATAAATAGCTATTATCTCATATATTAATCATGATTTGTATTTAACAAATCAAAGAGGACAATAATGGTTAAAGAATCTTCTGAATCCCGCATTGCCAAATTGAAAAAATTGAAGAGTGATAATATCGATAGTTTTTTACCTAAGGACATAGTATGTGTGGACGATTATGAAGAGTTATCTGTTGTCTTCAAGAATACCCCTATAACAACTGAAAAATTTAAATTAGTAAGGAAAAAAATAGAAAAAAGAAAGAGATAAATAGAAAAGTATATAAAATTAGAATTATAAATATCTGCATGAATAAAGGACGTATTATAAGTTTAATAGGGGGCATTATACTAATAGTTGCTGCTTTTTTGCCATTTTCTTATTTTGTCGATGGCTTATACTCAACTTTTCAGATTACAGTTGCAGTACTGATGAATTTTACTGATAATTCAGTTATGCAAAACTTTCTGCTTCAAGTAAATCCATCTTATGGTATGGCCGCTATGATTTTAGCGTTAATAGTTGCAGGATTTCTATTACTTACCATAGGTGGTTTACTTGCAATTATTAAGAAAGCAGGCGGCTCAATAGCGGGCCCTGGTGGGATGATAGTATTAACAATAGCAGGATTTCTTTATGCGGGGGCTTTAATATTTGGATTTTTAGGAATTGGGTTTTATTTAGGCTGGCTCGGTGCCATTATCTGTATTATAGGTGGCGCAATATCTCCGGACAAAGACAAGAGCAGAATTAATGTTTCTGTTAATCAGCAGCAGAATGTAACAACTAATGGAGCACCCATCGGCTCAACTCAAAGCACAAAGAATTCAACTCCCGAATATGGCACTAAGTATTGTAATAAATGTGGATATCAAAACAAGGCAGATACTTCATTTTGTGTTAATTGTGGAAATAGACTATAATCTTATTATTCTTTTTTAATTTCTTATTTTTGTTTTAATAATTTGACTTACGAATTTCGTAATATTATATATTATTAAATTCAAAAAGGGAAACATTTATTAGTTATTGCTATTACTTTTTTACATACTTCCTCACGGGAGTACGAAAATGGAGGTATTAGGGATGAAAAGAATAGGACAAATAAGCATTGTATTACTCTTGATATTGGCTGTTGTTGCAGCCAGCGGATGTACCGGTACAAAAAGTAAAAAATTAGTAGAAGAAGGATACCTTACTATCGGAACTGAGGCACAATACCCGCCCTTTGAGATAAGAAAGGCGGATGATAGTTTCTACGGTTTTGATATTGCTTTAGGTGAAGCATTAGCTAAAGAACTAGGACTTAAACCAAAATTTGTAGATACTGACTTTGCATCAATTATTGCATCATTAAATGCAGGTAAATTTGATGTAGCAATGTCAGCAATGACCATTACTGAAGATAGAAAGAAAACAGTCAACTTCTCGGACCCTTACTTTGATGCAGGATTAAGCATGGCTGTTCCAATTAACAGCAACAAACAAACTATTAATGATTTAAATGGAGCAATAGTCGGAGTCCAACTTGGAACTACAGGCGATCTATACGCATCTGAGCTCAAGAATATAAAAGAAATTAAGAGATACGCTCACGCACCAGACGCTTTTCTAGATATGAAAAATGGAAAAGTAGACGCAGTAATTAATGATGACGTTGTTAACAAACCTATTATTGCAGCTGACCCTACATCATTCAAAGTTGTCGGTGGTTTATTGACAGTAGAGCAATACGGAATAGCAATTCCAAAAGAGAACGAAGATCTACTCTTGAAAGTAAACGCAGCACTCAAAAAACTAAAAGAAAATGGAACTTACGACCAAATATACGACCAATACATAGTTAACTGGTCTGAAGAATAAACAAAAAAAGGTGACCAAAGTGGTGGGACTTGGATTTCAAATTGATTTATTTGTAAGAATATTGCCTGAATTACTTAGAGGTGCAGCTATAACAATACAACTAACTGCATTCTCTGTGGCCATAGGTACTTTAATTGGACTTTTTATGGGTATTGCAAGGATATCCCATTACAAGATTTTCAGTGTGCCTTCAGCACTTTATGTGGAATTTATTCGAGGAACACCACTTTTGGTCCAAATAATGATAGTTTACTATGGATTACCTGCTTTAGGGTTAAACCTTGACCAGTATACTTCGGGTATCCTGGCTTTATCCATTAATAGTGGAGCTTATATCGCTGAGATATTCAAAGCAGGAATCAAATCAATTAAAAAAGGACAAACAGAAGCCTCAATCTCTCTAGGATTAAATTATATGCAGACGATGAGGTACGTAATACTGCCCCAAGCAACTAGGAATATACTTCCTGCTTTGGGTAATGAATTTATTGCATTATTAAAGGACTCTTCGCTTGTTTCAGTTATAGCCATATCTGAACTTTTAAGAAGAGGTATGATAGTCTATTCAAGAACTTATGATGCCTGGACACCACTTTTGGGTGTTGCTTTAATTTATCTTTGTATAACTATACCACTGTCAAGAGCAGTTCAATACATTGAAAAGAGGTGGGAAATCCTTGATTAAAAAGAATCAAATCAAACGAAAAAAATCAGAACAAATTAATAACACCTCAAACGGAAACACAATGATAAAAATGACTCACGTCAAAAAATCATTTGGAGATCTAGTCGTTTTAAAAGATATAAATCTTGAAATAAAAAAAGGCGAGGTATTAGTCCTTCTTGGGCCTTCTGGTTCTGGGAAAAGTACCTTGATTCGATGTATTAACAGGTTAGAGAAAATAGACGAAGGGGAAATTCTAGTAGAAGGGATGGATATTTACTCGCCCGATATGGATGTACACAAACTCAGGACAAAAGTCGGCATGGTTTTCCAACAATTCAATCTTTTTCCCCATATGAAAGTAATAGACAATATAACACTCTCTCCAACTCTAGTAAAAAAAGATTCTAAAGGTAAGGCAAAGAAAGAAGCAATGGAGTTATTAAAAAAAGTAGGCCTTGACGACAAATCTAATTCATATCCCCATGAACTCTCAGGTGGCCAGCAACAAAGAGTTGCAATTGCCAGGGCTCTTGCTATGAATCCAGAGGTTATGCTATTTGATGAAGTAACATCGGCCTTAGACCCGGAACTTGTAAAAGGCGTTCTTGAAACCATGAAAGAACTTGCAAAAATGGGAATGACTATGATAGTTGTTACTCATGAAATGGGATTTGCAAAAGAAGTTGCAGATAGAGTCATATTTATGGACGAGGGCTATATTATTGAAGAAAATGAACCTAAAGAAATATTTGAAAATCCTCAGAATCCAAGAACTCAAGCATTTATATCCAAAATATTATAATTAATTTTTTTTATCGGGGCGGATTATGAAAAACAAATCATTGGTATTGAGTTTTACATTAATTCTTATAATCTCAACTTTATGTTGTGTAAATCAAATTAAGAACAATAATTTAGAAAATAAAGATATACTGTATCAATACTCGACAATTGAAGCTCTTTTAGAAGGGATCTATGAAGGTGACATGACTTTTGGTGAACTTAAAAGTCATGGAAACTATGGCCTTGGAACATTAAATTCTTTGGATGGGGAAATGATACAAGTTAATGGAAAATTCTATCAAGTTAAGATAGATGGAATAGCATATCCAGTTGAAGACAATGAGAAAACTCCTTTTGCAATAGTTACATTTTTTGATATAGATAAATCTATTAAAATAGATGAGGCCTTAAATTACAATCAATTCACAGAATATATTGACAATAACATTCCCACACATAATGTATTTTATCTAATATTAGTGGAAGGTAATTTTGATTATATAAAGACAAGGAGCGTACCTAAACAAGAAAAACCTTACCCGCTATTAGTCAAAGCTATAGAAGATCAAAGATTTTTTGAATTTAATAATGTGAAGGGAACCTTAGTAGGTTTTAGAATACCTAAATATGTTGGGGATATGAATGTACCAGAATATCATTTTCACTTTTTAACAGAAGACAAAAAGGCAGGGGGGCATGTTCTTGAATTAATAATCCATGACCAAGAGGTACATATTGACTATACACATGACTTTTTTATGACTGCCCCGGATACTGAAGATTTTTACAATTTAGATTCTGATAACGATATAAATGAAGATGTTAGAATTGTAGAGAAAGGTAAATAATAATTATATTTTTTTCACTATTTTTTAGACTATCCATTACCTTATATCCTATCACAATATATCTTAAAAAGGAATATCGATATTAAAGAAATATTATGGATGTCAATAAAGCTATATTTGAAAGAAGAGCTTATAGATCTTTAGAGCTCATAGAAATAACTCCAGAGATTATTAAATCTCTAGCAGAAAGTGCAAGACTTTCCCCTTCGTGTTTTAATAATCAGCCATGGAGATATATATTCGTTACAGATCCTACAGTTCTAAAAAACATGCACTCTGCCCTTTCAACAAATAACGACTGGGCAAGAGCTGCCTCAATGATAATAGTTGTATTTTCTAAAAAAGAAAATGATTGTTTAATAAAAGATAGAGAGTACTATTTATTTGACACTGGGATGGCAACCGCTTTCATTATTTTAAGAGCAACTGAACTTGGATTAGTTGCCCATCCAATTGCTGGATATAGTCCTAAAAAAACTAGAGAGATTCTGGGAATACCAGATGAAATGAATGTTATTACTCTTGTTATTGTGGGAAAACATTCTTCACAAATGAATCCGCTGATGAATGAGAATCAAAAAGAAGTTGAAAAAGAAAGACCTGAAAGATTGACAGTAGATAAATTTGTTTTTATGAATAGATACCATGATTAAAAACATATAGGCTGAAAAATCTAATTCTATCTTTTAAAATATTCTAAAAATATTATAAATGCTCAATATGTCCCAATAAAATGACCAAGTAAACTTATATATATACAAAAATGATACATATTAGAAGATAGGAAAAATAACATAATACCATATCAAGAATTTTAGGGTTATAGGTAGGAGGATAGAATATGGAAGATATTTCTATTGTTCTTTGTGGTGAAGCTGGACAAGGCATAGAAACTATTGAAGATATATTAACAAAAATACTCAAGGGTTCAAAATACAATATATTTGCCGTAAAGGAATATATGTCAAGGGTTAGGGGTGGCTCAAACTCTACAGAGATTAGAGTGTCCCAAAAACCCATTAGAGCGTATGTTGATAGAATCGATTTATTATTTGCTTTGAGTAACAAATCCTTAGATCATTTAAAAGATAGAATCTCAGATAATACAATAATATTTGGGGATAAAGAGATCATAGGAGATATCCAAAAAGTCATTGACATTCCTTTGTCAAAAATTACTAAGAAGATAGGGAGCAGTGTTTATAGTAACACTGTTACTGCGGGTATAATATGTGGGATGCTTAATGTTTCAGAATATGAGTTCCGAAATTTTATTACAAAATTTTTTGAAAAGAAAGGAGAGCCAATAATAAACAAAAATCTTGAAGCTGCAAGTGAAGGATTTGAATTGGCCAAAAAGATAATCGAATCTGGAGTCACTATAAAAGTGAAAAAAAGCGAGGAACTATCAAGAGATATAAGCAAAGATATACTAATTTCAGGTAAAGATGCAGTTGCACTTGGAGCTCTCGCTGGAGGATGCAACTTTATTTCTGGATATCCAATGTCACCTGCTACTGGAATTCTTTCTTTTATGTCTACATACTCAAAGGAATTTGAGGTTGTTGCTGAACAATCAGAAGATGAGATAAGTGCCATTAATATGGCCATTGGATCTTGGTACGCCGGTGGAAGGGGGATGATTACAACATCAGGGGGAGGATTTGCTTTGATGGAAGAAGGGGTAAGCTTGGCAGGAATGGCTGAAACTCCCGTAGTTATTCACATAGGTCAAAGACCAGGACCAGCCACAGGTCTCCCAACAAGAACTGAACAAGGTGATCTTGATCTCGCGTTATATGCTGGCCATGGAGATTTTGCACGAATAATATTGTCGCCCGGTAGCATTGAGGACTGTTTTTATTTATCAAAATATGCATTTTCTTTCGCAGATAAATACCAGATACCTGTTTTTATACTAACAGATCAATATTTATTGGATTCCCAGTATAATATACCATCTTTGGACCATAAAAAATATGAGATAAAAAGATATGTAACACAGACAAAAGAGGGCTATAAAAGATATCAATTTACAAAAACAGGAGTATCACCTAGAGGCATACCTGGGTTCGGAGAAGGGCTTGTGATACAAACTGGAAATGAACATGATGAGACAGGGCATACTACTGAAAATGCAATTCTGAGAAAAAAGATGGTTGAGAAAAGATTCAATGAAAAACTTAATCAAGTCAAAAATGAAGTCATTTACCCTGAACTCCTTGGTGGAAAAGCATACAAATATCTTTTGATAGGATGGGGCTCGACAAGGAACATTGTAGAAGAGTCACTAAAACAATTGAGAGAACCCAAACTTGGATTTTTATATTTCAAACAGGTATATCCTCTGCCAAGAGAAGTTATGGGATATCTAATTAATGCCAAGAAAGTTATTGCTATAGAAAATAATGTCTCAGGACAATTTGCAACCCTCATAAAACGAGAGACAGGTTTTGAGATTAAAGATAAGATATTAAAATATGACGGTAGGCCATTTTCTGTTGAAGAGGTTACTACAAGAATAAAAGATATTCTGGAGGAATAAAATGGAAGCTAAAGATTTTGATTTGCAAAATATTGATATTTCATGGTGCCCGGGATGTGGAAACTTTACATTATTAAGAATATTAAAAGAAACATTTGCAGAACTCCAAATAAAACCTCAGAATCTTGCAGTTATTTCGGGAATTGGTCAATCCTCAAAAACTCCCCACTATTTTAAGACAAATACTTTTCACACATTACACGGACGAGCCATTCCAATAGCAACTGCAGTAAAGTCTATTAATCCAAATCTCACCGTAATAGCTGAAGGTGGAGACGGCGATATGTATGGCGAAGGTGGAAATCATATACTCCATGCAATAAGAAGAAATCCAAATATCACAAATATAATACACAATAACATGGTTTACGGATTAACTAAAGGACAAGCTTCCCCCACTACAATGCTAGGCGTTAAAACTACACTACAAGTTGAAGGTGTTATCCTTGAACCTTTCAATCCCATTGCCGTAGCAATTGCATTAAATGCTTCTTTTGTAGCCCGTGCATTTGTTGGGGATATTGAACAAACTAAAGAAATACTAAAAAAAGCCATTGCCCACAAAGGATATGCGATAATAGATATATTCCAGCAATGCCCATCGTTTAACAAAATAAACACATTTGAATGGTTTAAAAAAAATACATATTACCTTGATGATAAACACGACCCCCACAATAGGATTGAAGCGTTCAAGCGATCCATTGAAACTGAAAAATTACCACTTGGGATTTTTTATATAAATAATAAAAATTCATTTGAAGAAAATATTGGACTCTATAAGGATAATAAAGATCCACTGTGCTTTAGAGAAAGAGAATCCGATAAAATACAGAAATTCATTGACTCTAAAATGCGTTGAATATATAAATTATTGACAAAAGTCTTTTAAACTTACTTAATTTTCTCACGTTAGGGTGATAATATAGCTACAAAGAAAAAGAAGAGTGTTGCTGAGAAAAAGATAACTAAGACTACTAAGACCGCATCTAATAAGGCCGTTACTACAAAAACAAAAAGTAAAACAACCGCAACTAAAACAGAAAAATCATTTTTGAATGATAAGAAAAAAATAACTATGGTTGGAGCAGTTGCACTAGTGTTGATAATTGCTGCAATAGCTGGATTTTTTTACTTGCAAGAAAACGACAAAAATAAAGTTGAAGAAGCAGTCAGATTACACGTTGAGTATTACAATACCAGAAATATTGATGCATACTATGATCTGGTATCTCAAAATTCTAAAGATAAATACGACATTAAGTTAGAAGATATATCCAATCTTTTAAATAAAGCTGCATTTGACGGAACAAATATTACAATTGTAAATATAAGCCAAATTACAATCCAAGGCGATGACGCAGAAGCTAGAGGCGTTATCATTGCAAAGAACAATCAAGGATCTGAAACAAAGTCATTCGTTGAGCTCTATAAAAAGGAAAACGGCGTATGGAAATACGAACAGAGAATGTGGCAGGACACAGCTACTTCACAGGCTCCTCAGTAATAATATTTTTTCCTTTTTCACAAGGAATAATTTTTAATTTTGCATTTTTAAATTCTTTTTTAATCTCTTTTCCCTCGTGAAGTCTATCTAAAAAAAGAGCAAGTGCAGATATTTCAGAATGAGGTTGATTTGTAACGGAAAGATTGTAGCTAGATAACTCGTAAATATCTTTTGGAACTTTTTCTGCCCCAACTACAATCATGAGATTTTTATTTTGATTGAAAATAAGGTCTTTAATCTCGTCAATCTTTTCCTCAAATGGGGTTCCATACATAGTCAAGTGCACCGATATCCCATCGAATTTTTTGAAAGCTTGCTTATATGTTTCAAAATTAACAGAAAACTCACCACCCCACCTCTTAGAAACGCTGTCTAAACTTCGTTTTATTTTTTCATCTTTTTCCCAGATTGAGATAGAATCTGCTCCAAAGGTTCTTGAAACTAATGCTACGTGAGTTGTAATACGATGGTCCCTTTCGGGCCTGTGGCCAATCCTAAGAACTGTAATGCTCATTTTTTGATCATTGTAGAAGACATTTGTACACCGGGGACTCTTCTAATTGAGCTGGTGAGAATATCAAGTTCGCCTAATTCTTTTACGTTAACCTTAACAATCATATCATATTCGCCATAAAGTTCATGGACTTCAATGACGTTCTTCATATTAGAAATTTTTTCAATTGCATCCTCTTCAGTTCCAGGTTGCACAACACAGAGTATAAATGCTATCATCTTATCCCTTCTTTGTTAAAGTTAACATATTTTTAAACTTTTTGCATGGGCCTTAATATTGGCCTAAATTATTCCATAAAATTCTGGCCTTCTGTCACTAAATATATTGTTTTTAGAATTAAGATTTTTATCCCTTGATTTTAATGGATCTATTTCCACTTGATATGCCTCCTGTTTTTCTTCCGAAGCTCTAAAAATAATTTTACCATCTGGCCCTACAATTTGGCTCTGGCCAATAAATTTTAATCCCCTTTCTTTGCCCACTCTATTAGAGGTAATTGAGTATACTCTATTTTGAAGGCATATAGTTTTCATTGCTTCGGGGCAATAGGGCATGACCAAATTTGCAGGATGACATAATATATCAGCCCCCATAAGAGATAAAGTTCTAGTAGATTCCGGGAAAAACCAGTCAAAACATATCATTGTTCCTATTTTAATGTCATCTATCTCAAATATTTTAAATCCTAAATCTCCGGGGAGAAAATAATCCTTTTCATCAAAAAAAAGATGAATTTTTCTGTATTTTCCGATATATTTTCCTTTGCTAACTATTGCCAGAGAATTATACAACCCTCTGTCTGTTTTCTCTGATATCCCAAAAACTAGAGTTTTATCTGTATCCTCTGTACAATTCTTTAATGTTTTTGTAGTGTAGCCGTCAGGTATTTTTTCTGAAACATCTAGTACCTCATTCTTACTTTTAAAATTGTAGCCTGTGTTAAAAAGTTCAGGTAAAACAATAAGGGAAGCGTTATTTTTTTCAATAAGTTTGATAGCATTATCAACGTTCTTTTTAACATCAAGCAGCTCAATATTCATCTGAATAAATCCAATTTTCATAACTATTATTCTATCAAAAATAATTAAAAAGATTTTCGCCCTATACAAACAATATATCTTCCAAAATTATTTATAATTGGTAGAAAAGTTAATTTTGGGTATAGTGCCCCCATATTTAATGAATAATTACTAAACATTCTTTCTATTTCCTCTCTTGAATAGTATCTTATCCTGACAGATATTTTCTTTCCCCCATGGTAGAGAGAGATTTTACCTTTTCTTTTTTTCATAGCCCTAAATGGATTTTTCCCTTGTTTTAGGGATTTTAGTATCCAAAGAATATTATTTATATTTCCTACAGTAAAAATGATATGTCCCTCCCTTTTTAGGCACTCGTCTAAAGACATCTTAAAATTAGTAATATTGGCATGATTTAAAGCTCCAAATATAGATACAGCACTATCAAATGTATTTCTCTTAAATGGAAGTTTTTCCATATCTGCTACTAAAAAAAAATTCCCATTATTATTAACCTTTGCTTTCTTTACCATTTCAAACGAAATATCTGCAGATACAACTATATGCCCATTCTTCTTTAAGATCCTTGAATGGTATCCTGTGCCACAGCCAATGTCCAAAGTCAAACCTAATGGCAACGTCATTAATATCTTTTCTTCTTCTTTTCTCATTTTTATATTTAAAGAATCAGAATATTTTGCATCGTAGCCTTCAGAAAGCAAATCATAAAAAGTTCTTTTGTCCATCTAATCTAATTTTGATATCTATATGGGATTAAATCCTTTTTGGAAGTATTTGTAGATATCAATAAAATTTAATAAGTCATTAATTTGTAATAGATTTAAGAGGAGTATTATGAGGGCTATAGCATTATTATTTGTTTTATCGATATTTTTATCAGGTTGTATTATTCCAACAACAAAAGAAACTACCAGCAATAATGAAATAAATTCTCCTCAAACTATAATCCCTCCTAAAAAATATTCAATCGTTGATGCAGATATACCACTAACTTACTATGGGAATATTGATGGGATGGAAATAGGATATCAGATTGCACCCCACAACGTTGCCATGAAATCCCTAGAAGCATTTTATGAATATCATACTACCGGTAATGAGTCTTACAAAAAAAGAGGGTTATACCTTGCAGACTGGCTTTTAGAAAATGCAACATATAAGGACAACGGGAATTTTGTAGTCTGGGTGTACAATTACCCTTGGCCACCATACGACCTTAAACCAGGCTGGACCGGCTCTTTAAATCAAGCAACCATAATAAAAGCACTTTCATTTGCATATTTGTATTCGAAGGATGAGAAATACAAGAACATGATCGATAAAAGTCTAAATGCTTTTGAAGTTGAGGTTAAAGAAGGCGGCCTTAAAGTGATTAGAGAAGATCAAGGAACGTATTATACCTGGTACCCAGAGTATGCTAAAGAATCCCCACCTTATGTTCTTAATGGATTCATAACTGTTATAATCCGTTTAAGAGAGTATTATCTTATTTCAAATGACATAAAAGCAGAAAAGCTATACCTTGAAGGATTATCTTCTTTGGTTCATTACTTACCAGATTATGATGCAGGAGATAATAAAAGCTATTATGATGCTCTTGGAAACATAGCAAATGACCATTATCATGAAATGCATGTTGCCCAATTAGATTCTCTTTACACGTATACTAAAACACCGATATTTAAAGAATACAAAGAAAAGTGGGAAAGAAAGTAGATGTTTAGTATCCAGAATCTTGTCTCTCTGTAGTGTCAAAAGTTGCTTGGTCCCGCTTTAAAGAATCAGAAACACTCACAGTTTCTTTTTTTATTGCTTCCATCTCTGAAGAGAGCATTTTTTGTTTTATCTCCTCTGGTGGACCAATTTCTAGTATATTTCCTTCAAGCAAGAAACAAGATCTATCACATGCTTCAACGACAAAGTCTGAATCATGAGTTACTATAATGAAAGTTTCATCAAGTAATTCTCTTGCAGTTCTAATGGCGTTTGCTATTTCTTTTGTTCCTCTTGGTTCATCAAGAATAACAAGAGTTGGCTCCTTTACCAATATCTGCGCTAGCGCAACAGTATGCCTCTCTCCTTCAGATAATGATTCAGGTTTTTTATATAATAATTCAGAAATACTTTCTTTGTTAAATCCAACGGCTTCTAGGACATCTGATGCTTTCTTTTTTGCAATGTCAGAAGGAAGCTTCATCCCTATTGAATCAGTTAAATTGTCTAATACAGTTCTATTTGGATACAATGAATATTCTTGGTGGAGAATCCCAATATAAGGAACAGCTCTAATTCTACCAGAGGCTCCGCCCTCTTTCATATTAATCCATTCATCGCCGATTCTAAGTTTAAACTCCCCTTCTTTGAAAGGTATTAATCCCCCTATTATTTTGGAAACTGTTGTCTTCCCAGAACCACTTTTTCCTACAATCCCAAATATTTCTTTTTCGTTAATAGATAATGAAACGTTATCGATGGCTTTGATTACTCCCCTAGATATGGAATAATAATATTTCTTAACATTGGCTAAGGCAATTATTTCGTTTCCAATTTCAGAGAAATTTGACTTGTCAGAATCTATTGATTTTGATTCTAAATCGGAGACTAAATCATTAGAGGATAATTCAGCTTCTATTCTTCCCTTTCCCAGAATCAATGCTTTTTCTGTAATCTTCTTTAGGATATTTTCCCTCTGCGAAGAAACAATTAAACTTCTACCATCGTTTTTAAAGATAGTATTTAATGTAGTCTCAATTATATTAGAAGTAACTGGATCAAGTGTAGCTGTAGGTTCATCTGCAAATAAAACAAGAGGATCTATTGCCAGTTGTCTTGCGAGTACAAGTCTCTGTTTTTCACCACCCGATAAATCTCTTGCGATGTGAGTCATTCTGTGCATCAAGTTAACTTTTTGTAAAATTTCAATTATTTTGGAATTAACTTCTTTTTCAGGTAATTGCATCTCTAAAAAGACTTCATACATGTTTTCAAGCACAGACCTTTGGCCAAATAGAGAGAAAGTTCTCTGGAACATTATTGCTGTTCGTTTTTTTATTGCATTAAAAAATTCTTCATCATTCCACAAATCTACTTTTTTAAAAATATATTCCTCGTCACATTTACTACACTTTTTTCCAACATGACTTGGGGATTGTATATCTTTGCATAAAGGGCAGTATGAAATATTATAATAAATATTTCCTTTTGTAGGAGTATACCCTTTTGTACCTCTTAAGACATTTAGCAGAACAGATTTTCCACTACCTGTGGGACCATATAATCCTAATGATTCACCCTCTCTTAATTTAAAAGATAAATCATCTAAAATAACTTTATTATCTACAATAAATGAAAGATTTTCAATTTCAATTAGATTATGCTCCATTTTAATCGCCAAAAATTATACTATATTAGAAGAATAACGAATAAAAAGATTTTGATTCTAATGATGATACGAAAATCAATATAATATTTTTTAAAAGTAAAGAAATAAATAAAAATCATATAAAATATAGGAAAGACAATATTTATAGGATTATTTTTAATTGATTTTTTCAGAGAATTTATATATCGATAAAGTATATGATTGGTAATAACATACACATGGGGAATTTTTGTGATAACTAAATCAGGGAAAGACTTTGACATTATACTGATTTCTGCAGAATACCACGATGACCACCCACTATCACCTTCAGGAGTTATCTCAAGAGTCTTAGATAGTAAAGGATACAAAGTTGGTATTATAGAAAAGCCTTTGACAAAAGAGGACTACCTGAAGCTTGGACCTCCAAAATTATTTTTTGCAGTGACTTCTGGCTCTATAGACAGTATGCTACATAATTATACCCCTTTGAAAAAAACAAGGTCAGATGATCCTCATTCGAATTTATCTTTGATGCTAGACAGGGCTTTGATAGTCTATTGTAACAAGATCAGAGAATACTTCAAGTCAGCAGTAATTGTCATAGGTGGAATAGAAGCTTCTATGAGAAGATTTGCCCACTATGATTATTGGGATAATGATATCAGGAGAAGCATTATTTTTGATTCAAGGGCTAACATTTTAGTTTATGGAAATGGCGAGAAACAAATTCTTGAAATAGCAGAAAGATCTAAAAAAAATCTGAGCCTTAAGGGAATTCTAGGAACTTGTGTAATAAGTAAAGAACTGGATGAAGGATTTGAAATACTTCCATCTTTCAAAGAGGTAAAAGAAGATCCTTTGAAATTTTGTGAGATGCAAAAGGCTTTATCAAACAAAAAAAATTTAGCGCAGCCTTACGATAATAATTACCTTCTTCAATATTCTTACCCCAACTATTCCTCTGAAGATCTAGACTGGATATATTCCTTACCATATACAAGAAAGCTTCATCCAGAGTCTCTTTTAAAGATGGCAAGGTTTTCTGTAGTCAGCCATAGAGGTTGCATTGGTAACTGTAACTTTTGTTCACTTAAACTCCATCAAGGAGACAAGGTCATTTCAAGAAGTGAAAGTTCAATATTAAGGGAAATAGAATCTCTAGCCTCTCACCCTGATTTTAAAGGATACATAGACGACCTTGGTGGCCCATCAGCAAATATGTATGGGATGGATTGTAATGACAAATGTAATGATGATTGCATCAACTGTAAAAAATTAGATAGAAGCCACCAGAAATTAATATCTCTTCTTAAAAAAGCTAGAGAAATTAAGGGCATAAAAAAGATATTCGTCAGAAGCGGCATAAGATATGACCTTGCAATTGAAAATAAAGAGTATATAAAAGTCCTTTCAGAACACCATATATCTGGATGCCTTAAAATAGCCCCTGAACATTTTTCTGAAAAAGTTTTATTATATATGAATAAGGATAACTCTAAATTTGATGAGTTCGTTTCTTTTTTTCAAAGTATTAACAAAGATAAAAAACAATTTCTTAAATATTATTTAATGATTGGCCATCCTGGGGATGACGAGAAGGAAATAATGAAATTGAAAGAAAAAATAATTCACTTGTCCAATATCGAAAGTTTTCAAGTTTTTACCCCAACACCAATGACAAACTCAACCTGCATCTACTGGACAGGAATAGACCCCAAGAGCATGAAAAGAGTTAATGTTATACATGACTACAAAACAAAGAAGAAGTTAAAAAGAATAATTCTAAACGAGATTAATAAAAATAAATTCCATAGTTGAAGTACTCTTTTGAACCTTAGGATTATCAGTAAATTTTAAATATATTTTTTCACTATAGTATAAACGAATATAAAAATAAAAGGAGAACCCGTAATGAGTGAAACAAGATTAGAGGGTTTCCGAGGAGAATCAAGAGAAATGCACGAAGCCATCTGTTCTGAATGTGGCAACATGACCAAAGTTCCTTTTAAACCGGATGGAATAAGGCCTATTTATTGTAGGGATTGCTTTAACAAAAGGAAATCCAAGAAATTTTAGGCATTTTATATCTAGTTCAAATATGAAACATGTTTATTAAAGAGTACAAGAATTAATTAATACTAAAAGTAATCTCCTAGTGTCATCTGTTTATTTTTAGAGAATTTAAGACTTTCTTCTGTATATCCAAATCCTTTTAGAATTCTCATAACTGCAGGTAAAACCTGATTATCCATATAGTATTCAGCATCATATTTATATCCTGCTTTCTTGAATGATTCAACGTCATAAGACCTATCTCGAATCATCCCTTCTCCACTTTTAACAATGAAAGAAATCATTGTACCTGCCCTAACGTCTTCTCCCATCTCTTTCATACGTTTTGCCACAATAACGTGCGGCCCTATCTGTTTGTAGCTTGAAATTGGCATTGTTAGTTGAGTATATATTATAAGGGAATCTACCGGGATTTTACCTTCAGCAAGTTCTTGAGTAGTTTTTCTGACAATTTCAGCTGCCTTTTCTGGACCTTCTCCCTCCAATATGGTCTTTAAGACAGCTTCTTGTGTCTTTTTTGCAATTTCGGCCCAGTCTCTTCTTACTACTTCTAGACCTTTAGTCACTATATTGTTTTCTTTATCTATAATGGCATATCTTTTCTTTGAAACAAAAAATCCTCTTCTATAATAACCTTCAAATTCAAGTTCCATGTAGTCAGGAAGCGTAGAATTCACTTTATCTCGAAACTCTTTTGATTTTTCCATGTCTTCTGATCCTAGTCCTACAAACAAACTATCGGTATCCCCATAAAGAACTTTTAACCCCATTTCATCAGCAATTTTTATTGCTTTATGGATATACTCTCTTCCCCAAGAAGCTATGCTAGAAGCCGCTTCTTTAGAATACCATCTCGAACGGGGGTACCCCATATAGCCATAAAAAGAGTTAGCAAGAATCTTAAGAGCCCATTGTTGGGATTGATAAATAGTCTTTTCATTTTTATCTGATGTCTCCTTTAATTTTCTCTTAATCTCAACTCTCCTCTCTATAATCTCTTTCAAGATTTCAGGAATAAATCCTTTTTTATTGAGACAAAAATTTACTCCGTCAGGAGATGTATTATCACAACAGCTACATCCGATAGTATTTGGATCTATATTATGGGCTATAATTATTGAAGGGTATAGAGATCTAAAGTCAAAAACAGCTATGTGCTCGTGAAGCCCCTTTTGTGGATCTAAAACAAATCCACCTTCATAGGTATAAGATGCCCTTTCTAGATATTCGCTGCCTTTTGGTTTATTTGGAACTATTGTTTTTTCTTCAAATGCTCTTTTCATTAGAAGATATTCAACCATGTTTGAAGATGCCATCCTAGATAGATCAAAAATATTTTGCCCAACTATTCTTGAAAGTTCAATCTCAAGAGGGCCAATTGCAGCTCCAATCTCTTTTGCAGCTATGGCATCTTCCATATTATATAATGCAACAGTTAAGAGTCCTTCTTGTGTACCTTCTTCCCAAAACCTATCCATTTCAGCTAATTGGATTTTACTTTTTTCTTTACCTAAAAAATTAAGATAAACATTTTCAAGAGTATATTTATTCAGACTAAGAAGTTTTCTACTCAAAGGGTACAAATCAATATGTACCATCCCAGGTATCTTGCTACTGTCATTTATACCTCTTTTATCGATTCTTATTTCATTCAGGAGGGGATGATGTATTTTTAGTTTTTTTGCTCTTTCATATATGTAAGGAAAATCAAAAGTATCCCCATTGTAAGTATAAATTATGTCTGGATTGTATTCCGAAATAATATCTAAAAATCTCTTTATCATCGATATTTCGTCATCTACAATTTCTATGTACTCCGCTGAAACTTTTTTATAGGTAATAACCTTATCAAAGTCATTTGTAGAAATCCCAATCATTATTATTGGGTCATTTTGAGCGTCAGGCTTTGCCTTGCAGTATACTTCTATATCAAAGGCTAAAACTTTAATCGATAGATTAAGATTATCAGTGATATGAAAATCTTTTATGATTGAAAGTTCTCCCTCTTTTTCTATTTCAAAATTGTAGTATATCGCTGGAACAAGATTCTTGTCAATAAGGAATCTTCTTGCGAAAGGTATGTCATATTCATAGATATCGGTAATGTCTTCGATTTCTTTCCTCAAATTAGGAACATCTGAAGGATGATTAAAAATTACTTTAATGGCAGGAATTTGATTGCCAAAAAGGTATCTCTTATCAATAGTGCAATTTTTTACAACAATAGATTTACCTTGAACTTCTTTTTGTATTTCTTCAATTAGTTTCTTTTTAGATTCAATTTCTCCCTCATCACAAACAGCCCAGATATAAGGTTCAAAGTCCTTGTAAAATGCCTCGGTTTTTGAATCATTTTTAAGTATTAGTCGAACATATGCTTTTTCGTTGAATGTTTTGTAATCAGAGTCTAAGAGAAACATAAAAATAGTAATGGTTGATAGTATAAATAAGTTATTATAGAAAATACAAACGTACGGTTATATTTTAGGCCAATGCTCAAAAGTAAGTTTTATAAATGAAATTTTTTAACAAATGTTAATGAAATTTTTTGAAGTGTTGATAATTGTAATACTAATGTCAGTTCCATTTTTTCTCTTCAAGAAGGAAGATTTCACTACATTTATTTATTGGACAGTTGTGACAATCGGTTATTTACTCTATATTATTTTTTCAAGTAAAAGGTGGATAAATGAATAACTTTCTAATACTAATCGGTATCTATGCCATTATAGGTACAATTATTGCCCTGTATTCCAAAGGCGCAAAGACACAAGAAAGTTTCTTTATTGGAAACAGAAGCATTAGTGGCATTGTTTCTGCTCTTACATATGCAGCTACAACATATTCTGCCTTCATGATGGTTGGCCTAGTTGGTCTTTCCTATGCAACTGGTGTTGGTGCTCTTGGATTTGAATTAACTTATCTGATGGGAACTTTATTCTTTTTATCTTATTATGGCCCTAGAATATGGAAAATAGCAAAGCAAAAGGGAATTGTTTCCCCTTCTGGATTACTTGAAGAGAGATATGGCTTAAAAACAGCGAAAATTGCAGCCTTGATGTCTCTACTGGCTTTAATCCCATACACATCAGTTCAATTAACAGGTGTAGCCCTAATCTTAGAAAAAAATTCAAGTTTGAATTTTTCTACTGGAATTTTAATCGTTGGAATTCTTATTGCACTGTGGGCATTTCTAGGTGGCTTAAAGGGAGTTGCATTGACCGATTCGATCCAAGGAGTTTTGATGATTGTAGCCTCTATATTTGCTTTAGTATGGGTATCCTACAGACTTGATTTTTCAGCTATTTCCTCAATGGGCGAGTTAATGTATGTTCCTAATGCTATTTGGACACCTAAATTTTTCTTAGGATTGACTATTCCATGGTTTTTCTTTGCATTGACTAATCCACAAGTTCTCCAAAGAGTATTTATTCCAAAGGATCTATCCGCATTAAGAAAGATGATAGTTTATTTTGGGGTATTTGGTATAATATATACAGCAATTGTAACATTTATAGGAATTCAGCTTAGAGTTCTAACATTTCAAGGATTATTCCCCATAGTCCAATATAGGGATGATGTTACTCCAACCTTGCTTTCATTAATGCCAGAATGGCTATCCCTTTTATTAGCATTAAGCATAATGGCTGCCGCAATAACAACTGCAAATTCAATAGT
>CAZVXE010000016.1:0-25636 GCA_964630765.1 uncultured Thermococci archaeon | reverse complement strand
GCGGGAATAGATCTTGAGTCTATCGCCTTTAACCATGCTCGGCAACCCCCGCGTATTGGAAAGTTTATTCTGGTAATATAAAAAGGTTTCTAACAAGTATCAATTACCGAATAATTATAAAATTAAATCAATCTTGTAAATATAATTAGTTCAACTTCTTTTTTAGCTTCATCTAAAATATTTTTTGCTTCCTTATTTAATTGATATGTCTTCTGAATTCTTTTTTTTACTTCATAAGAAATTGTATCTTGAATAGTTATAGGGGGGCGGGGAATATTTATTAATCTTAAATTAGATATTGATAAGTGTCCATTTGTTGCCCCTGTAATCTCTCTTTTTATCTCATATTGCCCTAATTGAGTTAGTAAGAATGTTTGAACATAATATGGATTATATTTTTCGTTAGTTTTGAATTTAACCATATCCCCTCCTAGATATATATTTTCATTGCTTGTCCACAAGCCAACTTTACCAATAGTCGCACCAGTTATTACTATAATTATCTCTCCCTTGTGAATTTTGTGGTCTTCTTTGAAAATATTTTTTGCAGTAGCAAAATCAGATATATCAATTAATCCGTTATTTAATATATTTTTGATTTTTAGTACTTTCAAATCACCGTCTTTTTCATTTTCTTTTGGTAAAATTCCTTTTATCATATCATTTTCAAAACTATCTTCTAGATTAACTACTTCATATTTGCCTCCATAAATAGATTTTTTTATTTCTTCAAATTTTGGTAAATAATAATAAGTATCAATTCTGTTATTTTTTAATTCTGCCAAATTACTTACGTATGTTAAGCTATTCTTAATTTTTGGTATTTCTATATTAAGTTCAGAAAGAATATACTCTTCTATAGAATCTATTAAATTCTTGGCTTCTTTTTCTTTTTCTTTTATTACGGAATAAGCATTATCCATTATCTCGACTATTTTATTTTGAGTTTCCAAGGGCGGTACTGGAATTTTTAATTTTTTTAATAATTCAATATTGATGCCAGATTGATTATTCCAGTTAGTACATAATACGTAAAACATTTTTTCTTTTTGGTAAATATTTAAGATAATCCATAAATATTGGGGCAAAATTATTTCTTCTTTTACTTTTATTCTAGTAATATGGTTAGAACACACATAATTTCCTTTAATATTAAAATATGCAGATTTACCTACTAATTCTTGACTGTTAGTATTATTGAAAAGAATTTCTTTCTTTGAGATATAATCTGCTTGATTAGGATAATCCATTTTGACATATATGTTTTTATCAAATTTTAGAAGTCTATCTTCACCTATGTTTGTCGGTCTTATTTGTATTATTCCTTTTTCAATTTCATCTTGAATTTTAGATCCTGCAGCGAATCCCGTTTTTAAATATTCTACGACCTTTTCTATTTCTAGAATTTGATACGGTAAAAACTCTATAAAGGAAAATAGGTCTTTAGCGTAATAAAGTGGGTCAATTCTACTTTCTATTTGGTTTGTGTAAACTTTGAAACATTTCATTAATACACCCAGAGTATATCTCCATAGCTTTGTTTTATACGCCTTTATATTTTTCAGGATTGCTAATAAATTTCAAGTATTCCTTATGTATTCTATCTAAATCGTTAATCTTGTCGGGGCGTCCTGTAGCGTCATAACCTATATGTTCGGCAATAGCCATGAATATTGGATAATTAGTAGAAATTTCATTATCGACTTTTCTTCTTAGAAACAATAATGAAGACTTAACACCGGCACCAAAATGAGCAAAGGCAAATTGGGGCAATGAAACAACGGCTAAGATTTGACAGCGCTCCATTATGAAATCCCTAACATACTGGTGTGATGAATTAGTCAATATACCATCGGGTAGTACTATTGCTATTCTGCCAGTTTTAGGTTTAACGAAATCAATTACCCTCTCAATAAAAAGGATTTCTGTTTTCTGATTATCCTTGCCCTTTCCTAGTTGATAAGAGTCAAGATAATTCTTTTCTGTTCCTTTTACTACTGCTCCAAAAGGTGGATTTGTAAGTACAATATCAAATTGGTTATTTGTGAATCCTTTATGAATGTTGTTTATTTCGTCAAACTTTCTTAACGAATCTGTGCTTATTACATTGGTATGCCCATCATCATGGATAATCATATTCATTTTGCACACTCTGGCTATCTGGTCGTTTATCTCAATGCCATATAAATTCCTTCTAGCAAATTCATGCCAATGCTCTCTAGCTTCTGATTCATCATATTTTGATTCTGCATATTCTTTAACATAGTCTAGAGCGTTTAGAAGAAATCCACCGCTACCAGCTGCCGGATCCAGAACCACTTGGCCTTTAGCTGGATTCATCATTTTTACACAGAACTTTATTATTTCTCTTGGGGTGAAGTATTGTCCCATTTTTCCTTTGAAGAAATCAGTCATGAAAGTTTCAAAGGCCACACCTTTGGTATCTAAGTCAGTCTTATTAAATGAAATACTTTGGATATGTTCAACAACAGTATATACTTTTTCGGGTTCCAACCTTATATCATCTTTAAAGACTTCCTTATCTTCTTGTTTTGCTTCTTGATAAATTATGTTGATTCTATCAAAAACTTCTTTAGGTGTTTCATGTGTTCCAATTTGAAATTTATAAACATCATCTTTTGGTGTATTTTTCTCATCTTTCAGTTTACAGAAAAGTAGTTTGGCCACTTCATCAAAAGCGGTAGTTGGAGCTAGGCGGCCGCCGTCCCATACTGTATCATGAGATTTCTTTAAAGCACTAATCAATTCATCTTTAGCTACAATTTTTACGTCATGTGTGGAACCGTCTTTATAAAATTTATACTTAGGTGCTTTGCCATATTTTTCTGGAATATCTGCTAATCTGTTTTTCACTCTTTCAGTAGGTTGAAATTCAGATATGTTAAAATAAGCCCTAGTTGTTCCAGCAATAACAGTCGCAAACTTTGCCCTCATGCTGTTTGAGTTACCAAAGACTTGCTCAATGGCTTGATTAAATTCTGCATCTGTGATTCCCTCTTGTTTACATTCAACAACTAAGTATGGGATTCTTAATTCTTCATCTTCAAAGATTATAATATCGGCCCTATCTTCTGGGGTTCTTCTAGGGACGGTATGTTCAATATCGATTTTTTCTTTGGGATATGAATAATCCAAAACTAATTCTACAAAGTAAGCAGCTCTTACAGTTTCTTCAGGATTTTTAAAGCTAGTTGTATAAT
Organism: uncultured Thermococci archaeon; assembly: GCA_964630765.1. Taxonomy (GTDB): domain Archaea; phylum Methanobacteriota_B; class Thermococci; order Methanofastidiosales; family Methanofastidiosaceae; genus Methanofastidiosum. The sequence continues at coordinate 22,415 of CAZVXE010000016.1, read as the reverse complement.
TTCTAGAACAATGATAAGTAATCTTGTTTTTATCTTCAGTAAAAGTTATGATTCCTTCTTTAAGGCCACGTTGGATATTTCTTTCAAAAATAGAATCAATGTTATTATTATCCATGAATCTAAATTGGATTATGTTATTTAATGTTTTCTGATAACCTTTCTAAGTCTTAGTTTTAAGTTCCTTTGAGATATAGTAAAACCTTGTAAAGACTGTTATATAAACAACAACAAGCAACACATAAAGCCCTACCTCTAAATTGATGAAAGAAAACACGAATATTATCAGTATTCTCTCTGCCCGTTCCCCAATGCCCATCCCCATGACTTTTACCCCAAGAGCCTCTCCCTTGGCACGCATATAGCTAATTAGATATGCTCCAACCATAATTACAAAGCAAAGTGTAAGGTCATATGATAGGCCAATGCCAAGAAGTATTATTCCGTCTCCTATCCTATCAAATGTGGAGTCTAAAAAGCCACCGAGAACAGTCGTTCTTTTAGTATATTTTGCCACAGAGCCGTCAACTAGATCAAGAAACCCTGAAACGGCAAGTATAATTGCGCCAATATATGGCAATCCAAGATAGTAATAATAGCCTGAAAAGAATACAACAACTAAACTGATTGTTGTTATGACATTTGGTGGCAGGAATCTAAAGATTCGTCCGATAAAGTTAACAATTGATACAAATGATTTATTTTTACGGATGTTATTAAGCATGCCTCTTGAATTAATTAAGTATATTTAAATCTTTTTTATCCTAACTTTATAGGGACAATCATCGTAGATATCACAAATAGTATTATGGCAACTAGAACCATAATCCAATGTTTTCTATCAATAGGTGTTATCTCATCCATTGAGCCAGGATGCCCCCTATATGCTAGATAAATTCCTATTATCCCCCATAAGCTCCAGCCAGCCCATGTAAATATCCCTATGCCAAATAATGAGACTGCAACAACAAATGACAGATACCTGTGATTTATAGGCCCTAATACCGCCCTTGCAATGTGGCCGCCGTCAAGCTGGCCCATAGGTATTAAGTTAAGCATAGTTACAAATATTCCAGCCCATCCAGCAAAAGCTACAGGATGTAAGTAAAGGGAATTGCCCTCAGTTACAGTTACAAGTGATTCAGCAATAAACTTGAAGATAAGCGGCTCACCCAAAAACATTGAGCTCTCGCCAAAGATTGTTATGGGGACAATAGGCGACATCATAACTCCAACTATAGTTATTGGTATCGCTACAAGTATGCCGGCAAGCGGGCCTGAAAGGCCCAACTCAATAGCACTATTCTTACTTGGGATAAACGATCTTATGTTTATCACAGCCCCCATTGTACCAAGAATAAAGGGTGCCGGTATGAAATAAGGGAGTGTCGCATCAACGCCATTTCTTCTTGCAACTAGGTAATGGCCCATTTCATGTGTCCCTAGGATCACCATTATCGAAAAAGAGAATGCGATAGCCCCTATCCAGGGATTTTTCATAAATCCGTAATCAACATGCGGCACTGACATGAAATAGCCGGCAACTGTAGTTGAAATAACTGTTAAGAAAAATAAGATTAAGTTCTTTCTATATGTGAAATCTTTTTTTGGTGGAGAAGTCCTTAGCACAACAAAAAGCTTCCCATTTTCTTTTCTTATAAATGGATAAAAATTTATCTTTTCAAAGGAAGAAATAATCTCCTCTGGCTTTTTGAAAAGTTCCCTTACCTCAAATAATGCAGAATAATTATCGGTCTTAATATTTCCATATGAGAAATTTTCATTTGCAACCTTCATTATGTCCTGTAATTGTACTGGGAGTTCATTTAGTTCCTGGCCAATAACTAGCGATTTGCATGATGGGCACCTATCATAATCTTTTGCTTCATCTAATAGGTACTCCTTATAATTACATTTCTCGCATCCCAATACCTTGACCATAAAGAATTCATATTCAAATTACTTATAAAATTTCCCCAATATGCAAAAACTTATTTATTCATTACCACAATTAAGTATGGGAGTACTATGGACACGTATATTATTGATTCAAACTGTAAGTATTATGGCCTTGATACGCCAATTCTTATGGAAAATGCTGGAAGAGGGGTAGCATCAGAAATAGAAAAGAGGTTTGGGACTAGGAATAAAATAGCTGTATTCTGTGGCCTTGGAAACAACGGGGGGGACGGCTTTGTTTGTGCCAGATACCTATCCAAAGAGAACAGGGTTACTGTATACCTAGTGGGGGATCCACAAAACATCAAGGGAGAGGCAGCCCTTTCAAAATGGGAGCTACTAAAACATATTAATGTTGAAAAGATACTTATCAAGGATTCATGCGACATAGAAAAGATACGGCCAGACTTTGAGATTTATGTGGATGCAATATTCGGCGTTGGTGTCAAAGGGACACTTAAGCACCCATATTCTGATGTTATCAACAGGATTAATGAGATTAATGGGATCAAGGTGTCCATTGATGTCGCATCTCCGTATTTTATGCCAAATGTTATCATATCCCTCCATACTCCCAAGGAAGGTGCCACTACCGTTGTTGATATAGGAATCCCAAAAGAATTTAATGATTTGACTGGCCCTGGATATGTCAACAAGCTAAATGCTAGGGCTACTGACTCACACAAAGGCGATAACGGGAAGGTACTAATAATAGGGGGTTCAAAAGAGTATCACGGGGCGCCAATCTATGCCTCTCTTGCAGCATCATACCTTTCTGATCTCGTCTATGTTGCATCACCCAAGAAATGCTCCAAAGTAATAAAATCTTATTCCCCCGATATGATAGTCTTTCCAACTGAAAAGAATCATTTTACCCCAGAAGATATTGAACTTCTAAAAACTCTTTCAGAAAAAGTTGATTCAATCTTAATAGGCGTTGGTATAGGCAGAGACCCAGAAACAGTTGAAACAGTGTTAGAATTTCTGAAAAATGTATCGTGCAAGAAAATAATAATAGATGCCGATGGGCTATTTGCAATAAAGGGAAATCTCGATATTTTAAAGAAAAATGATGTGTGCATAACTCCCCACCACTCTGAATATAAAATGGTCTTTGACGAGCCTTTAACTTATGATAATATTTTAACTAACTCAGAAAAATACCAGACTGCAATTGTCACTAAGGGGGAAGTTGACCTTATATCGGACGGTAAAAAAGTTATCAAGAACTTCGCGGGGAACTCTGGCATGACTACAGGGGGCACAGGCGATATCCTTTCAGGGCTTATAACGGCCTTTGCAGCTAAAGGAAATGTTGTTGAAGCTGCGTGTGCAGGAACATTCCTAAATGGTATTGCTGGAGACATCACAGCAGAAGAGATGGGCATGAACTTTAGGAGTTCTGATATGCTAGAAAGAATTCCAAAGGTCTTAAAATTCTGCGGGAAATATTAATTTATTTCTCACATTTACTCTTGAGGTAGTTAACAATTTCTTTAGCCCATTCGAGTGCTGCATCAGGACCATTGGCAGTTATAATTTTTCCATCATTTACAACATTTTTGTCTTCAAAAATCACGCCTTCTTTATCAAAAATATCGGGCCCTCCCCACACTGTAGCCCTTTTACTTTTCAGAACTCCAGCTCTTGCCATGATGTTTGGCGCATAACATATCCCGCCTAATAGATTGAGCTTTTTTTCAGCTTCCTTAATGTATCCATGCAGTTTTTTGTCATCTGTAAGATTGAAAGATCCTGGGCCACCCACCAATAGAAAGGCATCATAATCTCCTATATCAATATCTTCAAAGCCAAGGACTTCAATAATCTTTCCAAATTTACTCCAAGCTGTTCCTTTATTGTGAGAAACAACGGTTACTATGTATCCTTTTTCTTCAAATATAGATTTGGGGACAAATAGTTCCTCATCCCTAAATCCTTCTTGGGCAACCCACATCAAAATGCAAACCATATCTAACCTCCTAATTACTAATAAATAATTATTTTATATTGTAATTATATCGTATCCATCTTCCATGTACCTTGCCATGCTCGGATGGCCAAATAATTCGTCGCATAGATTTAGGTTTTGTTTTTTCGCCTCTTCAATAGTCCCATTCTTTGTTGCGCATGCTTTACATACGCAGTCTATTAACCCTTCGTCTTTTGCCCTTACGTAATAGTAGTGTAGCGGATTACCTGCCTCATTTAGTTTTCCAATAAGTCCAGTAGCCGAACCTTCAATTATAAACTTTGTATCGTACCCTTTTGCGTGAAATTCGAGGGCATTTATCAAAGCGTGTATAAAACACATTGGATCGCCATTAAAGGCAAATATTGCAACCTTTTTCTCCATCCAGAACTCAGTCATTTTTATCACCTACAATTAATTGTATCTATTGATTCTATTGAATATAAATTTTGTGCCGATTATTTATCCATTAAATAAAAATGACTTTATTTCAAATCCATTAATTAAAAATATTCTTAATAAAAAAAATTAATTTAAATCATTGTAAGTTCTAGGTTAATGACGTCAAATATTCCTCCATCACCGTAAGCAACAATTGATATCGGATATGTACCTGCCGGTATCGATTCATTTACTTCAAAGGACAGGCCATAAGTTGCAATGTTGTGGGCTTCTAGTTTCTGACCATCTGGAGACACATTCACAGTGACGCCATTAGGCAGTCCTCTAAATTGTATTTTGACATCTTTTTTGGTGAAGAATCCTCTGTTCTCTACCTGAAGTTCGGCATATTGCTTTCCCCTTATTGGTTCAAAAAAAGATATTACTTTACCGTCTTTGATTACTACAAGTCTTTGGGTTAGATCTGGCGATGCGATAGTTCTTCCATCTTGAATAATAACTGGTGCATTAGTCAAATTGAATGTTTCTATGTCTACTCGGTCGTAAACAATTGCTTTTGGAACCTTTTGCTCTGGTGTAGGTGTTGGTGGAGGGGGAGGTGGTTGAGGGGGTGAAGAAACTATAGCTGAACCAGCGATTCCATCATTTGAGCATTGTGCAGTTCCCCAGTAGAAATCAAATTCATTCCATTGGCTATCTGAATTAATGCCAGAAGGCAAAATTATATCAATCCTGTACTTAGGATTTGTTCCAATTGTGACCCAGTTAACTGTTGCTAGGCCGACAAGGGCCCCTCCTGAAGCTTCAACTATTGTAACTTTTGGTGCACTCTGGTCAAATCTACCACCATAAATGTATCCAGTGCCTCCAAAGACATCTTGGGAGGTCCCCCAGATTGGATTGGAAAGTATGTTACCTCTTGATACAGGTCGCATAATAATGGCAGTTTCATAGTTTCCATCCACGTCAAGATCAATTGCCATATCGGCAAGTTGGACCAAACCTATACCGCTAACGTTAATTCCTGCTGGCTCTGCATTGGTGTATATCTGAATCTTTACATCGTTGTCAGACCAGTTCACGTCAATTTTAGTAGTGTCAAATCCTGTAAATCCACTGGCCGCTATTTGATCTCTCCAGTTCCCAGCCCCGTAAATATTGCTATACCTCCAATCCTGAACAAGCGTTGTGTCGGGTATGCTAGAAGAATAGGCCGATGCCGAGATTATTGGAATTGATATTACTCCAAATATTAATACTCCTATCAATATAATCGATTTCATATAATCTACCTATAGATCTCTCTTATTGGTATCTAATAAGAAATTCGCAAAAAATCTTATAAATCTTTCTAATATAATTGAGAAATTAACTATTAAACATGCATTTCCTGCAACTAAAATAATAAGATTATATTTTAATTAATAAGGAATCTTCATCTATTTTTATCTCATACTTTTCTTCATCATTGATCTTAAGTTTTAACAGTGGTATTTTAGGCCCGGAAACTACCTTTCCCGTTGTAATGTCAAATTTAGAGCCATGCTTTGGGCAAGTTACAATATTCCCTTCCAGTTTTCCTTGAGAAAGATCCCCATTTCTATGGGTGCATTTGTTATTAATGGCATAGTATTTCCCGCCGATATTAGAAACTAGAATCTCTTTCCCTTCAACTTCAAACTTCTTCATAGCACCATCTTTAACATCAGAAACTTTACCTATCTTGACAAATCCCATAATATCCCTATATTAAGTAGGATTCAATCTTATTAAGGTTTATTATGGATTAACGCAAAGATTTAATCGATAAAAAGTAATATTAAATTAAGTTCTTATAAAAATAATAAAAAAAAGAAAAGATAAAAATATCTTTTCTTAAATTAATTCCCGTGTCCTTTATAGCGTATCTTTTTTAAAGGCCCTTCGTAGTAAATTTCTACTTCTTCATTAAGATATTCATAAAGGTACCTTTCAACGGTACTTCTGGGTATGTCCGTATCGTTAACAAGTTCCTGAATGAAGTAGTCTCTTCCGCTGTTCAACTTTTGCTTTAGAAGGATCCTTAGTTCATTAATACGCTTTTCTCTAGTTTCAAATTGTCTTCTCCATCCCATATTTTTTCACCTTTTAGTGCTAACTATCATCTCTCAATTGTTAGTTACTAATATTGATTATCATTAGTATATAAATCTTTTGGTTGTATAGCTCATCATTAATGCAATATTTATATTAATTAATATCAATAATAATTAATAGTATTATAAATCGATGAGAAAAGATAATCTTTACTTAAAATTTGAATAAAAAGAAGTATTTAAAAAAAAATTTAATCTTTTAAAAGGAATTTGTCGAGGACATCTTTCGCCTTTTCTCGGTTTTCCTGGTGTGTTGTGATAAACTTGACAAGTTTTTCACTTAAGAGATTCTTGCACTCTCCGCAGAGTACTTCTCCACGTTTGCAGCCATCATGAATCTCCTTTATCTTCTTGTTGTCATCTTCAAAGATAAAATAAAGGTATTGATATATTGTACAGACTCCTGGATTCCCACCTTTTTCCTTATGCTCCTTTATAGTCTGCCCTCCACCAGTGAACGCTCGTTTGATTTTTTTGTCGACTTCTTTTGGTGGGTCAACAGAAAAAATTGCAGTATCGCTCTTTGAAGCAGACATCTTACCACTTGGCCCTTCAAGGCCAGGTAGAAACATATTATGTATTGCAGCTGGTTTATAGTAACCAAGCTTTGGGGCAACGTCTCTTGCAATTCTCCAGTAAGGATCCTGGTCAATTGCCGCTGGAATTAAAACAGGAACATTGTATCCTTTTAGAACAGACGGCAGAAAGCAGGGGGCTGCCTGAACAGAAGGGAAGAATACCATCCCGATATTAGTTGAATTCTTGAAACCAAAAACGGCCTTAGCTGTGGAAGTTGTTACATTCTTTGCAACTTGTATTGATATCTTGTAAAGCGTTTTAGCATAATCGATATCAGAAAAGATGAATGTTTTTTTTGGGTCAAATCCCAAAGCAATTACGTCAAGTGCATTCTCGTAGGCAAACGCATGTGTCTGTTCAAGTGTAAGGTCTGACCTCATCATGAACTTTTCATCATCTGTCATCTGGAAATAAAACTCACAATCGAATTTGTCCTGTAGCCATTTACAAAATATCCAGGGGACTAGATGGCCAATGTGAGTATGTCCAGAAGGTCCTCTTCCAGTATATAGCGCAAACTTTTCGCCTTCTTCATACTTCTTTAAAATCCATCCAAGATCTCTATGCGAAAAGAACAATTTTCTTCTGAGAAATGGATGCAAATCTCTCGTATACTTCTTTATAGTATTTAATAGCTCTTCAGTGAGGATATCAGTTCCAAACTGCTTTATGAGTTTATTATAATCAATCTCTCCTTCTACTTCCCAAGGAGTAACAACAGACTCGTCCATAATATCAGAATAACCTGATTTTAGTTCTTTTTAAGTTTAATCTTTCCTTATGTCTTTTCGTTGGGCCATTCTATATGCGCAGACTACAAGAGTCTTGCCAGATAATTCAGTGTCCAATTCATCATTACCGGTATCAACTAGCAGAAATGGGGTGTTTTCTAGTTTTTGTGGAGTTGCAATAATTATAATATTATCCTTTCCAACTTTTCTTAAAACTTGACTTGAAATCTGCTGATTTCCTCTACCAAAAACAAATCCCTGTGCCCCTATAGGGCTCACAATTATCTTTACACTTTTTTCATTTTTGATGTATTCTAAAATGGCCTTCTCATTGACATCGCTTGCAATCAGTTTTTCATCTTTTATTAAGTCAACACCAAGCATAGTCTTTTTTAGCCCCATTATTTCTGCAATTTTTGCAGTTGTAGAACCTGCGCCAACTATATATAAAGATCCATCTGACATAAACTCGCTGGCAAATACAGCTATGCCTTCTTTTGCCATCTCTTCATCCTGGCCTTCAAATACTGCCTTTGCATCTTGTATTAGATTGGGCACATAAGGTGTTTTTAAATAGCCATATAACTTCATTATGAATTTATCTGCCCTATAGCTTTCTTCATCTATATCTAGCACATCAGAATCTTTGTACTTCGATTTCCCTTCTAAAAAGGCTTTGAGAAGGTCAGATGCAGCCTTAGGATTGATTGCAAAAACAGATGAAAACATCTTTACGCCAGCTGGCATTCCAATCACGGGGATTTCTATGCCAATAGATCCGCATATGTCTCTAGCAGTTCCGTCCCCGCCACAGAATATGATTAATTCAACTTTTCTTTTCTTGAACTCCTCTATGGTCTTTAGTGTATCTTCTCTGCTTGTCAATCCATTAGCATTATAGATTACTTCATATTCAAGTCCCTTGTTTTTTATATGATCTTCTCCCATCTCGCCCGAAGGAACTAAGAATTTTGCATCTTTTACAGGGCCAAGCGATTCAAAAAATACCTCAGCTCTTTTTTTTGATATCTTTTCAGCACCAAGCTCTAGAGCTTTTTCATAAAGGCCATCAGTTCCTTTTAATCCAACTGATCCGCCCATGCCTGAGATGGGATTGACCAAAAAACCAATAGTTCTCATTTTACCACAAAAATAAAAAAATAGAGGATTAATCCTCCTTAATATTTGGAAGTTTTTTAAGCGACTGCTTTACAAGCTCTGAAGGATATTCGTAGTCTGTTAGCTTTCCATGGATGAATAGTTCGTATGATTTCATGTCAAAGTGACCATGGCCACTAGCGTTGAATAGGATGACTTTTTCTTCACCTGTCTGTTTGCATTTCTTTGCCTCTTCTATTGCAGATTTTATGGCATGTGCAGTTTCTGGAGCTGGAACATGCCCTTCTGTTTGTGCAAATAGCATAGCCGCTTCGAATACTTCAGTCTGATGGTATGCCTGGGCTTCGATAAATTTTTGGTCACAAAGTGCACTTACAAGGGGCGAGCAGCCGTGATATCTCAATCCTCCAGCATGAATGCCTGGCGGAACGAAGTCATGACCTAGAGTGAACATCTTTACAATTGGGCCTAGCTTTGTAGAGTCACCGTAATCGAATGCATAGGGGCCTTTAGTAAGAGTGGGGCAAGAGTGTGGTTCAACACCAATAACTCTCAATTCTTTCTTGTCACCTTTAATCTTGTCATGCAAATATGGGAACGAAATGCCTGCGAAATTTGAGCCTCCCCCAACGCAACCTATTACTATATCTGGATATCTTTCTTCCATCTTCAGCTGTTCTTTTGATTCTAGACCTATTACCGTCTGGTGCATACAAACGTGGTTTAGAACGCTTCCAAGAGAGTATTTTGTATCTTCATGTGTCGCGGCGTCCTCTACAGCTTCAGATATAGCTATACCAAGAGTTCCTGGGTGATCTGGATGGTCTTTTAGGACAGATCTTCCTGCATTTGTCTTATTGCTTGGGCTTGGAAATACCTCAGCTCCCCACAAGTGAATCAAATTTCTTCTGTAAGGTTTCTGATCGTAACTTACCCTTACCATGTAGACTCTGCACTTTATATCAAATAAGCTTGTTGCGTAGCTTAATGCAGATCCCCACTGGCCAGCACCTGTTTCAGTTGTTATTGTTTGTGTACCTTCTTTCATGTTGTAGTACGCTTGGGGTACAGCTGTGTTTGGTTTGTGACTTCCTGCTGGTGAAATTCCTTCCCATTTGAAGTAAATTTTTGCAGGTGTTTTTAGTGCCTTCTCAAGTCTTAAAGCTCTGTAAAGTGGAGAAGGTCTCCATACTGCGTAAATATCACGTATTTCTTGTGGGATGTCAATCCATCTCTCTTGGGAAACTTCCTGTTTTAATATTTCCATTGGAAAGAGTACTGAAAGCTCTTCCAATGTAGCCCGTTTCATTGTTTGTGGGCTGTATACCGGTGGCAGAGGTTTTGGGAGATCTGCCTGTATGTTATACCATCTTTTTGGCATTTCGTTTTCGTCCAAAAATATTTTGGTTTTTTCCATGTTTATCCTCCTTTAATATTTTATTAAAAATCTAAAGATATAATTTATCTAAATAAAATAAGACTTCTAAAAAAGTCTAGATGTCTAATTTATACAAAAATTCCTATGAGTAAGCGAAAACCTGAAGGTAGGTCGCTTAGTATCGCCACCACCAAAATCTAAGAAAAGAGTCTTTTGTGACTACTTTGGTTGTATTGGATGGCTCTAAACTCATAGTACCAAAAATTTTTATCATAAATCTGTTTATAAAGCTTTTGTATGATTTATTTCTTCGCCTTTCCTTGATTTGCAACTGATTTTATGGCTTTTTCAATTTCTGCTGGGTCGCCTAAATAATAATGTTTTATTGGTTTTAGGTCCTTATCGAGCTCATAGACTAAGGGTATGCCTGTGGGTATGTTTAAACTGACTATTTCTTCTTTAGGGATGTTATCAAGGTATTTTACAAGAGCTCTAAGACTATTTCCATGGGCAGCAATCAATACTCTTTTACCACTTTTTATTGTGGGGGCTATAGTATCATGCCAGTAGGGCATAAATCTCTCAACAGTATCTTTAAGGCATTCAGTCAAAGGAATCTGATCTTCTTTCAGGTCTTTGTAGCGGGGGTCAAAACCAGGATATCTTTTGTCATTTATTTCTAATTCTGGTGGTCTTATGTCGTAACTCCTTCTCCAGATTAAAACCTGTTTTTCACCATACTTCTCGGCCATCTCTGATTTGTTAAGTCCTTGCAATGCGCCATAGTGCCTCTCATTTAGCCTCCACGAGTTAATTACTGGGATCCACATAAGATCCATTTCATCCAATGCTAACCACAATGTCCTTATAGATCTCTTAAGCACGGAAGTAAATGCTATGTCAAATACATATCCTGACTCAAGTAATACTTTTCCTGCTTTTTTAGCTTCATCTATTCCTTTTTCTGAAAGGTCAACATCAGTCCAGCCGGTAAACCTGTTTTCCTTGTTCCAAGTGCTCTCCCCATGCCTCAATAGAACAACTTTATACATTCGAATCTCCCTAAATTATTCTTATTATTTTTTTACATGCCTTCTTTTTTAAGTTTATTTCCATCTGGCCTTAACAGCAGCATAAGAATCTTTATCAAAGAGAATTTTCTCAATCTTAAAGTCATGTTTTTCTAATAGTCCAAAAATACCGTTTTCTTTTAGAAAAGATTTGTAGTTGTCATAGTTTTCCTTCCCTGCAAGAAATTCTGCAGTTGAACTCATTATTCTTTGAAAGGAAGTTTTCTTTTTTACAGTATAGTCGTAGATGATAACCTTATTCGTGATTTTTTTTATTTCTCCCAACGTCTTGGATCTAGTTTCAGACTTCATTTCATGGAGGCACAGGGAAAAAATTGCATAATCAAACCTATCTTTTGTTAATTCCGAAACTTTTTCAGCATTGCCGTGAAAAAACTGGACGTTGGAGATATTATTTTCTTCTTTTCTTGAATTGGCGTAATCAACCATTTTTTTAGAAAGCTCAATACCTAAGACATATCTGCATTTATCTGAGAGGTAAAAAGCCAATGATCCTGTTCCACATCCAATATCGATGACTTTAGAATCATTTTCAATTAGGCCCGAAATTATCTCCCTTGTATCCTCTATGGCAGGGTCTATCAAATATTTGTATACTTTTCCATCATACCAGTGTTTTTTGTCATTGTTTTGTTTCATAATATCTGTCACTGATATAAGATTATAATAAATAATACTTAAATAGTTATACTAATTAGATTACGCATAAGAAGATGAGCACATGGAAGATGAATCAAACATAGAAGCTAGTGAAGATCCAAAAATTATCTTGCGTGAGAAAAATATCAGCCTAATACTTGATTCATACGACGATCTGTTTTCAGATTTTGATCCAAGGCCCTATTCTGCAAGGGGGCTTTCTGATGATTTCTTGATTGAATGCAGGAGGGCCGTTAGAGGCAAAAAGACCGAATCCCCAATACTTGAACTAAGGCTACTCGTACCAAAAAACAAAAGAAGGATAACAAAAGAGCCTATGATTAAGAAACGATTGAAGGATTATTTCCAGAATCAGGCGAAAGAAAAACAAAAAGAGATGACGCAGACAAGGCGGGAAGGAATAAAATGGCTTGTCATAGGATTTTCATTGGCTCTAATATCCTCTTTTTTGATAACTCAAAAAGATTTTTTGTTTAGCTTACCTTTAATCATAACAGAGCCAGGGGGATGGTTTAGCCTTTGGACTGGGCTAGATAAATTATTTATTGAACCAAAAGGGAAAAAACCCGAGCTTGAGTTTAACAATAACATGGCAAAAATGATTATAAAGTTCTATGACTATTAGATTAAAACAAATATTTTTTTTCTTCTAAAAATTTACGGCTCTTTAGAATGTCTTCAGTTTTTGTCATTTCAAGTATTATCCTGCCCGTATAGTTAATTTCTTTCAAAGCTCTGAATATTCTCGGGAAGTTTATATTTCCATCCCCAAGCGGTAGATGATTATCAAACTCTCCAAAGTTATCATGTAGGTGTATATGGATTAGATAGTCCCTTAGATCGTAGATATATTCGCCTATGTCTACATTGTTAGTTTCAAGGTGGCCAACATCCATAGTGTGCTTTATCTCTGACAGTTGTTTATTTTCAAGAACTTCCAACACTTCCTTAGATACCTTCATTGTCGTGATAAAAGTGTCAGGCATATTCTCTAAAGCAATAGTAACTCCATAATCCTTGTTGTAATCTGATATCTCCTTCAGGGAGTCAAAAAGTATTTGTTTGGTGTTCTCTCTTGACTTACTTGTAGCCGCCGAATGCCTTCCGGGATGAAATGTCAGTATCTTTCCACCTATTTCATTTACTGCAAATATGGAATATTTCACCTGTCTTATTGATTCTTTCCTTATGCTCTTGTTTAAGCTTGATATATTTATATCTGAAAAGGGTGAATGTACTGTATAATCCAAATTATACGAAGAGGTCAGATCTTTAATTTCTGGCAATGTTTCCTCATCAATTGCATGATTATTTTCTGCAACTATCTCTAAAAGTCCGAAATCATTGCTTTCTCCCCACGAAAGGGCATTTTCTAGAGATTTTTCATAAAATGCAAGTGAGGAAAAACCCAATCTTCTTTTCATCAAAGGTGAGTTTAACTAGTTCTTTTAATAGTTTTCTATTTATTAATTTTATTCGATTATTTTATTAATATTTATTATAGAAAGATTTAAATATTATTATAGATATATATTTACAGAGGTTATGGCATGAAGAGATATTTATTGATTATTTTCTTGACATTTTTAATTACGCTCTCACTAGGATGTGCAAATGAAAAAACTACCGATTCTGATGGGAGAATAGTTGTTTATGCAACGATATCTCCCCAAAAAGAGATGATTGAGGCCGTTGGTGGGGAAAAGGTCAACGTTAACATTATTGTTCCACAAGGTGGCGACCCACATACTGCAGACTTAAAGCCGAGCCAATTAGCTGACTTGTCTAAAGCAAAAATATATGTTATGGCCGGATCTGGAATAGAATTTGAAGTAAAATCAATGGACAAAATTAGAGATCTAAATAAGAATATGATTGTTGTTGATAGCTCAAAAGGTATAGAGTTAATTGAAATTGGAGCTCATGATCATGAAGGTGGATATGACCCCCATATCTGGACATCTTTGAGAAATGGAAAAATAATGGTTCAAAACATCTACGAAGGCCTTATTGCAGTTGACCCAAATAACAAAGAATACTATCTAGCGAACAGAGATGATTATCTAGAAAAACTGGATGAAGCTGACAACTACATAAAAAATGAATTTAAGGATATGAATAACAGGTCATTTATGATATTTCACCCCTCTTGGGGATATTTTGCAAAGGATTATGATCTAAATCAGATTGCAATTGAAATTGAAGGAAAAGAGCCAACTTTACAATCCCTAGCTAACACAATAGAAGAAGCAAAGGAAGAGAACATTAAAGTCATATTTGTTTCTCCTGGATTTAGTAGCAAAGCAGCAGAGATTATCACAAAAGAGATCGGTGGAAAGACTCAAGTTATTGATCCTTTAGCAGAAAATTATATAGAAAATCTTAAAATCACAGCAAACAAAATAAAGAATCAGTAATATTATGAAAAATGAAATTATCCGAATAGAGAATCTATCGTTTGATTACGGAGACCATAGAGTTCTAGAAGATATCAATCTTACAGTTTATGATGATGATTTTCTCGGGATAATAGGGCCAAACGGCGGGGGGAAATCAACACTTTTGAAAATTATCCTTGGCCTCCTAAATCCTACAGAAGGCACCATTTCTCTTTTTGATAAGAATCCAAAAGAAGGAAGGAAATATGTCGGATATGTTCCGCAGTATACCCTAGTTGATCGGAACTTTCCAATTAATGTTGAGCAAGTGATCCTTAGTGGCAGGATAGGGCACACTGATTTCTTGAGAAGATATTCTGGAGCAGATAGAAAAATAGCGGGCAAAGCCATGAACATAATGGGTATTGCAGATATTAGAAATATCCAAATTGGAAAATTGTCCGGGGGCCAGCTTCAAAGAGTCCTAATAGCAAGAGCCCTAGCAACAGAGCCCAAACTTCTTTTGCTTGATGAACCAACTTCCAATATTGATGTTCAGGCGGAAACTGATTTTTATGATTTCCTTCACGAGCTTTCTGAAAAAATGGCCATCATACTTGTTACCCATGATACCGGGGCCATATCGTCACATGTTAAAACAATTGGCTGTATCAATAAAACACTTCATTATCACGGCGAGAAAAACATACCTCCAAAAGTATTTGAAAAGTTATATGGATGCCCAATAGAACTTATAGGGCATGGCATACCGCATAGAGTTTTGAAGGAGCATGAAGACTGATGGTATTTCAATACGTCTTTTTCCAAAATGCAGTTATGGCAGGGGTCTTGGCTGCAATTGCTTGCGGTGTAATAGGCTCATATGTGGTAGTCAAAAGATTAGTCTTCATATCTGGAGGCATATCGCACGCTGCATTTGGTGGGATAGGTCTAGGATTATTTTTAGGATACAATCCTCTTTTAACTGCAATTATCTTCAGTGTTTTTTCAAGTTCCATACTTGGGATTATATCCAAAAAAGCATACCAACGTGAGGACACCTTAATCGGTGCAATGTGGGCGATTGGGATGGCATTTGGGATATTCATGATATACCAAACACCAGGATATGTGCCTGATCTTGCTAGCTATCTATTCGGAAATATACTCACTGTTTCAAGGATAGATATATTGATTATGATCGCTCTAAACATTATTATTGCTCTCATAGTTTTTATTAGATATAACGAGTTTCTTGCTTTCTCATTTGATGAAGAATTTTCTGAAGTAACAAATGTTCCCGTAATGAAGACCTATATTGTTTTGCTATCTCTTGTAGCGTTGACTGTTGTAGTCCTAGTAAGTGTTGTCGGGATTATCTTGGCCATGGCACTTCTCACACTTCCCGCAGCAACGGCTAGTATCTTTACAAACAGTCTCAAAAAAATGATAATATTCTCCATTCTTATCGGAATATTCTATATGCTTATAGGAATCGCTATGTCTTTCTTCCTTAATCAACCATCTGGGGCCACAATTGTCCTTGTTTCAGGTATATCCTATCTTGGGATTTTAGGGATAAAGTCTTTAATAAGAAAATAATAGTTAATTTTAGAAGGGATTGAATGTCTGTTATAAGTATTTCAATTAACGATGAACTACTCGATAAACTCGATAAATTGCTCGCTGTCAAAGGATTTTCAACTAGGTCTGAAATCTTTAGGGAAGCATTGAGGGATTATGTCACAACTGAAGTCTGGGAAGAAGGAAAAGGGCCTTTGGTAGTCACTGGTATGGTTATCTCGAGTAAGAAATCAGAAAGTCCATTGAACACTATCCACCACAAATACGAACATGTAGTTGAGACAACTTTGCACACACATCTGGATGAAAAAAACTGTCTTGAGATTTTTATTCTAAAAGGTGAGACAAAAGAGATTAAAGAGTTTTTGACTGAACTAAAAGGTCTAAGTGGTGTCAAGGCAGTAAGACATGCTTTACTCTCTACGGAGGTTTAAAGTAAATGCAGGTGTGCGGTGTAGATGAAGCAGGAAGGGGTCCTGTCATAGGCCCTCTTGTGGTGGCTGCTTTCTCAATATCTGAAGACAAACTTAAACAAATTGAATCCCTCGGCGTAAAAGATTCAAAGAAACTTACTGCAAAAAGGAGAAAAGAATTATTTTCAGAAATATTAGGTCTTCAAGGAAAATATTATTTTAAGGTGTTGAGCCCTAATTTTCTAAACAAGGAGATGAAGAACTACACTCTAAATGAGATTGAGCTTTTAGCTTTCAAGGAAGCTATTGTTGGACTTAAAGCTCCAATAAATAGGGCGATATGTGATTCATGTGATGTTAATGCAAACAGGTTTTCTGATAATCTAAAAGAAGCACTTGGCGATGAATTTGCTTCATGTGAGATCATAGCTTCCCACAAGGCCGAAGATAAATATCCAATAGTTGCAGCCGCTTCGATACTTGCAAAAGTGAAGAGGGATGAGCTTATAAAAAAAATAGAAGAAGATGAGGATGTTTCATTTGGAAGTGGCTATCCCAGCGACCCAAAGACCATAAAATTTCTTGAAGATTACTATAAATTAAATAATAGTTTTCCTGATTTTGTGAGAACAGAATGGAAAACTTTAACTAATATTAAATGCTCTGTTAGCCAGAGAAAACTCTTTTAGCTTTTTATTTATCTTTAACGCCAATTTCTAGGATCATAACGATTACGAGTGCCATTATTGCACCAAGTATAAAGTTGCCAAATATTAATCCAAAGAGGATACCCAAACCAACGCCGATGAGCATATTTCTTGCTTCTGATTTTGATTTCTTCTGTTTTATTTGTTGTTCCTTTATCTTTTCTTTTTTCATGATAGTCTCCCCCGCACAGAGTTTTTTTTGACTCCTTAATATATTTTACCCTTGATATCCATCCAATGAGAAATTCATGGCCGCCAACATGTGTATCTTTAAAGTATCAAATAGGGGCGCATCAACTTCATCTGGCTTAATAATCATTGGAAGTTCAGTACAGCCCAATATTATGCCTTCTGCGCCATCTAACACAAGTTCTTCCACTATTCTTTTGATTTCTTTTTTAGAGGTCAAGTTTATCTTTCCATATGCCAATTCTTTGTAAATTATAGTATTGATTATCTCTATATCATTTGGGCCTGGAACTAAAACATTTAAGCCATGTCTTTCTGTTAGCCTATTCTTATAGAATTTGGCTTCCATTGTGAACTTCGTACCAAGAAGCCCTACAGAATTAATCCTATTTTTCTTTATCTCTTCAGCTGTTGCATCTATTACATTTATTATAGGAATCTTGCTCACTTTTTCTAGGTCATCTGCTATCAAATGCATAGTGTTTGAACATATGACAATCCCTTCGGCGCCTGCCTTTTCAAGATTCTTAGATATTTCGATCATTTTATCTTTGATTAAACCCCAGTTATTTTGCATCTCAAGAGTCAGAATCTCTTCAAAGTCAACTGAATACACAATTAGTCTTGCAGAATGATTTCCGCCAAGCTTATCATTTATGAGATTGTTGATATTTTTATAATATTCAACTGTTGACTGCCAGTTCATCCCACCAATGAATCCTAATAGTTTCATGAAACTACTTTTCATGTCTATGGATAAAAAATTATCTAAGTTTTAGAATAAAAGGGCTAGAAATATAAGTCATAACGATGAAAAGAATCTCATGCGATTAAATGAAATGAATTCTATCTTATATGCAATCCTTTTAGCATTCATCTATTTTATATTTTTCATAGGTATTAACTTTATTTTATTTAAGAATAATGATTATATAACGCCTCTAATAGGGGCCATTACTTTTTCTATTGCTTACTTGGTAATAAAGAGGTTAATGGAACTTAGAATAGAAAAGAAGATAAAAAAATAATTTATTCGGGAACCTTTGCGAACATTCCTACCCTTTCGCTCTTCTTTGGAATTCTTCTGACGTCAACTATAATGAAGTCTTTGACAGCCCTTACAGCGCTAAATGGAACAAGAACTAGATTTTCCTTGTCCGTTATCATATTGTCCAAAATGACATCAGTTGTAGGTTCTACGACAAGAGCTATGAGCTCTCCTGTATCCTCATTTATGACCATGTCAAAAAGGGTCCCTATTTCATGGCCCTGTTCAGTTACAATCATCTTGTCTCTTAATCTAGTTGCTGCAATCTTACCCATAAAATCCCCTTATAATATATTTTTATAGTATTGTTTGAATATAAGTTTTTCCTATTGTTTTTCAAGTAATTCTATAATTTTGTCAAGTTTTTCCTGTGTCATCAAGGTATAAGGGCTTCTTTTTGCCTCAACCATCTGTGTAGCCTGTGGAAACTTAACAAATTTATCAAGAATGTATCCCAATATGTAGGTTGCAATAAAAGACAGAGGGACAAGCACCAATAGAAGCTCGGTAGTTTTTAGATCAATGATAAGTTTTATCTTATCAGACGCTGCTATGATAAGCAGTGCAAAGTTTACGTAGACCAAAAACTGCCTACCAAGATCAAATCTATACTTTTGCTCTAAAAGAGACCTTCTTATGCCTTTTAGTTTTTCCTTTGACATAAAATACCTCATATGACTTTTTTATCTTTTAAGAAAGAAACAAAACAGTTCTTACTACAAAAATAAAGTCTAGTGAGGTGTTTTTTATCCTTCCACAACTCTAGGACTATCCGATTCTTGTCTTTTATATCGAATTCAGTCTGACAATTTGAGCATTTTTTAATTTTCTTTTCCATTTACCTCACCAATCGGGAAACAGTATCAAATATAAAATTTTCTATCAATTAAAGAAAAAAATTAAATATTTAAATCCCTTAAGGCGAGTTCTATATCCTCTGCCTTTATGGTTTTTCTTTTAGCATGGGCCGAATAATCTTTCGCCTTTCTTGCTATTATTCTTGAATAGTCCTCAAGAGCAACGCCTAATACTTTGCATGCATCTTCTGAAACTCTTTCTGCCCCTTCTTTTCTAAGTAGTCTTTCAAGGGGAGCTAGAGGAAGTTCTTCTGGCTCTCTCATAATAATACCTCCTTGGATTGCCGAAAAAGGCAAAAATTAAACTTAAAATTATTAATAAAAAGTCTTATTTAAACTTTTCTCTAAAAAAGAGGTTAAATAATCTCAAAAAGAAAATTTATTCAACTAAAACGGCGTTAATTACTCCATCCTGCCCAGGTCTTGAAGTAACTCTTGCTTTCCCAAGTTCTGTGTTTATTATTGCGCCCTTTGTAATAATGCTTCTTCTAACGAAGTGCCTGTTTGCTGGGTTGTCTGCAACACCTGTGATCTTTGCTTTCTTGTAACCTTCTTTTGTAAGTAGATTGGAATAGTCAGTCTTCATGAGCTTTATTTTTTCAGTTCCGCCCAAACATCTTACCTTTTTCTTGCTAACTTCCCCGATTGCAGTAAAAGTTGATTCTCTACCAAGTTCTCTCTTTAGTTTTTTTCTCGCCTGTGTGATTCTTCCACCAGTGAATTTCCTTTTTGATCTAGCCTGCCAAATTGACACATAATCACCTTTATATCTGGCCTAAAAGGTCTAACAATGTTTATAAAGTTTTCCTATAATCTAATCCCATATGGGCGAGTTTACTTCTGATATAATCAAATCAGAGCATGGTGGAGGGGGGGAGATGATGGAAACAATGATTAAGTCCCTCTACGTCAATGGTTTCTCTCTGAACAAAATTGAAGGGGGGCTCGGCCTTCCAGATATGGATGATTCCGGCAGTATACCATTTGATGATGGGCATATCGTTTTTTCTACTGATTCCCATACAGTAACACCTCTTTTTTTCCCTGGGGGGGACATTGGAAGGCTTTCGATTTCTGGAACAATTAATGACATATCGGTCATGGGCGCAAAACCTCTTGCACTGTCTTCAGGTGTTATACTCCCCGAAGGATTTCCTACCGAACAATTTAGAAAAGTCATAAAATCTATGGACGAAACTTTGAAAGAAGCAGGAGTTCCATTGATTACCGGAGACACAAAAGTTGCTGGAAATGATCTTTTCATAAATACCTCGGGTGTTGGGTACACAAAGAATCTACTTTCTGACAAAGGCCTTAGAGAAGGAGATCTGATTATAGTTTCCGGAACTGTAGGGGATCACGGTGCTGCAATGCTTTCTGTTAGAGAAGATATACCATTTTTATCCAATATAAAATCAGATGTTGCACCTCTAAACAGGATGATAGAGAAAATACTTCCCTACAAAATTCATTCGATGAAAGACCCCACAAGAGGCGGCATTGCCAATGCATTAAACGAATTTTCTAGAAAGTCAGGCGTAAGAATCGAGATCAAGGAAGAAAAAATACCTGTCCGAGAAGAGGTATCCTCTATTTGTGATATCCTAGGACTAAACTTTATGGAAATTGCATGCGAAGGCAAAGTTTTGATTGCAGTTCATCAAGAAGACGCCGAAGATGTTCTTGGTATTTTAAGAAGGGACCGTCTCGGGAAAAATGCTACTGTTATAGGAGAAGTAAAAAAAGGAGAAAAAGTAATTCTTGAAACAGTAATAGGTGGGAGGAGAATTTTAGAGCCTCCTGTGGCAGATCCTGTTCCAAGAGTATGTTAAATAATGCCTTTTTCTTTCATTGATTTTATCTCATCTTGACTATACCCAAGATTTCTCAAAATTTCTTCAGAATGCTCCCCTAGCACTGGAGGTGGCAATTTTATTGAACCACCAGTTTCAGATAATTTAACAGGCAATCCTGGAATTTTTATATTTCCGTACAATGGATTGTTTACCTCTTCAATCATTTTTCTGTGGATTACTTGGGGATCATTCAATAATCTGTCAATAGTATAAATAGGGCCAGAGGGTATGCCTGCCTTTTCAAGAAGAACTAGCCATTCATCTCCCGATTTTTTTACAAGTACCTCTTCTATTATTTTAACAAGCTCATTTCTGTTCTTTAGACGCTTTCCATTGTCTGAGAATCTTTCATCTTCCGCTATATCAAGTCCAAGTACTTCACAGAACTTTTTCCACATGTCTTCGTTTCCAACTGCAATGTTGATGAAAATATCTTTTGTTCTGAAGGACTGGTAAGGACAAATAAGTGAATGAGCGCTGCCTATTCTCGATGGAATTTTCCCTGCAAAAAGATAACCAGTTGCAAAATAAGTTTGCCACGATACTTGGCAGTCTAACATGGAAGTATCGATAAATTGACCTTTGCCAGTTTTTGATCTTGCAATAATAGCGCTAAGAATACCATAGCATGCAAACATGCCCGCAGAGATGTCTGTTACTGCAATACCTATCTTAACTGGGCCCCCATTTGGTTCACCAGTTTCACTCATAAGCCCCCCCATACCCTGTAATATAAGGTCATAACCTGGTTTGAATTTGTATGGGCCATCCTGGCCAAATCCAGAGATAGAACAGTAAATTAATTTCTCATTAATCTTCTTCATCTCTTCATACCCAAGGCCAAGCTTTTCCATAGTTCCCGGTCTGAAATTCTCTAACAAAATATCAGAGTCTTTGGCCAATTTTTTAATAACTTCTTTGGCTTCAGGCTCTTTTATATTCAAGCTAATGCTTTTTTTGTTTCTATTAATGCTTGCAAAATAAGTGCTTAAATTTTCAGATATATACGGTGGCCCCCAACCTCTAGAATCGTCTCCTCTTTTTGGTCTTTCAATCTTAATTACTTCAGCACCCATATCTCCTAGAAGCATGCTGCAATATGGCCCAGACAAAGCTCCAGTAAAATCTATTACTTTAATTCCGTCAAGCGGCATCATTAAAAAACACCTTGACCTTATTTGAAATTCAAATTTAAATAACTTTTCCAATGAAAACAATATCTATGAATTGCTCTTTAGTATTACAGCTTTTCCAAGAATATATTATTTTCATGATTGTTTTTCTATAAGTCTTTATTAAAAATAAGGGCTGTGGGACATAATTAACCTGCATTTAGGTTCAAAAGATTGTGCCAGAGCGC
>CAZVXE010000015.1:0-28727 GCA_964630765.1 uncultured Thermococci archaeon | reverse complement strand
TGGGCTCGACAAGGCTTGTCACTGACTCATCAGGGCAGCCGACCTATGAGAGCGATTACAAGCCGTTCGGCCAGGATGCAAACTCCACAGGCACCGAGAAGTACGCCTTCACAGGCCAGTATAGCGAGGCAGACATAGGCCTATACTACTTCGGCGCACGCTGGTACGACGCATCGCTCGGAAGATTTATTAGCGAAGACCCAATAAAGGGAAGCATGCTTAGCTCGCAGTCGCAAAATCCATACGTCTACTGCATGAACAATCCGTTAAGATATGTTGATCCGACGGGCATGATGGGCGACATACCGGACTGGTCGCTCCCCGAGAATTATTTCGATGGCTACGTTAATAGCGTGGGATCTCTAATCAACAATGTATCTAATTTATTGTTGGAAATTAATCAGTTCAGCATTAATAACTCTCCACTATGGAACAATCAAATCGCGAATGAAATGGGCATACCTGGTAGCCCTCAGAGTAGTGCAGATTCGCATACCTTCTCAAATCAATATGGTTCAGAGCAAGAGTTTGGAATTTCTGACGATTATAGCGGAGGGCCACCGGTCACAACAATAGAAGTTGGTGGCATATCAATGCCTAAAATGTTTACTCCCAATGTTCCACATCTTGGTGTGGCGCAGCAATATAACGTGGCTATAAATCCCCATGGAGAAAGTGGAAGAGCCGAAGCCAAAGTATATCCAGAAACTCAGTTAACTGCTTCTTCTAAATCGTATGGGAGGGGACCATATATGAATATACCTTTAGTGGCCTTCAATTCTTTCGAGGATTATGAATCCCAAAGTCGATTTTCAGGAGGCTTTGTATACAATTCGCCATATTGGATAGGTGGTGGCCTCAAGATTGATGGAGGATATAATCTTACTCCTTTCATATCAATTGCTCCGCCAGGCCTAACAATTTTTGGTGGTTATCGGCATGATTCATTTGATTAGGAGGTGTAAAAATTAAAAATTTATTTTTTTCAAATAAAAGAGAATTCTTCCCCGGCAAGGCCTATCTTATCGAAGGCAAGAGTTTAGAGCAGGTGAGAAGCAAAGTTCTTGAATGGCTAGAGAAAAATGAAATAGACGTTATACACGATAACGAAAATCTGATTGAGGGATATGCCAAATATGAACATTTATATGGGCTTGTATATGATATATGGATATATTTGAAATTACTGCCTGAACAAGTTGGAACAATCGTTGTATTTCACAATAAATTATATAAGAAGAGCGAGCAGCTAATAAAACTACGTGAGCAGAAAAGAATTGACCTTATAAGATACTTAAATGGCAAGGAAGAACTAAACATTGACATTAATTCTTTTTATATTAAAATTGCTATTTATCTCCCAATTGGATTCTTTCTTTCATGGCTAATACTTGTTTATATTACAAGAAAAATACTAAATCTTCCGGAGATTTTTATAGGAGTATGTGGAGTTATTTCTTTACTCACAGCAGTATACCTCTATTATTACAACCATAAAAGAACGATAGCTCCTGCAAAATTACCCAATCACTACGTGGAAGAATATGATAAAAAAATTGATTTTTTCATTAGTGAGCAATAGAAAAATCAAGAATCAAACAAATGAAAATCTACACAGCTTCCAAAGAGAAAGGAAGATTTATATCAGAGGACCCGATAAAGGGAAGCATGATTTGCTCGCAGTCGCAAAATCCATAGTCTACTGCATGAATAATCCGCTTAGGTATGTTGATCCGAGCGGAATGATGGGCGACATACCGAGAATGTCTCTCGATGAATGGCTAGGGCCAAGCGATAGATCGGCATCCGATCTATTAAACGAGATGAGGGCAAGCCAAGATTATTTCAGTGGCCTCGCAGAGGAGGCATACCACGACATTATGTTCGGCTCAGACAATTATCAAGACTACGACAACAACGTTGTTTTGCCTGGATCGCCTAAGCATGTTTATGAAAATAAATTAGACATTGCCGGAATTAGCATTAACTATATTCAATCACCGAACGATGGACGTAATGTTACTGATTTAACAGTTAGAGTGCCTATTAGTTTAAGCTCATTTGACATAGCAGAAATTATTACCGGTGTTGCTTTCCCATATTCTTTTCTCATGCCAAATGTATCTGGGCACGAAACTTCCTTTAATACTTTAGAACAATACGACTCAGCGATAATGAATAGACCTTCAATCACTAGTCCCATCATGCCGATTACGATAACAGATATAAGAACCGAAGTTACGGTAATGTGTGTGACAAGTGACACTAGATTAAAAGAAGGATCAGTGTCACTATTCACTATTTTTGGGGTTCAAACGTCTGGAGAGATATTCCGTTATAGAATACCTGGTAGGGGGGAGTGATTACATAGTTGATGCTTACACTACTATTTCAAAGCAGGATGCAATACCATTTGGAATAGCATGGATGTTATTGGGATTTTTAATTATTTTTATTTCTGTTTTTTTGTATATTAAATTTAAAAAGAGCTTTCAAAAAGAATTTGAGCGAAATAGAAGCGAGCTAGAAGAAGCAGGCTTGGCATTTGGGGGTTATAATATAATGTCTTTTTTTGTTGGATTTGTTACATTGGGCACAGCAATTTATTTAATTGGTGCAGGTTATTACTTATACTGGGCATTAAATTATGACCCTGGAATAAAATTTATAATTGTGTTGTCCCCTCTCTTTCTTTTTATAATTGGCCTAAAATTATTTGCCCAAAAAATGGAGGGGAAACCTATATCTGATATTTGGAAGGGAGAGCCAAGCTAGATACAATGAACGACATCGACTTCACCTACGACCGCATGAACAGACTCAAAACTGCCGTGTCAGTCTTTGACATCGACTACACATACGACAGCATGGGCAACAGGACGCAGCAGGTAGAGGACACCATCACGACAAACTACACCTACAGCAACATGATGAGGCTACTCTCAAAGACCAACTTATTCAGATCCTAGTCTAAGGCCAATAAAATCCTAGCATGTTTAAAATAAAACACAAATGTATAATTACTTCGCATAATTAACGTTATGCGAAATTGTTTGTTTCGACTTTATTTTAAATACTAAGATATTTAAGTTTTGAAACCATAATGATCATAATTGGAAAACTAATGCTTTTCAGATAGTTATTTATATTTAGCAGATGAAAGGATTTCGATGACTGTTTCTTTGGGCATAGACTCGGCTGTATATCGCAGGGAAGTATTAGATGAAAATGGTTCCGATACTAAGAAATTTCTATCAACAATTGGCTGTGCAGTTGTAACAGAAGATTTAACTAACCTCAAAAAAGCTTATTATACTGGAATAAAATCAGCTTTTGAGAAACAAGAATTAGAATTATACCGGGATGTAATTAGCAGCAACGAAATACTACAACTTACCGAGGGAGACACCTCGATTCACGAAGATATTTTTGCTTCTGTTTTGCCATACATTTCAGGGCTAAATATTTTTTATACAATATTTAATTCCAAGAGAATATTGGATAATAGAATAAAAATTCATGGCAAACGAAAAGAGGTCCAATCTGTAAGTGTAATTGATTTTTACAATCAACATCTCACAAATAGTTTTCCCCATATATGTTTATGGAAGCTCTACCCCTTTATTTATGGAAAAAAGGCTAATGTATATATTGATCATTTTCAAAGCGAATTGACTAATGCATGGGAAGAGATATCAGTTTATCCAAATATATTTTGTTATTACAATGGAGATATGACCAATATATTGATTTCCTTGGCAGATATAACATGTAAGATAGTTACTCAGAGATTATATGAAAAGAACCTCTTTCTAAGGCAAGATAATCTCATTAAAATTTTCACCGATATAGAGGAACAAAAATTATTTACCCACCATATTGGAAATAGGGATCTACCTAACATTACTAACATCCATGAAAAAAAGATACAACTTCATAGATTTATCAAAAGGCCAGTATTCTATCTTTACCCTGGAAGAGATAATAAGATTGATAAGAAATCTATCCTAAACAGTATCCCCAAATTCATAAATTTTGTTCATAAAAAAGATGGCTGTTTTAAATTCTACACGCCACAGGATATACAAACGATAAAGGATAACGATTATTTAGTATCTTTTGATTCCAAGAACAAAGAAGAGATTACAACTCTAAAGAATCTTATATATGGCCAAATGAATAAAAAAATACATAGCTGTAGTATTGAAAATTTGACAAAATAGGCGAAATATTTATATACTTTTATCCAATGAATATTATTAAGAGAATACCTACACCAAGGGTTCTCTTCAAAGGGAGACCTTTGAGAGTAATTAGATAGAATATATCTATTAGCATGTCAATGTGAAGGGAGTTTTCTCTTCACATTTTTTTAATGTTTTTCTGATTGGCTTGCTTAAGTCTTCTTGAATAATCCAATTGGCATAAAGGTGAATATGTATGAGTACATCAGATAAGATTATCATGATAAGTGACGAGGTGTCAAACGACCTGGCATTGAGGGACATAGCTGATGCGCTATTTGAGGATATCGAATCCCTACCTGAAAGTGAGGTAGTAATAGACTTTTCCGGCGTTAGCACAATCACAAGATCATTTGCTCATCAGTATTCTCTAAGAAAGAAATCCTCAAAGAAGAACATCTCCGAAATAAATATGCCTACAAATATCCGAAAAATGTTTGACATTGTGGAGAACAAGTACGAAAAGACAAAGCTGATTGAAATCGGCTCAGTCAAACCTATAGTAGTTTAGATCTAATTCTTAATTATTCTAGTTCGGCTATAGACACTTATTTTTCAATTCGAAAAGAGATAAAATCTATTAAAATATTTCTTATATCAACAAACATCTTAAAATCAAAAGGAAACAGGCCAAGCACTATTTCTCTTTGCCTAAAGATTGTCCCAGAGGTCATCTTCTTCATTGTCCCATATTTCTTTTAATTCAGGATCCATAGCAAAGATATTGTTTGATCTTAATGCCTCTATCATTATATCCTCAAGCTTATTTATCCGCACTTCTAATTTGTGCAGTTTTTTATCAAAAATCTCCTCAACTTGCAAGCTCTTCACCTAGCCAACAATATAATGTCTTTGTATATATAAAACTTTATGGGCTTAAGGCAATATATAGATTTACTATCTTTTTTTAGAATGGCCCTTTTTTTATCAAAAAATGAGAATAAATAATAGTTTAATAAGAAAATTAAAAAATTAAAATTCTGGGCATGCCTTTTCGTAGCCTTTTCTTATCATTCTAGGATTTGAGTGAACATAAACTGAAGCAGTAGTCATTATATTTGAATGACCCAATATCTCTTTCAAAATCATTACGTCCCCGCCATTCTCAATGAACTGTGTCCCAAAAAAGTGGCGGAGATTATATGGGGTAAAAGGTTTAATTCCTGCCTTTATGCAGAGCCTTTTCAGAAGCGCCCTATACCCATGAGTAGTCAATGGCCCATCCTCCATTTTAGAATAAAACAGGTATGGATTGTTATCCTTTCTTGTTGATAGGTATCTCCTTATTGCTATGGCTGGCTTTTTGTGTAATGGGATAATACGGTCGTGATAAGTTTTGGTGTCTTTTACAACTATCTCGGACTTATCAAAGTCTACATCTTGAATTTTGAGATTGACAAGCTCGCCAGGCCTAAAACCTGTATAGATATGGGTTAGTATTAGGGCCATATGCCTTGGATCAGTTATTGAATCTAGCAAAGCGAATATCTGCTCAGGCTCTACCGATTGCCTTCTCCTCAGGTGGTACTTAGGGGGCTTGTAATCCCATTTTACACATTTGAAATCACATAGGTGTTTGATTGAATAGTATATATGGCGCTTTGAGATTGAGGTCAGATCTGGATCGTCCAGGACTTTGAAATAATATTCCTCCAACTTTTCTATTGGCCATTCCATCCATCCTTTTGGTAACCTTCTCATAACACCTATTGCTGAAGTTTCCTTCATTCTGCGAGTTCCACGCAGATATCTCCTAAAATCCTGTTCTAATTGACTATTTTCATCAAAATAGGTCATTATTCCTCCTCTATTATTATTTCTGAGGTTAAATAAGGACTTTTGTATCGTAGCCGACTGTAGATCCACGGATCGCTGGTTCAAATCCGGCCGCCGGGACTTTGGGCCTTTAACTAGAAATCCATTCTTTGAAGTTTAATTTTGAATTTAGGCTTAATTAGAGATTATTTCTTGTTTAAATTAATCCAAATCAGAAAATATAAGCTTATTTTTATAAACTAAATATTAAATAAATACTTCATGAAAAATGGATTTTTTCGATTAAAAATTATAGGCCCACTAGGTGCTATTACTACTTTAATTATAGCTTCCTTTATCTCTGAGACCGTTAAAGCATATTATAATGTAGCACTCCAATTTATGATTACTTTAATAAGAGAATATTATCTTTATGTGATTATTCTCGTCTTAATTATATTAGTGTTAATTCTTGCACCCCCTTACATATTTAAAACAAATAAAAAAAGCAGAATTTATCACCCTCGCAGAGATATTTATGAAGATAAAGATTGGGCATTCGTTAAAGAATTTATTGAAGAAGATGTTTATTGGGAAATGTATGAATACAAACCTCTTTTCTCTAATCCTTTTGAAGAAGGCAAATTTCGAACATTTATAGTTGAAAATACTCCTTTATGCCCTAAATGTAAATCTGAATTAAAGCAAATAAGTAAAAGAAATGGATATAAGTGGGAATGTCTCGGATGTGGATTTTCCAAAAATAGTAAAAAGAGTTTTCAGGAAGTAGTAGATTCAATAGAAAATGGAATTAGAGGCATTCAAAGGGCTTCACAACATAAGAAACAATAATCATTTATCCAAAGAATTCTTGACAATAGTAATGGCCATACCCTAATGTAAGAATCTCCGTGCCTGAGCAGCCTCCGACCACTCCTTATTCCCATAATAGTATTTGATAAGATTTGACTATCTAAATTTCTAAAAAGTAACCTTTATATTTCTCCAATCTATTACAAATCTATGTTCCGTTTAGAATTACGTTGGAGAATTCTAATCATCTTGTCGGTATCTGCAATTCTGTCTTTTTCACTGTGGTTTAGTGCAAATGCAGTAATACCAGAATTAACAGAGTATTTCAATCTTACAAATTCTGAAAAAAGTTTACTTAGTATAATAGTTACAATAGGATTTATTGTAGGCGCCCTCACTTATGCAATTCTAAACTTACCCGATGTCTTCAAAACAAAAAATGTATTTGCCGTCTCTGCCGCACTAGGGGGCATTACAAGTTTCATTGTGGCATTCTTTGTAGAATCTTTTTTTGCATTATTGTTGGTAAGATTCTTTACAGGATTTTTCTTAGCTGGAGTCTATCCTCCAGGTATGAAACTGGCATCTTCTTGGTTTCAAAAGGAGAGAGGATTTGCAGTTGGGTGTATGGGGGCATCGTTGGCACTAGGTTCTGGAATGCCATATCTTTTTAATCTAACAGGCATACCTGAATGGAGAATACTAATAAGTTTCTCAGGCCTTGCTTCCTTGGTCAGCGCCATATTAGTATTTGTATTTGTAAAAGAAGGGCCATACACTGCAGGTACAATAAAATTCAGGATAGATAATTTAAAAGATATTTTGAAAAATGAGAGACTTAAATTAGTAAATTACGGATATTTTGGCCACATGTGGGAGCTCTATGCAATGTGGGCTTGGATTCCAATTTTTTTGAGGGAATCGTACTTGAGATCTGGGGCCAATGATAATTCAATATTTTTCTTTTCATTAATCACTTTCTTAATCTTCCTATTTGGATCTTTAACAACATTCTTCGGCGGTATTTTTGCAGATAAGATTGGCAAGGCAGAGTTTAATATTTTGATGCTTTCAATAAGTGGTTTTTGTTCGTTGATAATAGGATTTACTTTTGGAGTTAATAATATTGCAATGATCATTATTGCCTTGATTTGGGGGATGGCGGCTGTCGCAGATAGCCCTCAATACTCAGGGCTTGCTACCGAAGTAGGCGATAAAAAATATATGGGAACGGCCGTGACAATCCAACTTGCAATTGGATTCTTTATATCCATTATCTCAATTAAGCTAATCCCAATAGTTGTAGACATTATCAGCTGGAAGTATGCATTCTCAATTCTATTTTTAGGGCCACTGTTTGGGTTGATATCCTTAAGTAAATTAAGATAGTATTGATTACAATAGCAATCGCCGTTACAATCCATATCCTTACCATCAGAAGTATAAAAAAATCAAAAAGCTAAAATCGTAATTCTTAAAGTTATAGATATTTTTTATTTAGAAATACTTTTATAGTCACATTAATTAGTACTTCTAATGGAAGAGATTTTTACAAATGTTTTTATTGACGGTGACAAACTTTATACAAAAAATCTTATTAAAGGGGAAAGAGTATACGGCGAGAAGTTAGTTGATTTCAAAGGGAGAGAGCTCCGTGAATGGAATCCAAGAAGGTCAAAACTTGCGGCCGCTATAATGAAAGGGTATAGAAATCTACCTTTCAAAAAAGACTCAAAGATCCTTTATCTGGGTGCTGCAACAGGTACCACTGTTTCCCATATCTCCGATATTGTTGAAAATGGAAAAATATTCTCTGTTGAGATGTCTGAGAGAAGTATGAGGCAGTTTCTTAATATCAGCGAAGTACGAGATAATATCTACCCAATTCTAGAAGATGCTTCAATCCCCAGCCTTTATTCAGGCCTAGTAGAACAAGTTGACTTTATTTATCAGGATGTTGCTCAAAAACATCAGCATGAGATCTTGATTAAAAATTCAGTGTATCTCAAAAAAGGTGGTGTGGTATTCTACTGCGTTAAGGCAAGAAGCATTGATTCGAGCAAACCGCCAGAGGAGATATTCAAAGAGGAAATAAAACATCTTGAAAAAAAATTTAACATTGTGGATACAATTGATCTTTCGCCATATGAAAAGGATCACATTATTATAATAGCAATCTTAAGGTGATTAATTTGGAAAAGGTAAAACTTAGATTAAAATTGTTGGTATCTTACCTCGAAAATGGGGATATGAAAAAGGCAAGAGAAAACTATCTTCAGATTGCAGAGCATCTGGGGGACTCAGAATTCAATAAAGGTTACGCAAAGGCAATAAATGGTGTAGTAACCTCTATGGAAAAAAATGATAGAGATTCAATAATATGCAAAGTAGTCTCAAAGGAATTTGACAAAAGAGATCTTAAAAAACTCCTGCTTGAATCTACAAAAAGGGCATCAGATGTATTTAGAACTGAAGAAGAAAAGGGTTTTGAAACTGCATGGGTAGACCTCCTCTCAATTTATGTTGAAAGGGCAGGGGCTTAAAACTTTATCAAAAGCAACTTTGCCTTTTCTTCAATATAATAAATCCTTTTCAGGAGTTTATTCTTTTCTTCCCTATCGTTGTCATTTCTAAAGTTTGTCCTTTCAAGTTCTGTTCGTAGCTTAGATAACTTTAATACTTCTCTGAAGCTGTCCTTCTTATCAAGATTCTCAGAAAGCAGTTTGTATTCGATGGATTTTATATTTTCTCTAAACCTAGTTATAGCGATGGTGTCTTCTCTTGTTCTTTCTTCTGAAAACTTTTGCTCAAATCCTTCTAGTTCAGAATAAATTTCCTGGAATTTTTCTGTTATTTTTCTGCCCTCTGCTGTAAGTCTTATGAATCTAATTCGCCCTTCCTTGTAAGACTCAACTAGCCCAACATCTTCCAACTCTTTTAGGATATTGAAAACATGAGGATATATGGAGCCCACCTCTTCTGCGATTACCGTCGGGTATCTGGGCTTTTCATCTTCAAGCATGCTAAGCAGAATCTCAACAGTTTTTCTATTGAAAAAAAGCTCCTTTAAGTCATCCATAAAGCCTATTTACCTTTAGCCTTAAAATAATTTGCCTTCTATGAGAGTAAATAGAAATCATGCCAGTATCAAGTAGCAAATTATTTAAATCAATCCACAAAAGTAGACTACGGGATAAGATGAGTCTTATAGATAAAAAAGGGCCACACGTTTGTGTTAATTGTGATAATCTTGTTCAGAAAGATGACGAAAAAGAGATAGGCATATGCTCAATTGCAGCTTCCACAAAAACGATCTTTAAAAAATACTGCCAGAAATGCGATGAAAGATCAGCTCTTACAGGAGACCTCTGGATATATATCGATGGTGAAGATTGGGGCTAATAGATAGTTTAACATATTAGATATCCAGTTTATTGTTTCTATTCTAGTTTATACCTTATTCTTTCTTTGGAGAATTTAGAAATGTTATTACAAAAACAGTAGCCGGGGGCGGATTCGAACCACCGTCTCAAGGTCCAGAGCCTCGAAGGATTGACCACTACCCTACCCGGCTATTAGAATCAAAAGATTAATCTCTGTTAATAAGTTTTTCTGTTTCGCTCATATAAGCAAAACTCTCTTTCTCTAATAGGGCCCTTGCAGAAAAATCAGTGAACAACTCATTGAATCGTCTTTTCAATATCCGGATAACATAGTCATCGTAGTACATATCACAATTTGTTTCGATATCATAGAGAAGAAGATAATCTGGTGAAGAAGGAGTTGCGTGTAGAATTGTCTCCCCGTTCAAAGCAGATAATATCTCATTCTCACTTAAATCCCCTTTTGTATAATCAACTATAGACCCAACAATCCTCCGGATCATCTGCCATAAAAATCCAGTACCTTTAAACTCCAAGATATAAATCGGCCCTTCTTTTCTATAACTTGTTTCAATAGTCCTTTTAGTATCGTCAATCCCATTATATTTGGAAAATGAGAAGAAATCATGAGTTCCTTCGAAAAGAGAAAGCCCCTTTGAGACAAGATCTTCATTGTACCCATTGTCGAAAAGATAATACCTATAAGTCTTAGTAAGAGGAAACTTAAGGTATTTGCTAGTTTTAGCGTATACCCAGATATCTTCCAACGAATGTGTCAATCTTTTCATATTTAGATCTTCCTCGACTTCAAGCCTTAAGATATTAGAAAGAGCAGAAACTCCTCTATCAGTCCTAGATAAAAAGCCATAATTAACAGCTTTGATGCCCTCGTCATCCAGAGTTTGGACTATATCGCCTTCAACTGTTCTGACGTTTGGTTGGGATTGCGAACCATGAAATTCCCTCCCGTTATAAGCTACCTTGAGATAAACCATCAAATAAAATCCATAAAAAAATTTAAAAGGGTTTTTATAGGATTTCGATGATAAAGTTCTTGTCCTTTATGACATTTACTTTCTTACCTTTTTTGAAGAACTCACGCTCTACCCTTTCGACATAATCTCTATTCAGCTCAAATCCGTCTACAGTAATCTGACCCTTTTCTTCAAGTTTAGATATATTGTCTCTTAGCAATGTCTTTACCTTCTGGACATCCTTTCCAAACTTAGGGCCGATAATATCGTATCGTGGGATGACTTCGAGTATCTTCTCATCAATATCGGGTTTACCAGTTTTCAATTCTAGATTTGATATATTCATGGATTTAGATATATCCTCTCTTATTTCTTCGATATCCTTCTCAGTGTAGACGATTGCTCCGTTGACTGGGGCGTTTAATGGTATCTTCAGATCTGATTTGTATCTCCTTATTGCCACGGTGATATCCTTAAGAATCTCCCCTTTTTCAAAAGCGCCCTTGTCATAGAACTCAAATGAAGGATATTCTGTCAGGTGAATACTGTTTATACCTTCGTCACTAAAGATTTCATTGTATATCTCTTCAGTTATATGCGGTGTGTAAGGTGAAATTAAACCGATTACATTTCTAAGTAAAGTTTTTAAAGTAAATGCAGCTTCGTCTTTTTTGACATTATTATACAATCTGTATTTGACTATCTCTATGTAATTATCGGCAACTTCATGCCAAAGGAATGTTCTAATCTCCTTTAGAATTGGGGCAAAATTATATTCGTCAAGTTCTTTTCTTGAGAGCTTGATTAACTCAGTTAGTTTTGATAGAATCCACTTGTCAGGTATTGTAAGAGATTCCAGATTTATATTTTTGGTATTTGTATCTGAGATATTCATCTCAATGAATCTAGATACATTCCAGAACTTTGTTAAAAATCTGTTACCATGCTCAATCTCTTTCCACGAGAATGGGAAGTCTTCCCCTTTGGAAGCAAGAAGTGCCCACTGTCTCAATGCATCGGCACAGTACTTACTAAGCGGCTCATCAGGTTCAATGACGTTTCCAAGGGATTTACTCATCTTTCTCCCATCGGGGCCTGCAACCATACCGTGGATTAATGTTTCACCCCAAGGATTCTTACCGGTGATAAGATTACATCTAAATAAAGTGTAAAACAGCCAAGTTCTAATGATTTCGTAACCCTGTGGCCTTATAGTTGCTGGATATGTTTTATTGAAAAATTTCTCATCCCTATTATACATTGAAATGGCGAGAGGTGTTGCTGATGAATCTACCCAGCAGTCACACACATCTATTTCACCGATAAAATTGCTTGATCCACATTTGCATTTTTCTTTTGGCATGTCAAACCTGGGGTCCACTGGGAGCCATTCCTCTTTTGCAGGTATTAACTCTCCGCAGTCCTTGCATTTCCAGAAAGGTATAGGTGTTCCAAATACCCTCTGTCTTGATATGATCCAGTCCCAGTCCATTGAGTCGGTCCAGTCATAGAATCTATCATACATGTACTCTGGGTACCAGGCTATCTTCTTTCCATTTTCAATAAGATTATTCTTGTAATCCCTTACATTGATAAAATACTGCTCCATTGGTAAGAGCTCGATTGGTGATTTGCATGAACCTCTTTCAACATGAAGCAATACCCTGTGCTTCATTTTCTCTTCTTTTATAAGAAGCCCTAAATCATTTAATTCAGAAACTATGATTTTTCTTGCTTCTTTAACTGGAAGCCCATCATATTCCTTGCCGACCTTTAACTTTCCATCCTCTGTTATGGAAGTGATTACATCAAGATCATACTTCTTCTGCCATAGTATATCCTGTTCATCTCCATAAGTACAGCAATAAACTATGCCTGTTCCAAATGACATATCAACTTCTTCATCTGAGAGTATCGGTACCTTTCTGTCAAACAAAGGAAGAATAACTTTCTTGCCCTTGAACGCTTCATATCTTGGGTCTTTTGGATTGAAGAATACTCCGACACAAGAAGGCATTAACTCTGGCCTTGTTGTTGCAATTTCAACGTGCTCTTTTCCGCCTTCAACTGGAAGCTTGAGATAGTAAAGTTTTCCATCTTTTTCTTCATAGCCAACTTCAGCTTTTGCTAGAGCGGTCATGCATCTTGGGCACCAAAGGATGGGGTGTTTTTCTCTGAATAAATACCCCTTGTGATAAAAATCAATTAATGTTTTTTGGATAAGCTTGACATACTCTGGTTTCATTGTGAGATACATTCTTGACCAATCGGGAAAGTAACCGATATCGGTCATCTGCCTTCTCATCCTGTCAACACATTGAGCTGTCCACTCTTTACATTTTTCAATAAAGGCTTCTTTATCGTCTTTAGAGATTTTAAACTCGTGCTCAACCTTTAACTCTGTTGGAAGACCGTGACAATCAAACCCTTGAGGGCAGTATACATTGAATCCTCTCATTCTCTTGTACCTCTGGATAAAATCAATCCATGTGAAATCCATTACATGGCCCATGTGGAGTGAACCGGAAGTAAATGGAGGTGGTGTATCAAGAACATATACCTCACCGTTTTTCTCTGGATTGAATTTGAATATCTCTTTTTCAAGCCAATAATTCTGCCATTTCTTTTCAATCTGTTTACCGTCATAGTCTTTATCCAACATTATTTCACCGTCTCTTGGTAGCTAAGTTGCCCATTCATATAAATCTTTAATCCTTCATCAGCAATTAAAGTTTTGACTCCAGTGGACTCCTGGATATGGCGCCTTTCTTCTTCCGCGCCCTTCAGATGCATCCTGTAACCAATATGCGTGATTACTGCCACTTCAGGCTTGACCTTCTTTAAAATTCTTATTGCATCATCAGTTGTAAGATGAAATGGAATTTTGTCTCCGTTTGGTCTTGTAACGTTGAGGATCATTACCCTAGAACCCATATACTGATCCTCCATGTCGTCGAAATACTCGGTATCAGAAGTATAAGAAATAGCGCCTGAATTTGTATAAATTTTAAATCCAATTCCAAATGGGTCTGAATGCTTTGCTCTTGTTGCTTCAATTTTCTGTCCATTGATCTCGATATTTTCTCCGGGGGCCATAGATAAGACGCTCTTCAAATTTTTTCGGTAATAAGGAAAAATAATTGAAGCAAACTCGTCTCTTCCTTCAATGACGCTCTTGCTGCCAACTACATACCCCTCTTTTTTCAACATGCCCCCGGTCATACTCTCAACCATTATCGGAACATCATTGAAATGGTCTGTGTGGCAGTGAGAAATTAAAAGAGCATCTATCTTTCTTGGGTCAAGTCCATTCTGAATTGATCTAAGATGAGCACCTGGTCCTGGATCTACATGAATATTTATTCTATCTTCAATACAGAACCCGCCTGTACCACGCTTTTGGGTGATGGTCATGAATCTTCCTCCACCACTACCCAAAAAAGTTATCTTTGCCATACATACCTCTAAGTAACTTTTTAAGAGTTCAATTTATTAAGTTTATAAAACTAATGAGTGGTGCTATGAGGGAAGCTCTAAAAGAAAGCAGGGGTGGCACTTTAATCGACATTGAAGTTGTTTCAAACTCGAGTGAATTTCACATTGAATACAACGAGTGGAGCAAGAGACTAAGGCTTAAAATTACTGCTCCTGCTATAAAAGGTCAGGCCAATAAAGAAATTCAGACTTTTTTTAAAGGTATTTTAGGGGAGGCCACTATCGTAAAAGGCGAACATAATAAAAAGAAATCTATATTTGTTAATTCTAGTATAGAAGAAGTTTCAAATAAACTGTCAAAAATTTTAAAATAATACAAAATTCGCCATAGTAAGACTTATAAAGAATTAAATACTAGTTATCAATAGGTGAAATTGGATGTCAGAAACGAAAGTCAAACATGCTGATGAAATATTTAAGTCATTTAAAATGCAAAGTGTTTCTGAATTCTTTAAAAAGAATGCAGCAATGTTAGGATATACTGGTAAATTACGTTCATTAACAACACTTGTTCACGAAGGGGTTACAAATTCGCTTGACGCTTGTGAGGAAGCCAGGCTTTTTCCGGATATTTCAGTATTTATTACTGAAATCGGGCCGGAACATTATAGAGTTATAATGGAAGATAACGCTTCAGGAATTCCTTTGGATTACATACCCCATGTATTTGGGAAGATGCTTGCCGGGAGCAAGGCTCACAGAAATATTCAATCAAGAGGCCAACAGGGGATTGGTGTTTCAGGGGCTGTTATGTACTCCCAAGTTAGTACTGGAAAACCAACTGAAGTTGTAACTTCTACTGGAGATAAGGTAATCAATAAGGTTAATATCAAAATAGATGTTGAAAAAAATGCTGGAGAGATCCTATCCCGTGAAACTTTAAAGAATCCTGAAAAATGGAGAGGTACAAGGATTAATCTTGAGGCAAAAAATCTTCAATACAACAGATCGAAATATGGCCCTTACAGTTACCTTAAGATGACTGCAATTGCAAATCCACATACAAGAATCCTTTTTGTCGAGCCTGATGGTACCAAGATTCTATTTGACAGAAATGTTAGAGTAATCCCAAAAAATCCAAAAGAAATGAAGCCACATCCTCATGGGAGTTCTGCTGACGATATACTTTCTATGATTAAGAACTCAAGTGCCACTAGGGTGAGGACTTTTTTAGTTTCTGATTTCACAAGAGTATCTAATAAAAAAGTTGAGGAAATAGAACAGCTTTCTGGCCTGGATCTTGACATTAATCCAAAAAAGGTAGACTGGGAATATGCAGAAAAGCTGGTCAATGCCATTAAACAAATTACTTTCATGGCCCCCCCAACAGAGGGGCTTATCCCAATAGGTGCCGAGTCCGTTAAGCTTGGTCTTGAAGGTATACTTGCGCCTGAATTTGTACATACTGTGACTAGAAGCCCTCAGACCTACCACGGGGGTATTGCCTTTATTGTTGAAGCAGGTATTGCCTATGGAGGAGGTGCCGGTAACAATGGACTTGACATTATAAGGTATGCCAATAGGACGCCTTTAATATTTGATCAAGGAGGATGCTGCATTACAGAAGCAGCTAAATCGATTGAGTGGAAGAGATACGGTGTAAAGGATGACAGTGCGCCACTCACTAT
The DNA here is from genome assembly GCA_964630765.1 of uncultured Thermococci archaeon. GTDB lineage: Archaea > Methanobacteriota_B > Thermococci > Methanofastidiosales > Methanofastidiosaceae > Methanofastidiosum. The sequence goes on along the minus strand of CAZVXE010000015.1, from coordinate 12,435 downwards.
ATTCATTAATCTTGTTTCGACTCATATTCCTTATACTTCAGCAGGAAAACAGGCGATCGCAACAGAAGAGGAAATCTATAATGAGATCAGATTTGCATTGATGGACGCTGGAAGGGCTTTATCTAGATATCTTTCGGGAAAAAGGAGGGCAAGTGAGAAACTTACAAAGAAAAAGACCTTGTTGAGATATGTTATAGAGACGTCTAATGCCCTTGGGAGCCTAGTTAAAGCAGAGGATAATTCTAAAATAATTAAAGCACTGACAGACATTGTTGAGAAAAAATATGATTTCGAGGAAGCAAATAATGGAGAAGAAGTAACAACACCCTCTGAAGAAAACGACGTTGAAGAGGTGATCGAGAATGGCCAATAAATCTTCACAAGAAGTTCCCTCTATACTTGGTAAGTTTGGCGAGGAGCTTTATGAACAAATAATGAACGAGGAAAGCCCTTCAATAAAGATACCCCTAAGGGGAAAATCTAACGTTTTTTTTGATGATAACGAGAAAGTTATCCAACTAGGAGATAAGTTCTCTAAAAGGCATTTTCTAAATGTGGCTCACACAAAGAAATTCATGCAGACCGTGCTTGTCGCTTCTTACTGTAGGAGGCTTGTTGAAGAGAATAAACATGCCGGTATCAGAGAGTTGTATTATGCCTTGAAACATACAGTAGAAGGTTCTAAAGAAAATACATTTGATGATCAGGCTGAATCTAATCCAATCATTGAGGATATAGAAACAGCACTTGACATCCTAAGAGAAGAGCTCAATCTTACAGCAGACAGAAGAGGTTATATTTACGGGGATATAGTCCTAAAAGATGGCGAAGATGAATTCAACGCTTCAAAGCTTGGAAGAGGTGGATGGGCCGTACCTGGTACAGTTGAAGAAATTGACTTCTTAAATGTTAACGCCGAATATATTCTTGTTATTGAGACAGCCGCTATGTGCGATAGGCTAATTGAGGAAAAATTTGCACAGGCCAACAATGCCTTATTAGTTGCATGCCAAGGACAAGCCCCAAGAGGTATAAGAAGACTGATAAACAGGCTACATACAGAAAAGAATTTACCAGTTTATGTCTTTACAGATGGAGATCCTTACGGATGGTACATTTATTCTACAATAAAGCAGGGATCAATGAATCTAGCATATCTTTCTAGAAGGTTAGGTGTGCCTGATGCTAAGTTTATAGGCATGACTATGGACGATATCGAAGACTATGAACTTCAGAAAGTTACAGAAAAGCTAAAAGATATGGACAAAAAGAGAATAAACGAGATAATGGAATACGAGTGGTTTAAACACAAGGACTGGCAAGAGCAAATGAAGAAATGTCTAAAGCTTGGAGTCAGGATAGAGCAGCAGGCGCTTGCAAACAAATCACTAGAGTTTGTCGCTAAAGAATACTTGCCTCAAAAAATAGAGAATGAAGTATTTTTACCTTAAAATAAAAAATATTTTAATTTTTATTTGATAATAAATCAATTATGAACCTCATTGCTTCGCTTATTGCTTCACACTTTTCTTTTGTTAGTCTTTGTGCAAGTCCATAGTTGCCTTTATCAAATGCTTCATTTGCTTCTCTGCATAGTCTTTCTGAATCATCTAATAGTTTTAGAGCTCTTATATACCTTGGGTCTTTATCTAAGCCCCTAGTTATTACCTCAATCTTTAACTCTTCGATTATATCTTCAGGTCTGCAACAAGTGTTATCTTCATCTACAATGTTTTGAGGAGTGATAAGTTCTCTAGCCTCTTTGATTAGATCCTGAGTGTAGCATAGATTACATCTCTTCATGTATCCTTTTGTTATTATTCTCAATGACTCTTTTGGATTCCCGCCGGGATGTTTTTGAATTTCTACTTGGTCATCATCTGTTACTGGAAATCCATTTGGAGGTCTACCCTCAGTTTCTGCATAGTTAATACTCTTATTTTCAAGTCCATTAAACTTAGCAGAGAATTTTATAGTCTTACTTTCTCCAACTGCTAAAGAACCAATGTTATCCCACTTTATTGTAGTTTTCCCATTTGGATTGACTATAACTGAATCCGGAATTATTGTTGCCGAATTGGCATACGTTAGCCCTACTGGTAGTTCATCTTGGACCGATACTGGATCTAATGGAACTTCTCCCGTATTGGTTATTACTAAAGTGTATTCATTAGTAAATCCTGTTTTGCCCCAAGGAGGCTCAACTGATTTTGTAATATTAATTGCTGGGCCCTTTACGCCTACTGGAGAGTCGTCTGAATCAGTTACGTCACCGATAGTAGAGGTTCCTATAACTGTAGCGTTATTTATGAAAGTTCCAGTTCTTCCCGGATCAACAGTTGCTTGGAACTCAACGATGATTACATCGGTTGGATTCATTGCACCAATATTATTCCAAGTAAGAACTTCAGGGGGCCCGGATATTCCATCTGGTTCGTATGGTACGCCAGCAACAGTGCTATATCCAGGTCTGTATGTAAGCCCATCTGGTAGATAGTCAATCAACTTAACTGGATCCAATGCCATTGCCCCAGTATTTGTAATAGTAAGCCTAAAGAAGACTATCCCACCAGGAGATGGAACATTTATATCAGTATTTAGAGTTACCTTCTGTAAATCCGTACCCGGAGATATTACATTCCAATCATCTGAAAGTGGGCCATACTGCCTCCTTTCGTCATTACCACTGGGTAATGACCAATACTCAGTATTTGTCACAGTGTTAGTGAAGCTTCCTCCGTGTGGTGGAATTGTGGCATCATATTCTAAGGTGACAGTCTGATTTGGTGTTATTGATGGGTAAGTCCATTGGATTATGTCTCCAATTACCATTGTTGTATCTGCTACAGGAGAAGATGTAATTGAACCTCCAACTAGTATAAGGCCAGAAGGTATTTGGTCTTGGATAGTTGCATCATATGCTGAACTATTTCCAATATTTCTTATAGTAATAGTATAATGTACATTATCTCCCGGTAATCCTTGTGATTTATCCCCAGTTTTATCAATAGTTAACTCAGGTTCGACAATTCTGACATCATCCAAATCACTTATGTTGAATGGAGCACCGTCCTGAACAAAACTGGTATATGCATTGTTTACAAGTATAACTCCCCTGACATTTTGGGGAAGAATATTCTTAATCCTACCGGTGATCACAATTTGCACATTATTTTGGCCAGTGAAATTTCTATTTGATGCCCCAAGTGGAGTTCCAAGTTTCCAAGTAAGGACTTGGCCATTTTGACTAAATTGCTGTATTGTTCCCCCATATGTATCATTATAAGTATGAGAAATATATTCAATTCCATCTGGCAAATGATCAATTATTGTTGTATTTGTATAATTTGCGCCTGCACCAGAATATACAACAGCGACGTCAAATACTACTTCTTCACCTATTGTCGCTTTTTCTTTTTCTGACTCCTTGAAAATACCTTGGATATTGATTATCCTTACATTATCAGTTGCACTGCTATATATGCACCCATTTGAACACTTGCCAACTGCTATAACACCATTAGTCCCTGTTCCAGCATCGTCTTTTAATCTAGCTGATAATGTTGCTGACCATGTACCTCCTGCTTGTGCTATAGGGCCGGGTATTTGCCAAGTTATAGTATTACCAATGATTGAAGGAACTTCTCCATTAGTTCCGTTTCCTGCAACTATTGGAGCTTCCCAATCAGCACTTAATGTATCCAAAACTGTCAAATTGTAAGCTGGAGTATTGCCACTGTTTGTCACAGTAATTGTCCAGCTTCCTGTACCTCCTGGTGAAACAGGTTGTATAACAGGATTTTTGGAAACAGAAAGAATTGGTTTTGAAGGAGTTGTTATGGGTAAGCTAGTATTTGTTGTATTAAGTGAATTGCCACAGCTGTCTTGGTAGTCAACTCTAACAACATTGTTTCCTGGAGTAACTGTGCCACAACTCAAACCATCATTTTTCACCCTAAATTGGAGAACTGTATTTGTCCCGCTAGCTGCCATATTGCCAAGTGACCATATAGGTTGTGAAGGATTTGAAGGAGGATTTGGTATTGGATTTGGCCCTGTAATCATAGAGTCAAATACAAATCCTGGTGGCAATGTAGAAGTTACAAAAACATTGTAAGCTGTTGGATAGCCCGATTGATTTCTTAAGTTAATTGTAATTATTCCGTCACAAGTAGTAAAAGTACCAATGGTCTGAGATATAGTGAAGTTTGGTCTTGTCCTTAAGGATCTAGCTGTAGAAGCAATATAATCAAATCTGCAGTTGTCATCACAACCACACCTAACATATGCAGTGTTAGTTGTAGCGGCTCCACAACTACCTGCATTTACTGTACCCCAAATATAATAAGTCGCTGTATTACTACCTGGAACATTTGATAATGTTCCATGCACCCATGGACTTACAGATGTTCCAGAGCCTGAAGGTATAGTGCCTACTGCAGGATATTGACTTGTGCTAATGCCGCCAAATGTCATATTAGAAGGTAAAACATCGTAAAACTCGACATTTGTTGCTGGAGCAGCTCCACTATTTGTAATAATAAGTCTCCATTCAACAATATCGCCCGGTTCTGCGGCAACATTGTCAGCAAAAGATGAGCCAGTAGTATGATTTCTACCACTTTTGGCTATAGCCAAAGTCGGACTTCTCCTAGTAATTTGTGAGCTAGCTTGCGGAGATAATTTTATATCATCGCAAGGGGATTTATATGTAGCCTGCGAAGTGAAAGTTCCAGTTCCAGGCATATTGCAACTTGAACGGATTCTAAAATTAATCGCAACTTCAGATGAAGGAGCTAAAGCAGCCAAAGCCGGAATTTGGGCTTTGGTCCATCTTATTGGATTTGCCCCAACATTTTCTGGATCTGGACTTGTTCCAGTAACATAATAAATTCCAGTGGGCAATGTAGCAGTGACATTAACATCATAAACATAGGTTAATCCTACATTTTTTACAATAACAGTTGCACTTTGCTCGTCACACATATTAATAGTTTGAGGGATAATATTAGTTGTTTGGGCACTAGTATTTGGTATTCTTACTGAAGAGCTATCAGTTTTTACTGGTTGACAGTCTCCACCTAGACATCCTGCACTAGTTGATGCTAAATTTGTGAGATTGGTGCACGAGTCGATGTTAGCAGTATATATGATTTCAGTCTTGTCTCCAGCATTAATTTTGTCTATAATCCATGTTGCCCCATTACTTGGGTTGCCATTTCTATCTTGATTAATATGAAGTTGTGAGTAAGTTCCACTTGAAGAATTATATGAAAGACCAGAGCCCAGTACATCTTCAAGCCAGATATTATAGCTTGCACCGCTTCCAGCATTTGTAAGACAAAGTTTCCATACAGCCTGATCTGTAGTCGCCCAAACGAGTTCTGGGACTTTCATTAGGCATACATTACCACTTAAAACGAGAGGATTTTGAGAAGCTCCATTCTGGCATTCCCTATCATATGTTCCATTCTTATTACATAATCCATCCCAGTAAAGACTTGCACTCATACCCCCTTGATCAGTACATTTTTTTGTTAAATTCATTACAATTTTAGCTTGAGTATTTGTCTCAAAATAATTCCCATATCTCCAAACAAAGTCTGTAGGACTGTTATTACTTTCTATTGGAGTATGCCCTACATAGGAAATAGAGTTTACATGATAATTACTTAAAGGAAATACTGCCTCCACATCATAGGCCCCTACTGAAGAACCCCTTGTTATTGTTAAATTTACATCATAGGTTCCACATTTATCAACAATAGTGGGAAGTCCACTGATGCTAATTCCCATCTCAGAGCCATTCACAGGTACAAAAGCACCAATTCTTATTTGTTGAGAACTCTCATAACAACTACCCTCTACCACAGTTTTTCCAGTATTTAGAATTGACCAGTCGAAAAATGATCCAGAACCACATGAAGGGTCTGAAGAATTTTGAGTTGACATATTGTATTCTATTCTAATTCTAGTGTTTCTAATTGAAGTGGTATTTGCATCGAAACATGAAGAAAAATCGACATCTGAGAAATTTACATCAAGATATGTTGACTCTGGAGGGGTATAGTACACCATACATGTTCCGTTTATGTCAATCTTTACTTTTCCTGGGATTACTTGTCCTTGGAGAACTTGATCATTCGATCTTTCTTCACGGAATCTCAAAGATGATACATTTACATCGTTCCAGAAGCTTGTGTCAGAGAAATTAAATTCATTAATGTATTTTATCGGCGTACACTTTTCAAAATTGAAGCTGGAAGAGACTGTTTTATTGGAAGAAACATCCTCTGAGCATTCAAGTTCTGTTGACTGAGATGCTGATGCTGTTCTAACACAGCCACAGCAGTCAGTGACTGTGGCTGTTATACTATTTGTAGCTCTAGTATAACAGTATTCACAATCAGCATAAGTTGGCGATTGAAGAGTGATTGAAGTGCTTAATCCTACTGTGGGATCAACACTCCATCTTATCGTTCTATTGGTGGAGTTATAATCTCCACCTCCGTCATCTGTAACTATAAAACCGTCAGGTATTGTATCTACTACTACTATATTTGATGCGGTGCTGTCACCACATGATGTGGGCCCAGAATATGATGCCGTGATGTTGTAAGTAATAGTTTCACCTAGATACATATGTGAAGGTGCCCCTGTTTTAGAAACAGAAACGGATGGAACATTTTGAACAGAATAACTCCCAAACTTTACAGGTGGATAAAAAGCTTGATTGCAATAAAAGTACTCTGGCCTGAATATTACTGAGCCTGAAGGTAATGCCCCACACCACCCACCTGAAGGTACTAACTCAAAAGTTAGATTAGTAGTTCCATTGGGCACGTCGCCTAAAATAAATTTGCCTCCACTATAAGAAGCACCTGACGGAGAAGTGATATTTGCTATAGTTAAAGTTCCAAAATCTGCAGATAAATTAAAATCATAAGCTGTTCCAAGTGATGTATTTGTAATTGGTATAGTGAAAGTATTTCCAGTACCACAATAGTCTAGCACGAATGAAGGAACTGTATAATCAATTTTTGGAGGGTTTGGCTGGAATGCTATGCTTGCGATGGTTTCCTGGGTTTGGCAAACTCCGCAACTACCCCATGTGACTCTAGCGGTATCATATAATTCGGTACAATCGATAACTTTTACTCTTATTTCAATCTGCACTACTTCGTCTGGATCCATATGAGAGAGGGCCGGTATTTGAGTAGATGTCCACTGAAATGTTCCGGGAGTAATTTCAATACCCGCAGGAGAAGAAGAAAGATATTGTAATCCTGACTGAAGTATATCCGTTACTTCTACATCCTCTATGGGCCCAAGACCAGTACTTGTCACAGTTATGGTCCAAGAAACATTGTTCTCCAATGTAGCATTTTGTGTAGACGGTGTTTTCTCTATAGTTACAGCTCCAGGATAAACAGTTATGGGCTTAGTTTGGGATATAGTATATGTACTGCTGTTGTATTCTCCATTAACTGATATATTGCCTACTTGAGCATTACATAAGGTATCAATATGTATTTTTATTTTATCAGATAGGCCAGGACCTAATGACGGTATATTGTAATTTAGGGAATCTGAAGTACTAAATCCTGTTGGTAAAGTTATTGCATAATTAATATCAATTGCACTTTCATTGACGGATGTATTTCTTAAAGTCACATTATAATCATAAGGATAGCAAACATAAACAGCAGCATTTCCATCAATTGTTGTTGTAATAACGTTGGCGGCGGATACAGAAATTATTGACAAACTTATTATAGATAACAATAAAATAAAAATAATCGATGGTTTATTCATGCAAAATATGAAATGTATTTATATATAAAGTTTTCGGTATTGGTAATCAATTACTGAATATATAGTTACAATAACTATAAATTGGGATTAACTAGGTCACAATTAATATTAAAACAACGGCTTATAGAATCATATAACATTAAAGCCAATGATGTTTGAATAAAAATAAAAAATTAATTAAAGTCCTTTAAACGCCTTGTCGACTAGCTTTTTCTCGGGGGGCTTTGTCAGAAGACTTACTATTATCATAAGTGCAACTGATATGGGAATTGCAATGAAGAATGGATCAAGCTGTGTCAACGAAGCTTTTGCACTCAGTAGCACTGGCTTACCAAATATCCATTGACATATCCTCAAAGGCTCGGATTCAGCCACCTTAAAGAATAGAGTCCATATAAGCCAGGATGCAAATCCTCCTATCATTGAAACTATAGCGCCAATTCTTGTTGCCTTTCTCCAGAACAATGCTCCTGTGTAGGCTGGAAGAAATACTGCACTGCACATTCCCATGAATATTGTTGTTCCTCTAGCAATTATTGCCGGTGGGAGTATGTATCCTAAAGCAAGGGAAATCAATACCGTTGCACCGATCCCTATTTTTGTTGCATTTACGGCATTAATCTTCTCCGAAGACTTTCTTAGCCAGACATGATAGAAGTCATGCCCAAAAGAAGTCCCCATCGCATGGAACTGCCCTGAAATGGTAGACATTGCAGCCGATATTAGAGTAAGCATGAAAAGTAGAACGAACCAGCTTGGGAATCTGTAATTGACATATTCCGGTATGGCAGAGTCGGTCCAGTAAACGTATTCTGAAGGTCGGCTAACAAGTTTGCCGCTTTCATCATACTTAAAGTACATGTCTCGGATCTGTTGATTTGTGAGTGTTGGATTATAATCAGCTTTTATTACTTCGACACCCTCTTTTTCAAAATAGGCATTGGTAAGCGACCCTACCGTAAATGCAACGCCTGTCATTAAGAGGATGAAAACGCCTCCTATCCCTACGGCTTTTGTTAAGTCACGCTTGCTCTTTGCAGTCATACAACGGACGGCGAGCTGTGGTTGGGCAAGAACGCCGACCCCAACTCCAAATATCAATCCCATCAGTACAGACCAGAAGATACCTTGCGTATCATGTAATCCAGTGGCATCTGCCGGTGTATTTCCTAAACTCATCACAGGAAAAGTTGTGAATCCCTGATGACCAAATATGCTCAAAGGCGCCCCTTTATTCGTCAACATTGAATACGAATCTGTAAGCTGGAAGTTTTCAAGGGATTGGTGAGCTTCTGTTATGCCTCCAAATGCGGCGTAAGTACCTACTAAAAGCAATATCATCCCAATAGCCATTATCGTCCCTTGTAATGCATCTGTGTATAATACTGCAAGTAATCCACCAAACAGAACATATGCCGCAACTATTCCGGTCATTACGATCAAGGCTAGATTAAAATTTAGATTGAATGTTGATTCAATCATTCTGGCGGCCCCAATTATGACAACAGATGCGTATAACGGCATGAATATTGTAATGAGGGCGCCAAATGAGCCCTGTAAGGATTTGGAATTGAACCTCTTACCCACTATCTCAGGAAAAGTGAGTGCACCTAAATTTTGCCCAACGTGCCTTGCCCTGTTTCCCCAAACTACGAATGCAAGAAATATACCAACAAAGATGTTCATGAAGGTAAGCCATAACAGGCCCATGCCAAACATTGCAGCGGCTCCTCCAAATCCCACTATGGCCGATGTGCTGATGAACGTGGCCCCATAGGATATTGCGATAATGTACGGGTGCACATTACGACCTCCCAGCATATAGTCTTCTTTGTTTTTTGTTTCTTTCCAGCCTTTGTGGGCAAGAAGGCCTGTAACAACAAGATACCCAAAAATAATAATAATTGACAAAGCTACATTTTCCATAATCTCACCCGTTATTCTCCTTTAATTTAATTATAGACCACCCTACACATAGGAGAGTGGAAAGCAGGGTCAACAGATACGCTGACCACACCCATGGATCAGAAATTCCGAACATAATAAACCACGAATCGAATAAAAGGTTAATATTTATAAATATTTCGCTTGTAGTATGAATTTTGGGTTAAAATTACTATGCAAGTATAATAATGAAAATTTATTAATCAAGTATATTAATTATACCATAAAATAAAGAATTAATCGAATAACATCATACAATATCTTTAAATAATGTAAAATCATCTATTTTTATATTAACACATTAAAATAATACGGGATATTGATGGAACTTTGGAATTTTATTTTGAACAGCCAAAAAAGGATGGATATTTTAGAGGAACTATCCCCTACCAATCCTCAAAAAAGCCTGGATATTGCAAAAAAACTGGAAATTAGGTGGCAGGATGTTTCCACACAGTTGAATCTGTTTGTAGAAAAAAAGCTTGCCGTAAAGGATGGAACCCAGTTTTATCTATCAAAGCAGGGACAAGTCTATAAATCCCAGATCAAAAATCTTCAAGATCTAGAAAATAATATTGTGAAGTACTCGGATTTTATAGAAAAACATAACATAGAAAAGATCCCAAACGGATTTGTCAGGGATTTTTTAACTTGGGAAGGGAACAAATTGAGTCATCTTACTTCAATTGATGTATTCCCCTTCATATCCAAGAATCTAAAAGGGTCAAAAATAGAACATCTTGGAATATTCTCACGAATATCAATGGATATACAAAGCATATTTTCTGAAATAGGAAGTGATGTGAGTATCAGGATAATCTATCCCTTAGAGGAAATGGAAAAACTTAGTAAAAAAGAGTATTTATCTGGTAAAGAAAAATACGAAATAAGATTTCTAAAAAGAAATGAAATGTACTGCGTAATGCAGGTATGCGATAAAAGTTTTTCATGGATAGGATTTGAAGATCAAAAAAACGAATTTGATTATCTTGATATTATTGAAGGTGAAGATAAGAGATTTGTGGAATGGTCGAGATCAAACTTTGAGTATCTCTGGGCCAATGCTAAAAAACTGTAAGGGATATAATGGAGTTACCTGAAAAACTAACAAAAGCATTTGAACTAACTGAAAAGTATTTTGATTCTATAACTATCGAAAGGGCAATTTTTTTATCCTATCATTGTGATTTAAGAGACTGTAAATTCTGTTATATGTCCACCATAAAATCTGGCCCTAAAAGAGGATTGAGAAGCGTTGAATCACTCTTTGCAGAAGCTTTTCTTGTAAAAATGGCTAATTGGAAGGTAGAGTTTCTTTCTTCAGGTTATGGGGTTTACGAGACTGAAAAAATAGTGGACATCTCTAAAGGAGTGGCTTCTATTACAGGAGAGCCCGTCTGGTTAAATACAGGAATACTTGAAAAGGAAGATCTATCCTTATTTGGAGATGAACTGAAAGGTGTAACTGCATCAATAGAAACTTTTACAGAAGAGTTATTCCAAAATCTATGCCCTTCAAAAAGCTGGATTAAAATGATGGATTTTTTAGATATGGCCGATGGTCTCGGATACAAGAAAGGTATTACAATAATATTGGGCGTGGGTGAAAAGAAAGAAGATCTTGAAAATCTTTTTGAAACAATCAAAAATTACAAAATAGATAGGGTGACTTTCTACTCATTGAATCCCCATAAAGGGACAATATTTGAAGGCTCTGTACCACCAGCTTCATTATACTACCTTGACGTTGTTTCTGAAACAAGATTAATGTTTCCAAAACTTGAAATTGTTACTGGAATTTGGTCAGATAGGATACATCTTGTTGGCCCCCTTTTAATGGCAGGTTCAAATGGGATAACAAAGTTTTCCTGGAAGCAGTTCTATGGCTCAAAGCTTGGGAAGTCCTTAACTTCTGAAATAAAAGAATTTGAAAAAATATCAGATAGAAGATTTAATGGAAGCATGACCGATATTTCTCTACTACAGACTAAATTCGAATTTCCTAGAGCTCCCGTATATAAAAATGAAATTGTTGAGAAGAGTATACTTGAAAAATCAGATCAAATTAGAGAAAGAATAGATTCGTATATTTCGGATATTAATCGGATTAATTAATAATTTTTTTTACTTTGTTAATATCTTCAACTATGAGCCAATCGTCCATGTTGCCGTAATTGCTCTTATCGATAGCAAATGATTTTATCTCTTTTACATCTTCAATTTCTATTAGAACTAGATATCTTTTGCCAGTCCAACGCACTAGCTGTTTATCTGTCAGTTTTAGTTTGTACTGATTTCTTTCAATCAGATTCATTGATTCTTCAGGCGTCATTTTATCCGAATTAAACACATTCTTTACTTTAGCGGATACTTTGATAAGACCTTCCGCATTATTATTTAGTAGATACAAATTATCTCCAAGATTTACTTTTCCATAAGGTATTTTTCGTCCTGTTGCGCCACGAATAATCATCTTTTTGTTTCCAGAGAGAATATTTTCCATCTCTTTAGCTATTGCATCTAGGTATACAACATGATCCATCTAGACCACCTATTTAAATGAATCAAAGAATTCTTTTAGATCCTTCTTTATAGGTTCTGGCAAATGATGCCACCGAACACCTTGAATAGCACCCTCTAATCCCTGAAGCATGCTAAAACATGCAGTATCATCGA